>CAYYNB010000127.1:0-17818 GCA_964472565.1 uncultured Anaerolineaceae bacterium
GTTTGACTCCCCTTCCCTAAGGGAAGGGGCAAGGGGGGATGGGGTCAAGAAAATATTGGCGCAGCCTAAGGGGGATAATGTATGACCATCAAAGATCAACTTCATTATGCAGCCAAACTTCACCGTGAACACCGCGATAGCGAAGCATTAACCGTGCTGCGGGCGGTTGTCCAGCAGGACCCCAACCAGCCCAGCGCCTGGTGGGCCATTGCCGCCATCAGCCGGGACTGGAACGAGCGTTATTACGCCCTGAACGAAGTGCTGCGCCTGAATCCAACCCATGAAAAAGCGCGCGCCTTGCGTGACAGGCTTTTTCCGCCATCGCTCCCCGTCTCCGATGAAACCCTGCCGCCCTGGATCGCGCCCAGCGAACATGAAACCGAGATGATTCCCGCCTGGATCGCGCGCGCTGTGCCTGTCACACCGGCACCACCGCCGCCCGCCACCCTGCCGGAATACACGCCGCCATCCTCCCCGCCGACACCGCCCAACGGCAGCCGGATCGCGCCTGCGCCGATGTCGAACAACTTCTATGATGGCCCACCGAATGCGCCCGCTGCCCCTCAATGGAATGTAGGCATACCGCCGGTAGTCGCCGCCCCCTGGAATACACCGAGTCCCGCCCCGTCAGCGCCTGCGATGAGCGCTAATCCGCTCTTTCATGCGGTTCAGCGCCGCGCACGGATTCTGTCGCTGCTTGGCTTCGTCGCCATTGTCATCACCTTTTTCGTGCCTTTTGGCAATGTGGGCTTCTATGTGCCGCTCTACAACGGCTGGGGCAATTACGTCGAGACCGATTATTTCAGCCGCGATCTGACCATGCTCGAAACCTATGGCGCGATCAGTTACGGCGATAATGTTCCTGTCCGCGCCGAGGGTAGCGCTTGGGGCATGAATTACTGGCTCTACTATGACCAGTTACAGGAGCGTGGAGCCTATATCGCCGCCGCCCTGTATATCCTGCCCCTGCTACTGACACTGTTCCTGCCGGACCGGGCTTACCACCCCTACCGCCGCCTTCAGGCATTGTATGCCCTTATCGAAGGCGCGGGTGTGATCTATCTGATGGTGGATGATGAATTTGATCCGCTGGTGGGTACGGTTGTGTTTGCTGTGGCGCTGTTCATGTGGCTGATCGCGGGCCTGCTGCGTGTTCCGCGCGCTGCTCCACCAATCAATGGTCCCTATCTGGAACCTTTTCCCCCGTCCATGCGTCCCATGTAAAACCGCATGACGATATTTTGAGGAGTCTTGCCCATGAAACGCCTGTTATCAGCGAGCCTGATTCTCCTGCTGCTCACATCCTGCTCCAGTAACGATTCCGAGCACACCGCTGCCGACCGAGCCGCACCCCAGTCGCAAGGCATTGTGTCCGAGCAGGAACGCCCTGATTCTTCCGGTATCCTGACCGTCGCGGATGAAGTCGCGCCGCCCGCCGCACCCGACGAGTCGGCGCCCACCGTCGAACGCATGGTGATCAAAACCGGCGATTTATCGCTCATTGTAGACGATCCCCTCACCACCCTCGATCAGATTTCCGTCATTGCGGCGGAATACGGCGGCTACGTGATCAGCAGCCAGATCACCAGCAGTGACCCCGTGCCGACAGCCAGCATCACCCTGGCGGTCAACGCCGCCCAATTCGAAACCGCCATGAGCGCCCTCCGCCAGCTTGGGACCAAAATTCTCAGCGATTCCTCGTCCGGGCAGGATGTCACCGCCGAATACGTCGATCTGGAATCCCGCCTGATCAGTCTCGAAGCCACGCGGGACCGCATCATGACTTTTCTCGAACAGGCGGTGAATGTCACCGAAGCGCTGCAAGTCAACAACGAACTGGCAAACATCGAGCAGCAGATCGAACAAGTCAAAGGTCAGATGAACTATCTGTCCACGCGCACCGACTTTTCCACGATCACGGTCCGGCTGCGTGCGCCGAATCCGTCCGCTGATAAAAAATCCGAAGGCTGGTCGGCCAAACAGACGCTTCAAGACGCCTGGAATGCGCAAAAAAACCTCGTGCAGTTCCTGGCCGAGGCCCTGATCTGGCTCACCATCTACACCGGCCCCTACCTGCTGGTCATCGTCCTGGGCGCGCTCGGCTACCGCCGCTGGTATCGCGCACACCACCCGAAAGCCTAACTCCCGCTACCCACTCGGTCCGTCGTCTGATAAAATAAACCGCCATTGCACAAATTCAGAGACGGATCGCTTCATGCCCAAACCATCCTATTATCTGCTCAGCCTCGGCTGCTCTAAAAACACTGTCGATTCCGAATCGATGGCGGCCCTGCTTGAACAAGCCGGTCTGCGCGGCACCGATCACGCCCGCCGCGCCGAAGTATTGATCGTCAACACCTGCGGCTTCATCGGCTCCGCCCGCGACGAAAGCATTGCCGCCCTGCGCGACCTCGCCGCCATCAAAAAGCCGAACCAATACCTGATCGCCGCCGGGTGTCTCTCGCAGCGCTACAGCCAGGAACTCCCCGCGCAGGTGCCCGGCCTGGATGGGATCATCGGGACGCGGCGCTGGATGGATATTGTCGATCTGGTGCAGCGCCTGCGCACCCGCAAACACCCCGATCCGATCTACCACATCCCCGGCGACGTGCTGACCGTCGGCGCGGATGAACACGGCGTCAACCGGGTCGCCGTTCAAGGGGCCAGCGCCTATCTGAAAATCGCGGATGGCTGCCGCCGCCCGTGCGCCTTCTGCGCCATCCCGCTGATCAAAGGCACCGCCGTCAGCCGCCCCATTGATCGCATTTTGACCGAAGCCCGCCTGCTGCGTGACCGGGGCGTGCAGGAACTGATCCTGATCGCGCAGGACACCACCGATTATGGCCATGATCTCGGCCTCAAGGATGGCCTTGCCGAACTGCTCAACCAACTGGTCGCCGCCGTGCCGGATGTTCCCTGGATTCGCATCATGTACGCCTACCCCGGCTATGTGACGGATCGCCTGATCGAGACGATGGCAACCCACCCGCAGATCGTGCCCTACCTCGATATTCCCTTGCAGCACGCGGATCGCCGCACCCTGTTACGCATGCGCCGCCCCGCCAATATCGACTGGGTCCACCAGACTATCGGCAAGATGCGCGCCGCCATGCCCGATCTTGCCATCCGCACCACCTTTATCGTGGGCTATCCCGGCGAGACGGACGAGGAATTCAATACCCTGGTGGACTTTATCCAGGCGCTGCGCTTTGACCGCGTGGGGGCCTTCACCTACAGCTTCGAACCCGGCACCCCGTCGGCTGACATCCCCGATCAGGTCGTGGAGGAAGTGAAGCAGCAGCGCCACGACATCCTGATGAGCACGCAGCAGCCGATCAGCCTCGCGCGGAACCAGTCTTTTGTCGGCCAGACGCTGCCCGTGCTGATCGAGGGGCAGGCCGAGGCCACCGACGAGGACGGCAGCCCCACCGGGCAGATGATCAGCCTGGGGCGCTCGTACCGGGACGCGCCGGAAATCGATGGCTACGTGCTGGTCGAGGGGGAACTACCCGCTGGCGAACTTGTCCCGGTGCGCATCACGGGGGCGATGGCCTACGACCTGATCGCCACGCCCGATCTCGTCCCGCAGCAGATCATCCGTCCCGGCCAGGTCTTCGGCCCCGGCGACCTGAACCGCTGAAGCACTGAACCACACAAGTCCAGCGCCCTGAGATGTCAGGGCGCTTTTTGTAGCCCGTCAGCTAACAGACCGGTTTAACACCAAAGCGGCGAATCGAGATAACAACCTTTTTCTAACGCGCTGTAGGTTAGGAAACGGTAAAAGTAGGTTACTTATTTAACCTTATGTGGGATAAAAGTAACCTACTTTGGGATAATTTTGGGGCAGATTTAGCCTAAATGCGTCGAAATTAAGGCTAAATCGTGGGGGATTCAGGCTAAATTGGCTGCGCGCGCCAGCGGTGTTATTCTGATAGCGTGCTACAGGATTCGCTTAGGGAGTATGTTATCGATGAGCAGCCGACAACGCCCCGTTGTATCAAAAGAAAATCTCTCGGCCTGGTGTGAAGCTCATTTTGAATCACCGCTGCGCGACATCGTGTTCGAAACGGGTTACTCGTCGGCGGTTTTCGGAATCGTCCTGGGTGATGACAGGCACGTTGTCGCCAAAATCAGAACATGGCATGAACGGTTGATGGCATGCTGGCACGTACACCGGCATATGTGGGAAGCCAATTTTCCGTGTCCTGAACCGCTGGGACCACCGAAACGATATGATGCTCTTGCCATCTCCTTCGAACGTTACCTGCCGGGAGGTGCCCCACTCCCCCGCGGTCTGGAGACTGCGGAAAAACTCGGACGCGTTCTGGCAGAACTCGTAAAACTGGCCCCGCCTGCCAAAACATTCTCTCAGCTCACGCCAGCATGGAGTTTTCTCAGATGGAATGATCCGGGAGACGCATGGCCCCCAGCGACAGATATTGCGGAAGACCTCAATTTACATCACGATCCCCCGTGGATTGAGCAGACAGCCATGCTGGCGCGTGCCGTGATCCGAGAAAGTAAGCTGCCGCCGGTGATTGGTCACGGGGATTGGTGGTCGGACAACGTCCGCTGGGAAAACGGGCATCTACTGGCTGTCGATGACTGGGATTCCATCGTCGCCCTACCAGAACCCGCACTAGCAGGCGTCGCCGCCGCTTTGTTCTCGTTTGGACAATCCACCGTTGAAGAAAGCGCTGTCTTTTTGGATGCTTACATCGCCGCATCGGGCCAAAACTGGAACACCCATGCGCAGCAGATCGCATGGGCGGCAGGGTTATGGGCGCGCCTCTTTGATGCGCGTAAGGAATCCATACGCGGCGTTTTTGAATTCGCAAACCAGCTTGAAGGCGAAGCAGAAGAACGGCTTCATCGCGCCGGGCGACGGCTTCAGACCTGAACGCTAGCCTTCCAACAGCGGCGTGACAAACTCCTCCAACGTGGCGTAGCTGATACGCCCGGCCCAGGCATACACCACCCGCCCATCGGGACCGATCAAAAAGGTGCTGGGCAGCACGTCATCCGGCACATAGTGCAAAAACACCGCCGCGCCGCCGTCCACCGCTACCGGGAAGGTGTACCCCTTCGCCTCGACATACGCTTTTACAAGCGCCAGGTCTTCGTCCACATCCACGCCGATCATCGTGTAGCCATTGTTTTTCTGCGCCAGATAATAGGCGTTCAGTTCGGGCATTTCAGCTTCACACGGCGGGCACCATGTCGCCCAGAAATTGAGCAGGACATACTGGCCCCGGTAGCTGTTCAGGCTGATATTGCCGCTCAAGCCCGGCAGCGTAAAGTCCGTCCGGGAGACTTCCAGCGCCAGCGACATATTGGGGCGCACCACCGGGCCATCTTTTTGCACCTGTTGGCTGGTTTCCGTCTGGGGGGCCGCCTGCTGATCGCGGTCATTCACCGCGCGGATGATCAGAATCACCAGCGCCGCCGTGATCAAAACGACTGCCGCCGCCGCGATCCACAGCGGATTAAGCTTGGTACCGGGCTGTTTTTTGGAAGTGGGTGGGACGGCAGGACGCATAATCAATCTTCTCCCTCAAGGCGGCCATCAGTCTGTTGGATGCAGGCGGTTTTCGATCCGTTGCACCCATCTATCATACCGCATTGAGGGAGTAAGGCCGATCCAAGAAAATAATCATCCCATTCATCCGGTTTGACTCCCCTTCCCTGAGGGAAGGGGCAAGGGGGGATGGGGTAAGGCAAATCTTGGCGCAGCCTAACTTCATGCCGCGTCCCTAGCGCACCACCGCCACCGCGATTCCGTCGCCCACCGGGATAATCGTGCTGCTGCGCAGGCGTTCATCCTGGGCGGTTCGTTCGAGATACTGCCGGGTGACGTTGGCTTTGGGGTTGTTTTCCAGCAGAGCACCTTCGCGGAAGGCATTATGCGCCGCAATCAGGCCGCCCGAACGCACATGCCCAATGGCCCATTCCAGATAGGCCATGTTGCTTTCTTTGTCCGCGTCGATAAACACCAGATCAAACGGCGCACTGTGATCCAGCTTGTGCAGGCTGTCGATGGCCTTACCTTCGATCACTTCCACGCGATCCGCCACCTGCGCCAGCTCGAAATTCCGCCGGGCCACTGCCGCGTGTTTCGGGTCCATTTCCAGCGTGATCAGGTGGCCGTCGGCGGGCAGCGCGCGCGCCATCCAGATACCGCTGTACCCGGCCAGGGTGCCGATCTCCAAAACGCGCGTCGCCCCAACCGCCGCCACCAGAAATTGCAGCATCTGGCCTTCTTCCGGGCGAATCTGTATCACGGGGAGTCCCGCCGCGTCGCTGTTACGCTGCGCCTGGATCAGCGCGTCGTCTTCCGGCGCGAATAAATGCCGCGCATACAGCACCAGCTTGCGGTGAACATCCGGCTCAAAAAACAAAATCCGTTCATCATCCATGTGTTTTTAGGCTCCGAAGTCCCACCGGTACGAACTGGAACCGCCCGGCAGCAGCAAAATCCCCACCACGATCAGCACCAGCACCGCAACGATCACCACAACCGCGTTGCGGTAGCGGATCGAATCCGCCCGGTTCTGCCAGCGGCGCGGCAGATGCGCGATGCCAACGGCCATAAACATCACCGCCAGATGCTCAAAACGCTGGCGCGGCCAGTAATCCCAATCGATGCCGCTCCAAACAAAATAAATGAGTCCCAGCAGCATTTGAAGATCGAGGGTTATGCCGAACAGCGTGGTTAAAGAAGCCGCGCGTTTGTCGTACGGCTTTTTTTGCAGCCAGCGAACCACGAAGTAGATCAGAGTGAGCACCGCGACAAGCAGAACCAACCAGCGCACATCGCTGTGGATGCGGTAGACAGTATCCATTGTTTTCCTCCAGGTAGACATACCACCCAGATTCTACGAGGAATACAGTCTGACCGCCCACCAGCACTAAGGCTGTTCCACCCCATCCTCTACCCCCTTCCCACCGGTAAGGGGAATTCCCCCACACTTTGAGTCGGCTACTTCGGGGTGATTTATTTCCTGGATCGGCCTAAAGCCATCCCAAGCACATCCGGTTTGACTCCCCTTCGCTGAGGGAAGGGGTAATATTTGGCACAGCACTAACTCACCCAATCGCGGTGATAGGCGTCCCATTCCCGGTGACGGTAGGCGTTTTTACAGTCCAGGCAGACAAAAGCTTCGGCACGCTGCCCGTTTTCCTTCCACCGCCAGATCACCCGCCCCAGATGAAACCGGCAGGTAGGCCGGAAGCAGATCGGGCAAAAATCCCCATCTTGCAGCCCGGTATCTCCATACCGTTGTTTTGCGTCTTCATGCGTCTCACAAATGTGACAATACGGCACCGCCATACGTTAACCCTACCTACAGAACGCCTGTACATACCGTATTATAACCCCGCACCCCGCCCGACGATAGACCCGGCAGCCGCCGAACAAAATACGCTCGCCTGACAGAACAGGCTATATTCTAATAAGGATATAATGCACCGTTTGACTCGCCCTTGCGTAATGATCATTAAATTAATGAGGGCGACCAACAACGAGGAATCTATGCGAATTATTGTACATACTGGCAAAGGTGGCGTGGGTAAAACCAGCATTTCGGCGGCAACGGCGGTGCGGTGCGCCGAGATGGGCCTGCGTACCATTGTGATCTCCACCGATACCGCCCATTCGCTGGCCGATTCGCTCGATGTCAAAATCGGGCCGGAGCCGGTTTTGCTGATGGATAATCTGTGGGCACAGGAAGTCGATGCCCGCTACTCGATGGATAAATACTGGGGCCGCATCCAGCGTTATATGCTCAATGTCCTCAGTTCGCGCGGCGTGTCCGACATCGTAGCCGAAGAAGTCACCATTCTGCCCGGCCTCGAAGAAGGCGCACACCTGCTGTGGATCAACAAATATGCCGAAGACAACGAACACGATGTCCTGATCGTGGACGCCGCGCCCACCGCCGAAACGCTGCGCCTGCTCAGTCTGCCGGACACGTCGCGCTGGTGGTTCAACCGCATCATGAGTCTGATGCGGGGACCGGGTCGTTTGTTACGTCCGCTGGCCAAACCCTTGATCGGCGCGGAACTGCCCGACGCCGAAACGCTGGACAGCGTGGATGGTCTGTTCGACACGCTGGACAAAGTGCGCCTGCTGCTGGCCGATCCCGACTACAGCAGTCTGCGCCTGGTGATCAACCCCGAACGCATGGTCATCAAAGAGACGCAGCGCACCTACACCTACCTCAACCTGTACGGCTACGCGGTGGATGCCGTGTTGTGCAACCGGATCATCCCGTCCGAAGTCACCGATCCTTATTTCGCGCAGTGGAAAGCGCAGCAGGCCGAAAATATGGAGTTTATTGGCGAGGCGTTCGGCCAGCTTCCGCTGCTGACCGCGCCCTTGTTCGACAGTGAAATGGGCGGGTTTGACCAACTGCGCCGCCTGGCCGATGCGCTCTACGGAGATCGCAACCCGGCAGACGTGTTGATGAAAGAACAGTCACACCGCATCGAAACCGATGGCAACGATGGCTATTATCTGATTGTGCCGCTGCCTTTTGCCGACAAAAGCGATCTGGACCTGTACCGTTCCACCGATGAACTGACACTGCGAGTCGGACCCTACCGCCGTAATATCGTGCTGCCCTACTCGCTCTGGCAGTTGGATATTGAAAACGCGCGCTTCGAGCAGTCCAAGCTGCGCATCCACTTCACGCGCAGCAATCATAACAACGTTTAAAGGGTTTCGGGGGCAGACCGTGTATTAAGGCTGCGCCCTATTCTTTACCCCATCCCCCCTTACCCCTGTCAAACAGGATCGTCACCGGGTTTCTTGGGATGGCCTAACACCGAGGTTTGGTGCATATGACAAATCAACATTCAGAACCGGGCGATCACAGGGATCGCCCTTCTGCTGACCAACTCGCGGCTGAACTTTCCACCTATACCGTCCACCCGCGCCGCTACCGCCGCACGCTGCGTTTTGCCTGGTGGCTGTTCCTCCGCGCGGTGTGGTGGGAAGTGATTCTGCGCCGCCTGTTTGGGGATATGCTGATCCGCCAGAATCGGAATGTGCGGTTTAAGCGCTGGGCGCACGACTTCCGCATGATGGCCGTCGATATGGGCGGAGTCATGATCAAACTCGGCCAGTTCATTTCCAGCCGGGTCGATATTCTGCCCCCCGAAGTGATCGACGAACTGGCCGCGCTGCAAGATGAAGTGCCGACGATTCCGTTTGAACTGCTGCGCGAAACCCTGCATGCGGAACTCGGCCCGCTGGACCAGCACTTTTCCGAGTTCGATCCTACCCCGATTGCGGCGGCGTCACTCGGTCAGGCCCACCGCGCCCGGCTGCTGGATGGAACGCGGGTCGTCGTCAAGATTCAGCGCCCCGGCATCGGCTCGGTGGTCTACACCGATCTCAAGGCTCTGGGCGTGATCGCGCGGCATGCCATGCGCTTCAAATTCATTTCCCGCCGCGCCAATGTCCCGCTGCTGCTGGATGAATTCAGCGCGGTGTTGTGGGACGAATTAAATTACACGCTCGAAGCGGATAACGCGGAAATGTTCGCCACCATGTTTACGGGCAACCCCGGCGTTTACATTCCGCGCGTCTACCGCGAGCATTCCACCAGCCGCGTGGTGACGCTGGAAGACGTGACCGCCATCAAGATCACCGATTATGCCCGCCTCGAAGCCGCCGGAATCAGCCGGAAGGATGTCTCCCGCCGCTTGATCAGCACCTATTTATGGATGGTGTTTGATCAGCGCTGCTTTCACGCCGACCCCCACCCCGGCAACCTGTTTGTCTATCCCATCCCGCCCGGCACGCCCGCTCCCAACGGCCAGCATCACAACGATCAACCGCTGCAAGGCCAGCCCTTCTATCTGATCTTTGTCGATTTTGGCATGGTGGGCCGCCTGACGCCGCAGATTGTATCCGGGCTGAGCGAAACGCTCTATGCCCTCACAGCGGGTGATACGCGCCGCATGGTCCAGTCGTTCCAACGGCTGAATATTCTGCTGCCCGGTGCCGATCTGGAACGCATCGAGCTAGCCATCCGCACCGTTTTTGATCGCATCTGGGGTCTGAATATGTCCGACCTCACGCGCATGCAGTTTGCTGAAATGCGGACCATCGGGCGCGAGTTCAGTGATCTGCTGTTTTCCATGCCGTTCCAGGTGCCGCAGGATTATCTGTACCTCGTGCGCTGTGTGGGCATCCTGGCAGGTATCTGCACCGGACTCGATCCCAGCTTTGACCCCTGGCGCGAAATCCAGCCGTTCGCCCGGTCGCTGTTAGGCGACTTTGAAGCCAGCCTGATGTCGATCAGCGTCTCCCCGCGCGAACTGCTCAATCCGAAAACGCTGCGCGGGCTGCTCAGCGGCGAGTCGCTCAATCGGCTGATGGATACGGGCTGGGATGCGGCCAAACGCGCCGTGCAGCTTCTCCCCCTGGCCGATGATGTGCTGCGCCGCGCGGATCGTGGGGAACTCACCGTGCGTGTCACCCCCAGCCAGGACATGGAACGCCAGTTCCGCCGCATGGAATACGCGATTCAACGGCTGGTCAGCGCCGTCATGTTCTGCGCCCTGATCATCGGCAGTTCGCTGCTGTATACCACTGGCGAACGGACGCTATCCTATATCGGGTTTGCGCTCGCCATGTTCACCTTCTGGCGGGTGATCGCCGCCGCGCATTAATACGGCCTATTTTCATGCCCCAAAATCTGCTACACTATTTTCAATTTCCACTCCAATGAAAGAGGGATTCCGGCTTGCTTAACTAAACGCCCCCCCATGCATCGCGGCCCGCACCTGTCGGGAATGTTTTGATTCCCCGTGCGAAGCGATGGTGTGTTTAGTTCGGCTATCCCAAGAAAATAATTACCCTGTGTCCACCTTGTTTGACTCCCCTTCCCCCAGGGAAGGGGTAAGGGGGGATGGGGTAAGG
Organism: uncultured Anaerolineaceae bacterium; assembly: GCA_964472565.1. Classification (GTDB taxonomy): domain Bacteria; phylum Chloroflexota; class Anaerolineae; order Aggregatilineales; family Aggregatilineaceae; genus DATAMF01. The sequence goes on from CAYYNB010000127.1 coordinate 10,931, forward strand.
AAAATATTGGCGCAGCCTTAGCTCACATAAGGAATCCTGCTTCATGCACAAAAACATTCGCTTGTTATCCTGGTTCGATTTCTCCCTGGGACTGCGGCTGTACGCGCCCATCATGATCATCTATTTCGCTCAGGTCTCCGGCTCGTATGCGCTGGGCATGAGCGTCTTTGCCATCACGTCACTCTCCAGCGCACTGTTGGAAGTCCCCACCGGCATCTTTTCGGATCGCATCGGGCGGAAACGCACCCTGGTGCTGGGAGCCGCCGCCGAGACTGCCGCCGTGTTGTTTTATGCGTGGGGCGGCACCTATCTCCGCCTGGCCTGCGGTGCGTTTTTCCAGGGCACCGCCTGGGCTTTTTTCAGCGGCAATAACAACGCCCTGTTATACGACACCCTGGCAGCATCCGGCCAGCAGGCCGACTACCAGCACCACCTGGGCCGCATCACCAGCATGGATCACATGGCGCTGGCGTTATCGGGCGTGACGGGCGGCATCCTGGCGGCGGTGTCGCTCCACCTGGTGATGTGGTTATCGCTGCTGCCCGCCCTGGTGGGACTGGGGATCAGCGTGTGGGTCCAGGAACCCGCCGTACTGGTTCATCCCGCTGAAAATGTCGCCGCCCACACCCGCCGGGCGCTGCACCTGATTCTGCGCAATCGTAAGCTCCGGTTGATCAGCCTGGCGTCGATTCTGAGCGGTTCCCTCGGTGAGGCCAGTTATCAACTCCGCGCAGCGTTCGTCCAAACGCTGTGGCCGCTGTGGGCGTTGGGGCTGGCCCAAACGCTGGGTAATGTGTTCGCGTCGGCCAGTTTCTTTTTCAGCGGACGGCTGATCAGGCGTTTTTCCGAATTCCGGCTGCTGCTGTGGGGTGGTGCGGTCAGTCAAACTGTGAACACCGTCGCCGTCATCGCCCCCACGGTCTGCTCCCCTGCCCTGCTGTCTTCCACCGGGCTGATCTACGGCGTGAATATGGTGGCGAAAGACGGGCTGATGCAGTCCGAATTCACCTCGGAACAGCGCGCCACAATGGGATCGCTTGTCTCGCTGGCGGGCAGCATCGCTTTTGCGCTTTTTTCGCTGTTACAGGGCCTGCTGGCCGATCACATCGGCGTGATCGGGGCACTCCTGGCCGCCCAGGGGCTGGCCTGCGTGCCGTTCGTGTTATATTGGCGGGTGTTTCGCCGCGCCTGAAAATGCAGATTTCCGATCTCGTCAGGATGCGTGTCTGGTTATCGAACGTCGGGGCAATTCATGAATTGCCCCGACCCCCAAAGATGGGGGACTAATTTTCGCGATAAGTTTAATAAAAATAGCCGCTAATCTGTTGACTTCCCATAAAACCCGTATTACAATTTTGGTTGGTTGTGGAGCGGGAACACCACGTATTTTCGATTTCTAAGCACGAAGGAGCACGAAACAATATGTCTCAACGTTTGACCGGCGTGGTTAAATGGTTCAACGCGCAAAAAGGCTTTGGCTTTATCCAGCCTGAAACCGGGTCGAATGCGAACGATGTATTCGTTCACTACAGCGCCATCAGCGGCAATGGCTATCGTAATCTGGAACAGGGCGAACGGGTCGAGTTTTCGATCAGCGATGGCCCCAAAGGACCGCAGGCCAGCGAGGTTACCCGGTTAAACAACTAACAACCATTCCCCAGACAACAAAAAACGCCCGGTGATGACGCCGGGCGTTTCAGTTCAGACCTCTACTTGAGCGCTTCGTGCGGTTTGCGCCCATACACTTTTTCATAAGCTTTGCAGGCCGGGCACATGCCGCCTTCGACGTTTTTCACGAACCAAAAGGCGATCCCACGCTGCTTTTTCCGGGCACGTGAACATACAGGACACGCCACGCACTTCTTCGCCAGTTCGCGGTCCTTCTCAGTGATCTCCATCTTGCTCCTCGTCAGTCTGATACGCGCAGATACGACTATTCGACTTCGACTTTCACTTTATCGCCGGATTCATCCTTCGACGACTTGCGCAGCTTATCCACGCCGCCCTGTACGCCGTCCAGAATGCCATCGAACAGCGCCTCAAACCCGGCCTTGCCCTCTTCGATGGCGCGCCCGGTGTGCGTGCGAAAATCCTTCGGCAGCAGCGACACCACCGCTTTACCGGTTTCCTCGATCATATTAATCTGGTGCTCAACAAAAGCGCCCAAAGGATTGGTTTTCTTGTCCTGTTTATCCATCTCGATCTCCTTTAACACTGGCTTTCTCATACTATACTACGTATTCGGACTCGCGCAGTTGCGGCTTAAGGCCGGTCCAGGAAAATAATTATCCCATTCATCCGGTTTGACTCCCCTTCCCTGGGGGAGATGGGGTAAAGAAATTAGTGGCACGGCTTAATACCCCCACGAACGGTTCACCACGTTGAGTAATTCCTTGCGCTGGATATACCGCTGCAAATTTTCGATAAAAAGGGTGGCGGCTTTTTCATTATAATCGCCCGTCATGCCCGAAATATGCGGGCTGATGATCAGCTGCGGCTGCTTCCACAGCGGGCTGTCGGCGGGCAGCGGCTCAGCCTCAAACACATCCATCGCCGCCCCCGCGATCTGCTTGTTTTGCAGCGCCTGGATCAGCGCGGCCTCATCCACGATCCCGCCCCGGCTCACATTGATCAGAAAGGCGGTTTGTTTCATGGCGGCGAACACGTCCGCCCCAAACATCCCGCGCGTAGCCTCGACCAGCGGCACGGTCAGCACCACAAAATCGCTTTTGCGCACCAGCGAATGCAACGCTTCGGGCGGATATAAGCGGCGAAAATACTGACCGTCGGGATCGCCGGTACCCGGCAGGTTATATTCATCCATCTCGGCGGGGTGCCGCACATCCCGTTTGATCGCCAGCACCTCCATGCCCAGCGCCGACGCGATCCGCGCCACTTCGCGCCCGATGCTGCCATACCCGACAATGCCGATGGTGCTCCCGCGTAATTCCAGCGGCATCAGGCGCAGCATGCGCTGTTCGTCCGGCCAGGTCGCCGCCGCCTGATATTCCATCAAGGCAGGCAGGCGGTGTCCAAAAGCCAGCATCATCGTGAACACGTATTCCGCGATATTGGTCGAATGAATCCCGCTGGCGTTGGTCAGCATCACATTTTCCGCCTGGAAAAGCGGCTGGTCGATCAGATGATCCACGCCCGCGTAATGGACATGCACCCAGCGTAACTGGGGGGCCTGGGCCAGATCAGGCACAATCGAGGAGGTATATAACACCTGGGTTTTGGCCCAAATATCGTCGGGCACTTCGCGCGCCTGCCGCGCCGGATAGTACAAAATATCGAGGCGGTTCGACACATCCCGGAACGATGCCAGCGATTCAGCATCAAATTTCACGGTAATGAGTATATTGATCGGATCGGCTAAGTCCGCCATGCTCTCTCCTCATCTAACGCGAACGCCGGAAAAATGAAAGACCCACCAACCCGATCAGAATCGCCTGCCCCAACAGCGCGTACGGAATCAGATCGCGCACTTCAAAATCATCCGACGCTTCGGTTTTTACGGCTTCAACCGGGGCTAACGTCGCGGTAGCCGTTGCGGTGGCGGTCAGCGTGTCGGTGGGACGCGGTTCAGGGGTTTCGGTCTGAGTCGGTGTGGGCGTCGCGGTGGGGGCTTCAGCCGTCAGCGTAGCGGATGCCATCGCCGCCACTTCATAAGCCAGCGCGGTCTGCTGCGCCAGTGCTACCGCCGTCGCCGCGTCCGCCTGCCCCGCGTCGATTGTCAGCGATGGGTTGCGCGTCGGGGTGAGCGTCCAGGTGGGCGAGGGCGTAAACGTCGGGATCGTTGCGGTGGGGGTGCGGCTGGGCGGCGGGGGGGGGCGGCGGGGGGGCGGTGGCACATACGGCTTTTGGGTGGGCTGGACGGCGGGCTGTCCACCCGAAGCCGCCGTCGGAGCCGCCGGGGCGTTCACATCGGCCCGGTGGCCGAACAGCAGCGTATAGTAATGTCCACACGGGCCGTGCGCGATCCCCACCCCGACCTCATTCAGCAGGCCATGCACCAACCCGGCATAATGCACGGGCGAGTTAATCCAAAAAGTCCAGGCGTCGCTGGCTTTCGCGTTGCTCCCGCCATAAATATTCTCACTCACATGATCGCCCACATACCCATTTGCCGCCGCGCGGCTGGCCGGAGTCGATCCATTTGACTCATTGTGGGCAATATCGCAGGTGGTTGCCATATAGGTGCTGTGTTGGGTGGCGGCAGACGTAAGCTGGGCATTCAGCGCATACCCACCTAAGCCCAGCCCGCCGCGCAGGGTGTTAATTTGTTGGACCAACCATGTGGTATCATCCTGCGCTTCCGCAGGATGGGCGACAAACAGAATCAGAATCACTAGCAGTAAAATGGTAAATTGGCGTCCCATCGTTCCCTCACTTATCAAACCTTAGTGTACCAGCGATGCAGCCCCCCTTCAACCCGCGTAGCGGAGGCGGTGGTTATATCGCTGGCGCTTGTTTTCTCGTCCCGTTCCTCGCATAATAACAAAAGTGCGTTTTTGAAGGATTTTTTACCTATGCCGCCCTATATTTGTTTACTTCACGCATCCGACGATGCCCTTTTTGCGGAACAACTCGGCATCCAGCTTCAGCAGCGCGGGCTGGTTATGGAACCCATTCCCGATCCTGCTGCTCCGGCGGATCTGCTCCCCCACGACCATCACCAGATAGCCGCCGCCGCCTCGCATGTGATCATCCTGCTTTCCCCGGCTGGGCTGGCGGATAACAACCTTCAGGCCGACTGGCAGGCCGCGCTTGCTGCCCACAAGCGGATCGTGGTTGTGATGCACGAAACCGTTCTCCTGCCCGAACCGCTGCGCGCGCTCCCACTGGTTGATTTTCGCGAGCGCTTTTTGCTGGCGGTTGAAGAGTTGGTCAAGCTGCTGCGCAAGCTGCACGCGCCCACCCGCCAGCTTACCATCGAATATCCGCCGCCAGTTGTGAAACCGCAGTTGCTGCCCGTCCGCCTGCCCTCCGAACGCTGTTGGCGCGAAGACCGGCTGCGCATCAATTACCGCCTGCCCATTCTGCTGCCGATGGAAGAACTCGAACTGCGCCTGCCCGCTTTTTTTGAGCGGACCGGCTTCGACATCACCCGGACCACCCATAAAAGTATCACCGCCCACCGCCGCCGCAATTATCCCTGGTTCGATCCGCGCCGTGCCGACCATACCATCACCGTCAAACGCCGCACCGGGTCGCTGCGTGTCTACTACCGCATGACCCGCACCCAGGTTTATCACTGGCTGCCGTCGCACTACCGCACCCTCGACCGCGAAGCCGCCGCCCTCTATCGGTATCTGGCCGGGGGCGAGATCGGGCCAACCCTGGAACATGTCCAGATTCAGGCGCGCCTCGCCCGCGTTTTATCCTGGGCCTCGCTGGGGCTGATGCTGCTCTTTCTGGTGGCCGTCATCTATTTGGGCGTAAGATAAGATCGTGGTCAAATAGCACCTTCTAAACTGGACCCACGTCCCTAATTGATCAGGAGAGACTCGTTTGCGATACCGCCTTTGTATTTCCCTTTTACTCTTATTGTTACTGGCAGCCTGTGGCGGAACAGAGTCCGACAATAAAACCCTGCCCCCCACCCTCAGCCTGGACCAACTCGTCACCCAAAACGCGCTCACGGCCCAGCCCCAGCTTCCTGCAACGGCGCTGGAGCCAACCGCAGCCGATGTTTTGCCTTCACCGGCTACCGAAGCCCAGCCCAGCGCGACAGCCACCACCCCGGCGGAGTTATCCGCCGCGCAGATCGAAGCGACGGGCATCATGCAAACGTATACCGCCGAAGCGCAAACCGGAACCGCCGTCGCGCAGGCCGTTGATCTGACCGCTACCGCCGAGGCCCAGGTGATCCCCTTCACCCAGACCTACGCCGCCATCCAGCAGGGCACGCAGACCGCCCAGGCCATTGCCTCGCTGACGCCCGCCGTGATGACCCTCACCCCCAGCCCGGAATCACCGGATTTTGCGCCGACCGCATCCGGCGAAGATGAGTCCTATCAGGTCGTTTTTTACGGCAACCGTTACAACAACGACGATATTTTCCTGATGACCCTCGATGGTCAAACGCGCCTGCTCACCGGGAGTCCCGCCAACGAGCGCGAGCCGTCGTGTTCGCCCGACGCCAGCGCCGTCGTGTATACCTCCGACGCCACTGGCAGTTATCAGATTTATCTTCAGCGGCTGGACCTCAACGAGCCGGTGCAGTTAACCGACTCAGAAGGCATGAACTTCGCGCCGATCTTCAGCCCTGACGGCAGTCAGATCGCGTTTGTTTCGACCCGCAACCAGGGCATTCCCACCATCTGGATTATGGATGCCGACGGGGCCAACCAGCGCCAGCTCACGACCGAACTGGGGCGCGACACGTCGCCTTCCTGGGGGCCGGATGGCCGCCAGATTCTGTTTTCGTCGGAACAAACCGGCGACTGGGACGTTTTTCTGACCATCCTGGATGAGATCGAAGGCGAATTCCCGCTGCTGCCCACCGAATTCAGCGCCGATAATCAAATCTGGCCGTTTTTCGATCCGACCGGCGAGTTGATCGTATACACCGTCCAGCCCGATCTGGAAGATGCGCAAACCGCCGACATTTATCTGCTCGACTTCGAATTGGAACAACCGGCCCCGCTCCTCTCCAGCGGTGCGGCAGAGATCGCGTGGGCGTTTGCCAGCGATACCCAACTCCTGGCCTCCATCGGTGGCCCGGATGATGTCCAGATCGCCCTCGTGAATATCGAAACCGGCGAAACCGTGCCGCTGACCGACGCGGGCACGTTCAACGGCGGCGCGCGGATGTGTGTCGTCGATTCGGCGCGGCTGGCCCCGGAACCCACCCCAGCCCCCAGCCCTACCCCGTCACCGCCG
>CAYYNB010000128.1:0-17797 GCA_964472565.1 uncultured Anaerolineaceae bacterium
CTAAGGGGGGCTTAAGGGGGGGCGGGGGTATCAAAGTCTAAAAGTTTAAACGTCGAGCATCAGCGGGTATCGCGCATAAAATGTCGTTCCATGATCCGGAGTCGTTTCAAACCAAACGGTCCCTTGTAGATACCGTTCGCTCAACAGCTTCATGCTGTACGTGCCCAATCCGCGACCGCTGCCTTTGGTGCTGAACGACCGCTGGAACAGTTGAAGCTGTACATTGCGCGGCATATCCGTCGGATTATGCACGCTGAAAACAACAGAATCGCCATCCACCTGACACGCGAGTGTCACTGTTTGGTGCATCATGGACGCTTCCAGCGCGTTTTTGACCATGTTTCCGATCACGCGTTTGATCAATGTTTCGTCGCTCACAAACAGTGCATCTTCCGCGTCTTCCGTAATAACAATCTGGCGCTCTTTACCAGCTTCATGCATCGAGTAAAAATCGCGCATTTCCTGCAAAATGCCGACGGTATTCAGTGCTGCGGGAACCGTACCCAGTTCCATATTTTCCGCCGCGCTCAAATCACGTTGAGCCTGGATTTCTGAGGTCAGTCGTATCGCCGCGCGTGACAGAATATCCGCGTATTCCACCATTTCGGATGGTTTGCGGCTGGTTTTGATCAGTTCCGCAAACCCAATCACCACCCCGGCGACGTTGAGAATATCGTGGAAAAATAGCCGTTCCAGCGCGCGTCGTCGTTTTTCGTCGCTGATGTCTTGCAGCACAAAGATCGAATACATGCTCCCATTCACTGCCAGCGGTGTTCCCCACACCCGCAGATCGAGCGCATTCCCATCCTGCTGCATGATCCGGCACTCTCGTACGAGCTTTTGGCCCTTTAAGCTGCTCAGAATTACTTCCACCGCGCCGCACGTCGAACAGAATTCGGTGGTGCCGCAGCCGTTCGCGCTGTGCATGCAGTTGAGCAATTCACCCGGACGCTGTCCGCAGACCCGTTCTGGCCGAATTTCAAGTGCTGCCGCTATCGCCTCATTCGCATACACAATTTGTCGTTGCTCATTCAGAATGACGAAGATATTCGGAATGGAATCGATAACTGATCGGGTCAAACCGTCGCTCTGTTCAAAATAAGTTCGTTGTTTTTGAATCTCTGTTTGTGACAGTCGCTCAGCCGGCGCAAATGCGGTGGGTAGTTTGTCAGGTGCCATATGCGATTCCCTTACGACAGCTAAATTTTCGTGAATTAATCATTAAAAAACAATAATTCTACGCGCAGTATATCACAAATTTCACATTTAATATCAGTTTCTTCAATTTTTTCAAGTTTCTTCTATCAGTCTCTTCCACCCGGCAATTGCGCGGTATAATGGCGGTTGTGCGTCAGTAGGCACACCGGCATCTGAAACTGATCGGCGTCGAAGCCCGTATTCAGAATGGTTCATAAACGCGATTGACAAGCGTGCCGTAACAAACAACAGGCGCATGCCTAACTAGTGTCTTTCAGGAGAAAATCGTATGCGTATTTTAGTTCTCGGCGGTGATGGATATTTAGGTTGGTCCACCGCCATGTATTTCAGCAAGCGAGGCCATACTGTTGCCGTCGTCGATAATTTCCTGCGCCGGATGATGCATTTGGAACGCGGAACCGACTCCCTGACTCCGATCCAGCCCTTGCAAACACGTGTTGCAGCCTGGAAAGAAGTCAGCGGTTGTGCTATTGAAGCATTCGTCGGTGACATTCAGGACTGGTATTTTATCAGCCGGGTGATTCGCGACTTCCAGCCTGAAACGATTATTCACTATGGCGAAGTTCCCAGCGCGCCGTATTCTATGATCGATGTGCATCATGCTGTCCATGTGCATGAAAATAACGTCAACGGTACGCTGAATGTGTTGTTTGCCATGAAAGAATTTGTGCCCGAAGCGCATTTAGTCAAACTCGGCACGATGGGCGAATATGGCACGCCCAATGTGGACATTCCTGAAGGTTACTTCGAGGTCGAATATCGGGGCCGCAAAGACACACTTCCGTTCCCGCGCCAGCCCGGTTCCTTCTACCATCTGACCAAAGTCCACGACAGCAATAACATTATGTTCGCCTGCAAAGTCTGGAATCTCCGCGCCACCGATCTGAACCAGGGCGTCGTCTACGGCATCGAAACCGAAGAATCCAATCTGGATGAGCGCCTTTTGACCCGTTTCGACTATGACGAGTCGTTTGGCACGGCGCTGAACCGTTTTTGTGTCCAGGCGGTTGCTGGCATCCCGCTGACTGTCTTCGGCAAAGGCCAGCAGACGCGCGGTTATCTGAATATTCTGGATACGCTCCAGTGCGTCGAACTCACCACGCTGCATCCGCCTGCGCCCGGCAAAATGCGCACGTTCAACCAGTGGGTTGAGCAGTTCTCGGTTATGGAATTAGCACTCCACGTGAAAAAAGCCGCCAAACAGCTTGGCATTGATGTCACCGTTGCGCACTACCGCAACCCCCGCAAAGAGATGGAAGAGCACTACTACAACCCCGATCACAAGGAACTCTACGATCTGGGCCTTAAGCCGCACCTGCTGTCTGATACGCTGGTCGAGAGCGTGATCAAGCGTGTGGTCGAATATCAGGACCGCATTATCACCAATTCGATTGTTCCCCGTATTTATTGGGAACGCGGCGGCACCGACGATTATGTCGAAATTGTCGAGGTCGAGAACAAATAACCGCCAATCACAGGGCAGGCTGCGTAGTCTGCCCTGCAACATCTCTCTCTCCAATACGGTAATATGTAGTGAGGTTACGTATCCTTGGAGATGAGGGAACATGCGTATCAAAAGAACGTTTTTGTTGGTCTTGATACTCGTCGCGCTGTTGGTTCTGGTAGCGTGTGGTGGGGAAGATGAAAAGCCATCCGCCCCCAAAGCTTCACCCCAGCCGCAGCAAACAGACAGCGAGATCGTCACCCCTGCGCCGCCCGGACCAGGCAATACCCCGATGGTGCTGCCATCCGATGCCACTTTTCAGCAGGCGGTTGATCTGGCAAAACCGGCGTTGGCTGCCCGCCTGAATATCAGCCTGACCCAAATCACAACCCTGCCGGCTGACACCGCCATTTGGCTCCAAAGCCAGCTCACCTGCTCCGAACTTGAAGACCCCGGTGTAAACATCTATTCTCTGTATTTAGAATACGAGCAGATGATCTATCCCTACCAGTACTACACGCCCGAAGGCGGCGAAATGACCCTCAATGAATGTGAAGCTCTGGTCAGTTCTGATGCCCGCTTTACGCCCACCCCCGACTCGCGTTATTCGATTGTAGACACCGTGAAACAGGACTTGAGCCAGCGCACCGGCTTAGCGCTTGACCAACTCGGTGATCCCACCAAAGTTGAATCCTGGACCTGGTATGACACTGCGTTGGGTTGTGGCACGTCGCCCACTGAGGCAACCTCGGTCATTATCGAAGGATTTTTGGTCGTTTATGACGTTCAGGGAACAACGTATGAATATCACACCGATTCATCCGGCTCCCGTGTCGAATACTGCGCGCCGCCTCAGGGTGCAGGTTCAGCCGAAGAACTCATCGCGGCGATTGCATCCGCAGAAACCTCGCTGGAGATCGTCCGCAGTGAAGACCCCGCCCGTTATGAAGGCCTGGATCAGGACGGCATTCGAGTGCTGTTTGGCCCCTATGAATGGGCTGTTGGTTTCTTTGATTTCCCATCGCCCGATGCTGCTCGCGCCGCTGCCGCCCAAATCACCGATCCGGTTGTATCCTTCATTTTTGTGTCCGGTAATGTCCTGATTGTTCAGGAAGAATTCGCTTCGCGGGTTTACAGCCTGCTGGCGCAGCGTGCCGTTGAAGTCCGCAGCCCCATGACCGAAGGTTCCGCCGCAACCCAGGAAGCATCCGAATAACGAACCAGTGCCTTCCCAATAAAAATCACCCGTCCATTTTTTCGGACGGGTGATTTTGTTGGTGAGGCTTTTTCCCCAGATGTTACTTGGGCAGTACGATACAGTTGTCGTTGTAGGTTTCGTCATAGCCGGGCAGGTCGATCCGGTCAATATAGATCTTACCCGCCGTGTTCGGAACCTTCACGATCTTCAGAATGTGGACCTTGTTCGGGTCTAACGGTGTTGGGTTCGAGTACGATGCTTCTTCCAGCCACAAGGGCGGATCCGCCGGGCTTGCCGTTTTCATACTCAGCGTTGTGAGCAGTACACCGTCTAGATAGATGTCTGCCGTACCACCATTCCAGTTTCGATGGTAGAGCAGGGTGAACCCGGTTGCCGCGAAGTCGAACTCGGCGTAAATTTCATCGCCTGATTCGGGTGATTCGACGTACAGGTCCATTGACGCGCCCGGATCGGTGAACGGGAACCAGAAGCTTTCCGGCTCGTTCGGGACGCGCACCCACTCGGCATTGCTTTCTTCGAAGCAGCCTTCACGTGGAACATCCAGTGTTTCGCCGCCGCCGCCGCCGCCGGTATCTGGCTCGCTTGGCCCATTATGTTCACCCGGCTTCGGTACCGGTGCGCCGTTCACGGTGAAGGCGTCCACGTTGACCTTGGCTGTTCCCTTGCTCTTCTTTCCTTCGAAGCGAACTTCCAGGACATGGTTGCCCGGAGCCAGGCTGGGCAAGTCATACGTGACAAACGGCACGTCCGCAGCATTCTTAGCGTCGTAGTAATACAGGTCCAGTTCGCCTTTCAGCTCACCGTCCAGCAGGAACTTGACGATACCCCATGTGCGGCCTTTCGTCAGATAAGTGGTGACGCGCTGTCCATAGAACAGGAAGAACATGTTAGAGTTGGCGACGTTTGTCTGACCATACGTACCGCCCGAATTCACGGCAGTCGTGGTGGTCTTCCACTGGTATTCGAAGTTGTTGACCGCAAGCAGTGGATCGTCTTCCTGGTATGCGCCGAATGTCGCCGGAACAGCTTGTCCGATTTCAATCGCGTCGAAGTCTGCATAACCCGAAACAACCGACAGTTCCAGCGTATGGACACCGGTTTCCGGCAGCAGGATAGTGTAGGGCACCCGGTAAAGTGTCTTCGCCGAGTAGTTGTTGACCATATATGCCGTGCCATCAATGGTCACCGTCATTTTTAGCGTAGCGGTCGAAACCCGGCGGTAAATCTTAACCATGTTGCCATCGAATACCGCGGCCATCTTGGACCCAACACTTTTGGCCCGGTGTAGTGCATTCCCTGATGCGCCCGCCTGGTTATTGAGCGTAACCCAATTGCCTGTATAGCTCAGGTTTGGATCGCTGTCTTCGTAGTAGCCGGGCAAAAGTGTATTCATCGACTGGCAGCTTATCGAGTCGACAGCAAACTTGAGTGAGGGTTTGGTTTGCCGCAGTTCTACCGTGTGCAGCCCCGACGAAATGGGACCAATTGGGAAGGGCGCGACTTTGGTTGCAGCAGCCTTGTTTGTCATCTTGCCCCAGTATTGCCCGTCGATATAGACATCGGCATCACCATACGCCGTTCCCGTGAGACGGTTGATGATCACATAGGTGACATCCTTTACCGGGACATAGAAGCGCGAGTTGGCATTGTAACTCTGCATATAGAAACCGCCGCTGTACAACTTGGTATTGGCCGTTGCAGGTAGTTTCGTCCAGTTCCCCGCGCGGTGTACGTTGTTAGCTGCTTCGGCTTCATTAGTGCAGAGTTGTGCATCCAGCGCCGGTGTCAGATTGCCAATCCGCACCATCTTCAGCGAGATCAACATCGCCTTTGGATTCCGGATGCGAATGTAAGTTTTTCTGGAGAGTGTATCTCCTAATCCACTGGCTTCGAAGACCTCATCCCCAGCGATAGTCTTGAGATAGCTGTTGTCAACCGTGTTCGTGCGCACATTGTTGACATGAATTTCAATGGGGCCAGACGAGTCAATCGTGTCACGGGTCAGGAAGATCGTGTCACTCAGGCCATCGTCTTTGTTTCCATCGCGCACATAGATATAAGCGCTGGCATCCAACTCGCGGGTTTGCAGATAATCACCGTTGATCGTCCACAATCCCGACAGCATCACATACGGATTGATGGTTTGGCTTGGGGCTGTGCCTGTCACCAAATCATAGACGGCTAGTTCACTATCGGGATCAGCACCATAAACCTGATAACCATCAATGGCAATGGCTCCTGATGCAATAATGATCTCGACCATGTGATAGGCCTTCTTCAAGCCTCCCACCGAGTAGGGAACGGCGTTAATCCGTGAGGTTGCAACGGTTTTGGCTGTTCCGTATAGCTGTCCATCCACGTAGATGTTGGCGTTGCCCATTCCAGATCGGCGGTTGAAAAAGATCGTGAAGCCATGACCGAAGAACGAGATCATGACCCGTTCGCCCTTGGTTTTATCGAATGATTCGGCGCTGTGGGTCCATTTGGTGCCTTGATACCGGACGGCTTTGCCCATCACACTGGCATCGTTATTCGCGTAGTAGCCGTCAACCAGATAGTCAAAACCGGATGCATCCGTGTTGCGGACTTCGATATAGTCAATGTCAAACCGCTTGAATGATCCCGCAGCCGTAACACGTGGCTTGATCACGATGTGGTGGTTAAAACCAACATCCAACCCCGCAATGACATACGGTTGTTGGTACTGTCCGGTTGTTGTCACCGGATCAAGATTGTCGAAGGAGGTGTACAACACGCCGTCTACATACACATCGGCCATGCCATAGGTGCTGTACAACCGCCGGTAGACGATGACAGAAGTGGCATCCTTGACATCAAAGCTGACTGTATCGCCCTTCGCGACGACGGTATGGAATGTTGTGCCGTGAACCCCATCACCATGCGCTTTGGCGTCGGTGACTTCGTTCCACTGGCCGGAGAACTGCATCACCGGCGCTTCACCCAGGCCGCCGCCCAGATCGATAGTTCCATTGTTCTCGTAGATGCCCGCGCCCAGGATAGGCCGGTTGTAGACCACCACGCGGTCCAGCGAGAACACGCGCGCCAGATTTGCGCCGACTCCCGCTCGAATCTCAAGGACATTAACAGCGGTGCGGTCAAACCCGGTTACAGTGAAGGGCCTGTTGTAACCGACAACGGCATTCTTTTCGAGGAATTGTCCTACGAGTTCCCCGTTCACATAGATGTCGGCTCGACCGAATGCGCCCATTACCCCATACATGGTAAGGCTGTCGGCGTCCGTGAAGTACAGATAGACTCGTGCGTCCTGGTGTTTCGAGGCAATGTACCGATCCCCCGATGGCCCTGGGTCCTTAGTGTAGAGTACCGGCTTCTTCCACAATTGCTCGTAGATAAAATCGGACCGCACAGGTGTGCCGGCTGCATCGTATTCATACTCTTCATACGAGCCGACGCCAACCGGGGCTACATAAAAGACGGTGTAACCGTAGATGTTGTTGTAGCGCAGGACATTCGTGGCACGGTTGATGATGCGAACCTGGAGGACATGCGGGAAATTCGGGGCTAACCCATGCACGATAACGGCTGTATCCAGCGTCGTTGCCGATGTGCGGTTATCAACCGTCCGTTTGAGCTGCCCGTCCACGTAAATTTCCATCATACCGCCTTCGGTGTTGGTTCCACGATTGACCGCAATCGCCGATCCCTGGAAATATACGGTCAGTATGTCACCTTCATTGCGCGAAGACAGATATTTGGTTTTGTTCAACCATGTACCATAGCGTTCCTGATCCCCGTTGTAGGCTACTTCCAATGGCGCTGGCATAGGATCAGTCGGCCCTGGAACATCAACCTTGTACAGGTTTACAGTGGGGTCGGTGCGCAGGTTCATAAAGCGCAGCGTATCCAGATCGAAGTTGGGCACAACCGCGCCTTCTGCGGCAGGGTTAATCCGAACTTCAATCGTATACGTTACATTCGATGCTAATCCCGAAATGTAGAAGGGCGAAATGCTGGTTGTTTTCGCCTTGTTGTACATCGTGCCCCAATACTTGCCTTCGAGATATACATCTGCCGATCCACCAGCCGGTGAAATCAGCCGGTAAATCGCAACCGTATCGGCACCTGTAAAGGTTGCATAGAAACGGTTATAGGCGGTGCTGCTGCGTTTGACTGCGTTATCTACCGTGCCCGGACGAACCGCACCGGTCATGGTTTGGTTGCTCCAGTCACCCACATACCGAATTTTGAGCTGGTTGTGCTCATAGATTCCTTGTGGGCCGGGTTCAGTCGTTGCGTTGATGAGATAGTTCGAGGTCGGATCGGTGAGTTCGAAAGCGTCAAAGTCGATCTGACCACTCTTTTGGCGCAGACTGACTGCATGGATGCCCGACGGTAAATTGCTGATGATGTGCTGCTTCGGGTACTCGGTTGCTGTGGCTGTGCCCGTATAGTTGATAGTGGAATGCAGCTTGTTATCAACCAGGACTTCCGCCACACCCGTCACATCATTGTTGTAGTAGAGGGTGACTTCGGTGCCCTCAAAGGCAAAACAGGCTTCACGTCCCGGTTGGGAGGTCGTCATAGTCACCATCGTGCTGCCGGCGTGATAGTAGTCGGGTTTGCTGCTGTCCGAAAGCCAGCCGATGGATGATGAGGCATTGAGCGTTCCGTTGGGATCGAAGAGGTCTACCCAGCTTTCCTCGTCACTTTCGACACTGTTATCAACTTCGGGAGTGTCGGGGTCGCTGCTGGTTTTGTAGGGGGCTGCAAACTCGATGTTCTGCGGCTCCATACGATACCCTTCATCGTCCCAGCGGTTCATGATGACCACTTCGACCCGGTTAACCTGGCCCGAATTACCTACCAGTGGAAGGTTATATTTTTCGTCATCATCGCCCGCGTTAAAGAACCCGTCGCTGGCCGAACCCTTTTCCCAATCACCATCATTGATGCGGCCCCACACAAAGCTGGGGTAGTTGATGTTGACCGGGTGGTAAACTATTCCGTTAACAATTTGGGTCCCGTTCCACCGTTTGGTTGCCCATTTACCCTCTTCTTCATAGCCGAGCGTATCGCCGGGAACGGAAGCTACATTGGTAATGGGGATGCCCATCAGATGTAGAATAGGGCAGACGGGTTTGTTGGAGGAGCTGAATCCGGGGAAAACTTGCTCAAGGGTGTCAACCACGTCATAGACGCCGTTGCCGACCACAAGTTCTCCATTCACAAAGGTGCTCGGTTTTTCATCCACCCAACCCACTTGCGCACGCGCCTGGGATGAGAGCGAATACTCCCGGTAGGCGGTTAACATGTTTTCCGGCGAGCGCATTACCGAGGGCCGAGCCGTCAGGTTTTTCTCGCAGTTGTCGTGTTTGACCAGCAAATAGCCGTAGTATTCTTCGGGGCGACAGCCTGCGCCGGTATCGCTGTCGTAGGCTTCGTCGCCTGCACCAAAGACATGGCCGACCATTTTCGCAATATACGCTTCAAGGTTGTTAATGCCGTAGGTGCCCGCATCGTAAGTCACAACAGCCCACGGACCGGCAAGTTTTGCGCCTGCGGTCAGGCCGTCTTTATCGAATTTTCCATCAGCATCCAGGCTACTGTCCACGACATAAAGCACAAAAGCCCAATCGGTGGCGTTTGTATCGCGGGTTTGGTCAGCCCATGCGACAGTTTTATTTCCCGCCGGTATGCCTGCGGGGACAAATCGGCTTGCGATGTCGTCCATCCATCCGGTAGCGACAATGGTGGAACACCCGCTGACGGCCTGGATGCATCCCTTGATTGGCTCAACGGGAATCTTGACTTTATTCCGGTCGGTGGTCGTGCCATCAAGCGGTGTGAAGTATTTGACATTCCATGTCAGGTTGGCTGAAGGCCGGGGTTCGCCACCATAGCTTTCAGGCGCGGTTGCCGCGATGGTCCACCAGTCGAGCGCGTTTGTGATCTCGGCCTTGACTTTGTTGATCTCGTCCAAAGTCCAGTTTTCATCGGTTGCGGTGGCTGCGGTACTTTCGACAAAAACGACGTTGACCGAAACCGAGCCATACAGGAAGGTACTGGTGTCTTCCTCGCCTGGCAGTTCAGCCGCAAAAGCCGGGCTTTTGGTCGGACCAGCCAGACTGTCACCGAAGTAGGCTTTGGTGTCTATGGCTGCGCTGACGATGTCCGTTGACAGGGCGTCTGAGGTTTGCATTTCATTCCAAACCGCCGCTGCTGCACGGTCTTCGTCATTCAAGACCACCAGTTCGTTGGCCGATACGGTGCCTTGATATAACATCCGTGCGCCCATCGGCGCGAGGTCAGAATAGGTGAGCGTGTCCAGCCCGACGAACAGCGCGTCGCCCTGGCGCACATAGACATAACCACCAGCTTCGTTGATCGCGGCTTGCAGCGCTTCGGTTTGGCCCGGTTCAGTCAGGACCAGCGCATTCAGCGGAGCAAGCCTCTGGGGAGCGGTGGAACTATCAGGCACGCTCGCGGTGTTATCCGTAGGAGCGGCGCTGTTGTTGAGGTCCGAAGCCGTGTCATTCGCAACCGGTGCCGCCTGCGCGGGCGTCATCCAGTCTGGCGCGAAGGTCGTAACTACCGTCGTGAGAAGCACGATTGCAGTCACGAAGCTTCGAACAACTCTCCGATAATGATAATTGCTCATGTACTTACACCTCCAAAAGTCGTTGACGACCACATAGGCTGCGCAAGGAACCCCGTATGATTTTATGTTTCAATCGAGAAACCGTGAATGCAGATGCAACGTCGCACAATTTAAGTTTTTTCTGAGGCGGCTTAACAATTCTTTACAAATTGCTGAGCAGGAGGCAAAAAAAGGCGCGCCGCCCAGTCCATTTTTAAGGATAGAAGCGAACGCGCTCGCATACAATGGTACATCAGAGGGACAAACTATCCGTTGCCGGACTCGACTTCGGACTCATCCACTGTGTCAGCTTGATCCAGTTCGGCGCTTGGTTGTGTTTCAACCGGCTGGGATTCTTCGGCAGTTGTGGTTCCCGTTGGTTGGGTAGCCTGCTCTGGATGTAAAACATCATCATCTTCTTCGGGATCAGGCGTCGGTTCGGCGGCGACTTCGAGCAGGTCAACTTCTTCGACTACGGCGACCACTGCTTCTTCGGGCACCATCCAGGTATTATCGGGTATTTGCAAACCGGCGGCGTCGAGCGCTTCGCTGACTTTTTCAGACAGTGGATCCAGATCGTTGAGGATGCTGTAGGCGAAGCCATAAGTGCCGAGATGTTCGGGGAGCTGATCGAGCATCAAACGAACATCTGTCGCGCGCAGAGTGTCCAGCCGGACGCCAGCGGTGGTGAGCGCTTCGCGCAAACTGGCCGGGTCTTGCCCATGCAGCGCCGCCACAAAGAGCATCATCGGCCCGACAATTTCGGCATGTTCGAGCGAACCCGCCGTACTCTTGAGAATCTGAGCCAGATAGTGTTCGCTGCCCAGCCGTGCGCGGGGGTGCCCAAGCTGGTTGGAAAGCTGCACCGCCGTCATCATCAGGTTGAGCAGTGTTTGCAGCGCATCCAGATTAGCTTCGCCAATGGCGGCTGCGCTTTTGATCACCTGTGAGGCAAGCCCGGCAGCGACACTGGCGGCCCAGGGCGCAAAACGCTGTTCCAGGGGGTTTTTACCTTTTTGAGCGGCATAACGCCAGTCGAGCAGCCCGGTGATGATCGACAGCACATCGACAATGCCTGCGCCGCGCAAATAGTTAGGCCCAGACTGAATCACCATCCAGTCGATGATCACTTCGGTTGCCGGGCCAGTTTCGAGATCGATCCAACGATCCTCGTCGATGGTTTGTGCGGTGGGAGTCAGGAGTTGATCGCTGTCCAGGACGGTTGGAATAATATACAGCGGCTTCTGATTTTGGGAGGCAATTATTTTACCCGCCTGGAGCGGTGCGCCTTGCCCAACTACATAGATGGCCTGAACCTGGGTAGGCAAGTTGTTCGCCAGATTTTCGAACAGTTCACGATCATACCGTTCGGGTTCTGCTTGAATCAAAACGGGAAGGGTGATCTGGCTGCCCCACACCGACCAGACGCTCTCGGTGGTGAGCAGCGCGACAGGGCGTTTTTCTTCGATAGAACGGAGTTCTCGAAATGTAACGCGAGGCAGGGGCCACACCATCATAACCAATCTCTCCCTAATCATATATAGTAAAGGTATTGCCGGGTTAAGGTGACGTTTGTTGCTAAGTGTAGTGCGGATCGGCTGTAGAGTCCAATTCCGAAAATCACCTGTCGTTATTTGGGGGTCTGGATATAATTGGACGGCAATAGTAGAAGCTTTTACGGGGAAAAGGATTTTACATGGCAAGTACTGCACGTTCTCAATCTCCGTCTGCCATTTCTCCCCAGCGCACCTCCATCTTTCCGGCGCAAATCTGGACAGCCTTACAAGGACTGCTGATTCCCTTTCTGGCCGTATTCACGGCTATTCTGGCCGGATCGGTGCTGATCCTGCTGAATGGACGTGATCCCATTACGGCATTTGAGGGATTGTTCCAGGGCGCATTGTTGGAGCCGCGCGGGTTGGTTGATACGTTCATCAAAATGACGCCGTTGATATTGTCGGGGCTGGCGATTGCTTTCGCCTTTAAGAGCGGCCTGTTCAATATCGGTGCGCAGGGCCAACTGGTGATGGGGTCGGTGGTAGCCGCCTGGGTGGGGTTTTCCTTTGAAGGACTGCCGCCGCTGATTCATATTGTGTTGGCGCTGCTGGCGGCGTTGGTGGTCGGCGGACTGTGGGCAGCTATCGCGGGTGTGCTTAAGGCGTATGCGGACGCACACGAAGTGATTATCACGATTATGCTCAATTATATCGCCGCAAAATTTGCGGAATGGCTGATCACAGCGGGCAGCGGCGGCAGTCGTCCCGGACCGCTGGCGAGTCCTGAAGCGGCGCAAAACGCGATTTCGCGCACGCCGGAAATTCTGAAGTCGGCTGAGCTGCCGATTCTGTATACCGTTCCGCCGCGCACCGCGAACACCGAATTAAATATTGGCATTTTTATCGCGATCATTGCTTCGGTGGTGGTGATGTTTGTCCTATACCGGACGACGTTTGGGTTCCAGGTGCGGATGGTCGGACACAGCCCGGATGCGGCACGGTATGCGGGGGTGAACGTCAAGCGCGTCACCGTGATGACAATGTTTGTGTCCGGCTGTCTCGCAGGGTTAGCGGGCGGCGTTCAGACACTTGGTTTTTTCCATAACTACCAGGGCAACCAGAATCTTGGGTTGGGCTTTGACGGCATTACGGTGGCATTTTTAGCCGGGAACAACCCGATTGGGATCAACTTCTCGGCGCTGCTGTTCGCCATTATGGACGTAGGGAAAGACCGGATGGCGTTGATGGCGAATATTCCATCGAAGCTGGTGCTGGTGATCCAGGCGCTGATTCTGATGTTTGTCGCCGCGGATCAAATTATCCGCCGGATGTACCGGCTGCCTAAAGAAACGACCAAAGCGCCGCGCTTGAAAACCGGACCGCGCAAAGAAGGAGCGGGGCGATGATTGAAATCGGCCTGGGCGTAACCCTGATCTCGATTATCAACTTTACGATCCGCCATGCGATACCGATTACACTCGGTTCGATGAGCGGCATTCTGAGCGAACGATCCGGGATCGTGAACATTGGCATCGAAGGGTTGATGCTGATGTCGGCTTTTACCGGATTTATGATGAATGTGGCGCTGAGTAAACCGGATGTAGACCCGGATTTGCAGGCTGCCGCCGTGCGTTTCAGCATTTCGATTGCTGTGGCGCTGTTAACCGGCGGGGCGTTGGGACTGCTGCTGGCGATTCTGTCGATCCAATTTAAGGTCAACCAGATTATCGGCGGGACTGTGATCAACATTCTGGCGCTGGGCCTGACCGGCTACTTCTATGATCCTGAAGCGAATGTGCCGATCAAACCCAACCGGCTGCCCGCGCTGATCAAAAATAATCCGCTGCCTGATCCGTTTGATATTGAGTTGGGCAGCAAAACGCTGCATATCACACTTATTCATGATCTGGGTGAACTGCTGCTCGATAAAAACTTAATTACGGTGCTGACACCGATTCTGGTGTTTGTGCTCGGCTGGGCACTGTTCCATACCACGTGGGGACTGCGGACGCGATCCGTGGGGGAGAATCCACGCGCGGCAGATACACTGGGCATCAATGTGTACCGTACGCAATATACGAATTTGTTTCTGAGCGGCATGATGGCGGGACTCGCGGGCGGATTTCTGACGCTGGCGGCGGTGCCAGTGTTTGAAGAAAATATGACGGCTGGACGCGGGTTTATTGCGCTGGCGGTGATGATCTTCGGGAACTGGCGACCCTCGCGGGCGTTTGTGGGGGCGCTGTTCTTTGGGCTGGCGAACGCGCTGCAAGGGAACTTGCAGCAGTTGGGTATTCCGCAGCAGTTGGTATCGATGCTGCCGTACCTGTTGACGATTATTGTGATGGCCGGGTTCGTGGGTCGGGTACGTCCGCCTGCGGCTGAGGGCCAAGTTTATGAGACGGAATAAAGGACGGAACTGAACATGGAAGAACGCGAAGTCGTCCTTGACGCTGAACATATTGTGAAGCAGTTTCCCGGCGTGCTGGCGAACGATGATGTGAGTCTCAAACTGCACCGGGGCGAGATTCTGGCGCTGTTGGGCGAAAACGGCGCGGGCAAAAGCACGCTGATGAATATTATCTATGGGTTGTATCATCCCGATGCCGGAACGATCCGGTTGAAGGGGCGCGACGTTCGTTTTGCCAGCCCGCGCGAAGCGATTCGCAGCGGGATCGGCATGGTTCACCAACACTTCCAACTGGTGCCGGTGATGACGGTGGCGGAAAACGTGGTGTTGGGCGAAGAAGCCGATGTTGCTTACCAGGGGAAGGATAAACCGGCGCTGCGCTGGGCGTTAAAATGGCTGTCCAGCATCGTTGTGTTTGTCGCGTTCCTGCTGGCTGGCTGGGCGCTGGGCGAAACGAAATATCTGGCAATTGCTGCCGGACTCGGACTGGTCAACGCGGTGGTGGTGGCGGTTCCGCCGCTGGCGCGTTTGATCTGGGGCATTACGTGGCGCGTGGGATTGGTTTTTATGGCGCTGTGGATTGCATCACGCATTGAGCTGATGGCGCGCGTCGGGCTGACGGATATTGCGCTGCGGCAGGAAGTCCAAACGCTGTCGCGCGAACGCGATCCTAAAGTGAAGGAAATCGAAGAACGCAGCGGCACATACACCTACGCGGTGAAGTCGCGTTATGTCTCGGCAGAACGGGTTGATTTTGACTGGTCGCAAAGCGCGCTGGAGGTCGCCGGGAACGAGGACAAAATCGGGGCGACGATTGAACTGGCGCAGGAAGCGATGGCTCCATACCGGGATGATGGTATTCCGGGCTGGCTGATCGACGCGATTGACAGTGCGCCGCCGTGGGTGTACAGCATCAGCGGACTTATCCTGTTCCTGCTGATTGGGTTCTTCGCGATCCGGTCCTGGCGTGGATTGAATGCCCAAATCGGGGTGCTGCGTCCTGAAGATTTTGTGGTGCTGGCTGCATTGATCGCGGGGTATCTCGTGTTGGCAGCGGCGCGGCTGGTGGATGATAAAGATACAGAATACCAGATTCTTTTGCTCGCGCTGCTGGGGGTGGGATTGGCGTTCGCTTTGTGGCGGACCTGGCTCCAACGGCAGAATCGCGAGGAAAGAGGCGGATCGGCGCTGGACAGCGCGATGGATGCTGTACTGAACGCGCTGGATAATCTGACGCAGATTCGTAACCCGCGTGCTGCCGCTCAACGGGTGCGCGATCTTTCGCAGCAGTACGGGCTGGAAGTTGATCCTGAAGCGGTGATCGAAAAACTGCCTGTGGGCACACAGCAGCGCGTGGAAATCGTGAAGGCGCTGTATCGCCAGGCTGACATTCTGATTCTGGACGAGCCGACGGCGGTGCTGACGCCGCAAGAAGGCGAAGAACTGTTCAAGATCATGCGGGAGCTGGCGGCGCAGGGCGTGTCGATTATTTTCATCACGCACAAGCTTAAGGAAGTCTTTGAGGTTGCGACGAATATCGTCGTGATGCGGGGCGGGCGCGTTGTCGGAACTACGACGCCGAAAGAAGCAACCGAAGCATCACTGGCGGAAATGATGGTCGGGCGCGAAGTCATTTTGCATATTGAAAAGGACGAGGCGCGTCCGGCGGAGCATGTTTTGCAGGTGCATGGACTGGCGGCGCTGAATGATCGCGGCGCACCGGCGCTCAAAGCAGTCAGCTTCGAGGTGCGCGCCGGGGAAGTGCTGGGGATCGCCGGGGTGCAGGGGAACGGACAAACCGAACTGGTGGAAGTGCTCACCGGGCTGCGCAACCTGACCGGCGGCTCGGTGCAACTGCTTGGCACCGAACTGCAACCGGAAGTTCAACCGCAAGCCAAACTGAAAACACGGCTGACGGCGTTGGTGATCGATACGGTGATGGCGATTCTGTTTGGCCTGTTGATCGGATCGTTTGTCGCGTATTTCGGTGAGGAACGCTTCAGCGATGCCTCGATGACTACAAAAGTGCTGGTTGGTGCGCTCACGTATGTGATTGTGGACTGGCTGTACTTCTGGGGAGGCTGGCAGGCGTTCAACGGGACACTGGGTATGGCGGTGTTCTCGCTGCAAATCGTGGACGCGGCGGACCGGAAACCGAACATCGTGAAACTGCTGGCTTACTATCTGGCGTTTCTGGTGCTGCGCGTGGTGCATCTGGCGCTGGTTCCGCTGGCGATTTTCAACATGGAACGGGCAGCGGTTATTGTGCGGGCGATTGATGGACGGTTTGGGCTGCATATGATCCGCCGGGAGAAGATCACACCACGACGGATCAAGGATACGCAGACGAGCCATGTGCCGGAAGACCGGCAGCGGCATGGACTGGTCAAGCCGTATTCGGTGGCCGATAACCTCGTGTTAAATGACTACTATGAGTATCCGTTCGCACAGGAACCGGATCAGGCTGAACTGCCGTTTGCGCTGCTGCGGTATCTGGTGGTGGCGAGCGCTATTGTGCTGGCGCTGGGCGCGCTGGGGCTGTGGGCCTGGGATCAATGGGTCTGGACGGCGCTGCTGGATGCATACAATGTGCCGGAACACCTGCGAACTTATCAAATGAATGTGGACCTGGGTTCGGCACGGCGCGCGGTGCTTCAATGGCCGTTTATCATCAGCGTGTTTCTGGCGATGGGACTGGCGCTGTTCTCTGGCCTGGTCGCACACCTGGTGACGATGCGGCTGTTCGGGTTTGGTCCGGTAAAGTCAGCGATTCAACGGTTGGACCGGAATCTGCAAATCACGCTATGGCGGCTGCAAGGCGGCAATGTCAGCGACTTTGTGGATAAGCGCGGCGGGTTGATGCGCAACCGGGACGCGATTTACCAACATGCCAACAACCTGATCGCCCAATATGACATTCGCACGCCGGGACCGGATACGGCGGGCGGGAGTCTGTCGGGCGGGAACCAACAAAAAATGATCGTGGCGCGCGAGTTCAGCCGCAAACCGCGCCTGCTGATCGCGGCGCAGCCGACACGCGGCATCGACGTGGGATCGATTGAATTCATTCACCGCCAGATCATTGATCAGCGGGATGAAGGCGCAGCGGTGCTGCTGGTGTCTGCCGAACTGGACGAAATTATGTCGCTGGCGGACCGGATCGCCGTGATGTATAAGGGCGAAATTATCGATACGGTTCCGGCCAAAGGCGCAACCCGCGAACAGTTGGGTTTGCTGATGGCAGGCATTCATGCGCCAAGCGCGTAAATAACGTCAAGCGTTAACCTCTTTTCGATCCCCGATCTGGTTGCAGGTCGGGGATTTTTTGATCGATCCCCCGCCCCCCCTTTGGACACCCGCTGAGGGGAAAAAGTTGCTGAAAAGGGGGAGA
>CAYYNB010000129.1:0-1650 GCA_964472565.1 uncultured Anaerolineaceae bacterium
TTTGTAGGGGCAGGTTTGCAAACCTGCCCCATTGGTATCAACTTAAGCCGTTTTTCGGCGGAGAATATTGGTTTGTAGGGGCGATTCACGAATCGCCCCGTTTGCCGCGCCCGCTTCTCCCCTTTCTCCGCGCGCGGGGAAAGGGGTCGGGGGATAGGGGTCACCTACCCCGTCTACTCTCCCAACAGCGTCACATTGATCGTATGGTTGTGCAGTTCGCAGGTGCCCGTGCCGCCCCACGCGATCTCGCCGTAAGCATAAAACCCAATTTGCGTCGTATTCGGCGGTAGGTGGTTGTAAACGGCGGCGGGTTCCTTGTCTACATCATCGCCCAGCGCAAACTCCCGGCTGGCACAGCTTACCGTCAGCGCGAGCAGCCGCTGCTTCTGCCCCATCTGTTCGCTCACTTGCGAAGCAACACGTTTGGCTGAGTCCACAAACTGCGTCGGCAGCCCGACCATAAACCGGATCGTTTTTTCGGCGGGTAGATCGCTGGCAAAGATCAGCGCTTTTTGTTTTTCATCCACGCCCAACACCGAGCGGACCACCTTCAGCGGCGCGAGGGGCTGCGCGTAGAATCCCACCGGGAATACATGCATAAATTCGAGGTGGGGAGCCAGCACGCCCAAAAATTCCCGGTATATTTCCAGCGCGGGCCGCTTGTCCACTTCATAGATCACACGGTTTTCGGCCTGCGTGATCGTATAAAACTTGCTGTGCGTCATCAACCCGACATCTTCGACCTGGGCCGCGTGGAGCATCTCGCCATAAATCCCCACCGCGACAACCGCCTGGCTTTTCACTTGCCGCCCCAGCACCAGCAGGCGTGTTCCGTCGGCAAAATCAGGATGGCTCGCCATCCCGCCGCTGATCTGCACGGGCTGCGGCGCGGCGGAATTCAGCCCATTCATAAACTCATTGGCGTTTAACACCTGGTCATCCCCAAACAACAGCACTTGACGCAAATCAGGACGGTATAGGGCTTTGCCCACCGTCTCTCCGGCTTGCCGGCTCTCAGCCGGTGTTTGCAGGCTCTGCATCGCCGTTTTAAGTGTTGATTTTTCAAATTGGCAGATCGCCAGAACCGCCCCGTGATACACGATCTGTCCATTCGCAATCGGGCTGATGGTCGAACACCCGATCAGCACCGCTTGGGGAAATGCTTTCCCAATCTCCTCCTGCAGTTGGCCTTTTTCCAGCAAAGCAGCATCAGCAAACAACAGGAGTAACGTTTGCGGACTATCCAATGCGGTTGGAAATTTCCCTGACCATCCATCGCTTCGAGAATAAGAGCATAGTTCAAGAATCATCACATCACTTACCTTCCCAAGATTAATTTGTTATATCTCTCATTATAGGATCAAGCGATTAACCAAAAGTTGAATATCCCATGAATTTTAGGACTGAATGCAGTGAACGGCAATTCTCCTGTGTAGGCTGCTCGTTATTAACCATCGAAGTTCACCATCGAAGTTAGTCTGTGAATGGTGATGACAGCTCCGAACATCTGTGCTATCCTGTATCTACACTTTACTGCACCTTTCCTGATTAGCTACGCCAGTGGGGAAAGGGGGGGAAGTTTTCAACCCAAGTTTTACAAAACCCCCACTTTGTCAAACTTCTCAGGTTCAAAACGCTAAAAGTGGGGGG
>CAYYNB010000129.1:1679-17303 GCA_964472565.1 uncultured Anaerolineaceae bacterium
CCCCCCCCCCCCCCCCCCCCCCCGCCCCCCCCTCACTCCGAAGATCAACAAAAGATCGGTTTCACGACGCCAAACGGGATTTTCACGACGCGAAAATGGCAGAAAATCGGAGATAATGGCAGGATCTCCCCCCTTTTAGAGCCATTTCTCCCTCAACCGGCGGCCAAAGGGGGGAGGGGGGTAAAACAAAGGGCAGAAACGTTTTCTGCCCTCGAAGAAACTTACAGGGTCATCGTCCGCACCGCGTCCACCTGGAGTCCCTGCTGCTCCAGCGTGATATACGCCAGCACGGAGTCGTTCCACCCATAGATGTAAAAGACATCCGGTTCCGTCTGTGGCGCGACAGCGTGACGGTGCGGCGCGATAGTGATCAAAAATGCTTGGGCGTGCGGCGCGACTTTCGCCTTATACTCGTTCCATGTCGGCAAAAAGCCCTGTCGCCCGCTTTGATCCGTCGCCCATTCGATGTTATCGGTGATCCCGATGAATGTATCGACGGCGATCCGGTGATCGAGCAGATAACTGACCGGCGCGCTGACCGCTGTCCCCCCGCCGTTGATCGCCGCCAGCTTATCGGCGGTAGTCATCAGGCTGTCATGGGCGCTCAATTTGATGTCAACGACCTTGCGTTCAAACGGCAGCACCAACACGTCGCGTGTTTTTTTGAGCAGTGCGCCGCTGAAGATACCGGCAATATCGATATACTGCACTTTTGTCTGTTTGGAGATAAAGCCGCCCATCGACCCGGAGACATCCGGCGCGATGCACACCGTTCCGCTCATCTCCGGCAGATTAACAAACGCAGCGTCCATCGCTTCGACCAGCGCTTCACTGATCCGTTTTTCCGCCGGAGTCTGTGCGTCGAACATCCGGTAAGCCATGAACAGCCGGAACGGGAGAATTTTAGCTTTGCGCAGCGCGTCGATGTTTGTCAGCCGTTCCGCCACATACTGCGCATTTTCGCGCACCTGGAACACCTCTGCTCGTTGCAGCGTGTTCAGGTGCCGCAGCAGGGCGAAGTACGGCATCTGTCGCATCAGCCCTGCCCATGTATCCTGATCGGGTTTGATCACCCCGGTCACGACTTCATACGGCAGCCGACCATGTTCGATCAGCGTCCGCGCCGCGCTTTGATCGCCGCCATTGATCCGCTTGATCTGTTCGAAAGCATCGATCTGCGGCGTATGGTTGCGCAGTTCCGACTGCGCCCATTTTTCAGTGTCAGTCAGCCACAGGAAGATCGCATCCTGTACCGGATTGACGGGTTTCGGATGCGTCACCCGCAGCACGTCCCGCAGGCTGTAACCCTGTCCGCCCGATCCATATTTGATCGCGTGATACTCGCTCATGCCGTTCAGCCAGCCGTTGATCGCCGTTTTGATCGAGCGACCCATGCCGCCCGGCGTGACTCCGCCCCGCACGATCTCCACAAAATCCGTGAGATCGCCCGGCGTTTGGATCACCTGGCCGAAGATGCGGTGAAACACATCGCGATCCGCTTTCGCCAGGTATGCCAGCCCGACAATCGGCTGGAGCCGCATCAGGCCGCTGTTCCGCGCATACACCAGCGCCCGCGCCATAAACGCCGGATCGTTCTGTGCCATGGCGGCGTGCAGGTCCAGCGATTCCTTGAGCAGGCTCGACTCGTCCGCATAATACGTTCCGCTGAGTGTATTGGTCAGCAGCACCTGGAGATACGCCTCTTCGTTCGAGCGTTTGAAGGATGGGAATCCTTCAGGATTAACCTGTGTCGCCTGCACGTAAGGATTTTTCTTCAGGTTGAATTTGTCGAGGATGCGCGTCATGGCTGGACCTCCTTCAAGCTGGACAATGGTGTGTAGAGGGAAAATCGCCCGGCGGCTTTAATCGATTGAAAGTCGAAGGAACGCCGGACTGCGCCTCTACACAGAGTAGCACGCCAGGAATCGAACCTGTAGCCGGAAAAACCGTTGCGCTCACCCGTTGAGCATCGTGCTAGCAGGGAAGAATGGTGCGCGGAGGGAAATGGTGTCAGGGGTTGCATTTTCGTGTCGAAGTAACCTCTGACTGCGCCTCCGCGCATTCAAACCCGAAATGGTGCGTAGAGGGAAATCGCCGGAAGCGATCTTCTGGGATTCGAACCCAGGAACAGCCTATGGGCTATTGCTAACCGCAGCGAAGTATCTCCCGACTGCGCCTCTACGCTTTGTTGCCAGATGTAAATGAGCAAGGGCACAGCGCGCGCTGGTAAATAAAGTCTGAGCTACCTCCCAACGGTCTTGAGAGAGCAGGACTCGAACCTGCGACCTGCCGGATCGGTGCCAACCGCGGCTGCTCTTACCGGATATTCCCGGCGTGCTGCGCCCGTACTCGCCTATCAGGGCAGACCAGGACGCAGAGGGAAAAGCGCCAGAAGTACATAAAGCCGCTCTGCCAGTTGAGCTACAGCCCTGTTTCCAGGGCTGACGGGACTCGAACCCGCAACCTGCCGGTCCTCAGCCGAAGTAACTCCCGACTGCGCCTCTGCGTGTGGTCTGTTATGAACCTTTGCTATTTTTAAATAGCGTGTTACGATGAGCTAAAGTCTAGTACGGTTTTAAAAACTTGAAAAGGGTGAATTTTGTTGGGAATTTGTTTTGGAGAAAAAAAGACCCGCCAGTGGTCAGGACTCGGCGGGCATCCACAGCGCTTCTTGGGGAAACGGCAAGCGGTAAGTGAACATCCAGGTTTGTTCGTGCAGGCGTACGATGATTGGGAATCCGGCTTCCGTTTGCTCCCGGATCATGGCTTGCAGCGTGGATAGTTCCTTCGCCGGGAGATAAACACGCGGGCGCAGCGTATCGACATCCTCCGCGTTTGAATCGTTGAGATCAGGCCAATCGCCGGGCCAATCGAGCGCATTCGGATTGTTGTTCATGTTCACCCGGCGCAGTTGTACCTCAATTTGCGCCGGAATCCATGTTTCCGCGTTTGGATTGGCGTAGTCTGCCAGCATATCCCGAATCATGCGGAAAACGTCGGGCACATCGGCCTGTTCGTCTTCCAAATCCTGATCCAATCCATACACTTCGACGGTGGTCTGCTGGCCGTTGATCCAGATATGCAGCGTATCACTCGGCAGATCGGTGGCGAGAATCGCCGTGTAAAACGGTTTAAGGTCGCCAAACGGCACCAGCGGCAGACTCGACATCAGATCATCAACTTCATCTGCTGTGAGTAAAACCGTCCGGTATTCGTGCTCCTCCCGGTAAATCACGCGTCCATCCGCATACAGCGCGAAAGAGGGTGCATCGCTGATCTGCAAAAGATCGGGCATTTCGCCCCATGGATCAACGTAGAGCCAGACAATCAAGGGCTGCGGCAGCTCGTCAGGTGTTGGTGTGCCTGTTTGTGCGCTGGTTGTATGAACCGTGAATAACAGGCCGACCATCAGCATCAATTTGTGAAATCTCATTCGCTCCTCCCTCTAGTTTTACGCTGCCGCAGCCCGAAGTCGATCAGCTTACTGCGCGACCATCCACAATTCTTCCTGCGGGAAAGGATAGCGGTACGACACCGCCCACGTCCGCCCATCGATCACCGCCACGCCGGATGCCTCATCCATCAGCGCGCGGAATTCCTCGAAATCTTTGGCATCCAGGAAGAGGCTGTAATGGTCCTCATAGCGCTCAACGGTGTCTGGATCGTCCAACCCCGGCCAGTCAGCGGGCCATTCCGCCCCGCCGGTGGTTTCGTAGGGCCAGATCAGCACCTCGATTTTTTCCGGCAGCCACACTTCCGCGTTTGGATGCTCAAAAGCGGCGAGACTATCATACACGGCTAACAGCGCGTCGGGCAGTTTAGCGCGTACCTCGTCCAGTGTCGGATCACCATACACCCCAACCTGTTTTTGTTCGCCATCCAGCCACACATAAAAGAGGTGGCTTTGTTGGTCGGTCCAGTCCGATGCCTCGTAGTAATCATCCAGATTAGCGAATTCATCCAGCGCCAGCGACTCGATCAATTCGCTTAATTCGCCCTCCGACAGTTTCACAGCGACATAACCTTCTTCGTCTATGTCGTAGTAAATCACCTGCCCATCGTCATACAGGGCGAAGCGTGGCGAATCCGATCCGATGACCATTCGCCAGGGATCATAATTGATCCAGACGATCAGCGGTTGAGCATCGGTTGCGTTCGGCGTAGGCAAGGGAGTCGCTGTAGTGGATAGGGCATAACTGCTGGATGCCTGGTTGAATCCGGCCAGTAGCGCGGCCAAAACGATCAGGCCGAAGGTGGCGGTTGTGATGTGGCGTTTCATGATCGATGTTGCTCCTCGATAAATTTTCGCTGCTAAGACGAATATAAAGGAGCTTTGGTTCCCGCGCACAGATTTAACCGGGGATCAGTAAACTTGTCTGTCCTGCTCGCTACAAAAAAACACCCCGACGGATCGGGGTAGCTTGGAGCGGCTGTTATGCTGTCGGTGCGACCCCCGACTGCCTCCAGGCGAGCACATCGCGGCGCGCGGCCTCCCACTGCTGGATCAGGTCCTCATCCGTGCCTTTGTAGCGGGCGATGGTCTGCTGTGCGCACATCGTACACCCCCGCAAGGCGCGGAAGCTGTCCGAATGGCAGGCCAGACAGCCATCCACGCGGATCATCAGGAGACTGAAAGCGAGCAGTTCCGTATCATGTTCGGGCCGCTGCATGACATGCTCAACCAGCTTCTGCCACTTTTCGCCGCGCAGATAGCGCAGAGAAGCAATAACCCTCGCGGGGAAGAGGACTTCGGCATCGTTTTGGTACATAGAACCCCCACATAAGAAGGGCAACACCCCTCGGTGTTGCCCCTCGCTCGAACGAGAAAATAGGTCTGGTTACTCGGCCTCGGCTGGCTTTGCGGCTTTGGCTTCTTTGGCCTTTTGCTTCAGCACGTCTTTGTGTTCCCACCCGCCGCGTGCGTCGGCTTCTTCCGCTGCGCGTGTTGGTGCGATGGATGCCCAGTAGCGGAATTCTTTGGAGAGTTTTGCCTTGTCGTAGATATGGTTGCCCGTGCGGTCATAGCTGGACAGTTCGTAGTCGTGGTCCATCTTGATCGCGTCGAAGGGGCAGAACTCGGCACAGAATCCGCAGTTCATACAGATGTCGATGTCGATGAAAAAGTTGACCGGTTCTGGCACCGGACGCCCGGTGGCTGGATCGCTACCGCGTACGATCCAGATACACTGCGGCGGACAGACTTTCGCGCAGATGCCGCAGCTTGTACACCAGTCGTGGCCGGGACGTTCGGGGTGATCGTAGTTTTCGACGACCAAAAACGGGATAAACCGGAAGCGTTCCGGCACCGCGATTTTTTCTTCGGGATACTGCACCGTGAAAATGCCCCGTGCCTCAATGCCCTGCCGTTCCGGGAAGGCTTCAGTTGGGACATGGCGGCGAAAACCGAAACGGATGTCCTCGATGTAACTGTCAATGAAGTGTTTGAGCGTGACGCCCAGGCCACGCACAATGCCCGATCCGTACATAAAATCTCCTCAGTCACATTCAGCTATCAGCGCGTGCTGACAGGCGGGAGAATGATATTTTTAATTTAGCGATCCACTTCGCCCAGTACAATATCGAGGCTGCCCAGAATGGCGACGGTAGCCGCAACCTTGTTCCCTTTGCACATCCGCTCCAATGCTGTCAGGTTGATGAAGCTGGGCGCGCGCACATGATACCGCCAGGGATTTTGTCCGCCGTCAGATACCACATAGTAGCCCAGTTCGCCCTTCGGATTTTCCACGCGTCCATACGATTCGCCCGCCGGGACACGCTGGCTGTAGTTGATCTTACCCGCGAAGAACGGCTGCCCTTTGGTTTCGAGCAGCAGCGGCAGAATCTGCTTAAGGATGCGAATGCTCTGGCGCGCCTCGTCAATACGGACCAGGTAACGATCATAAATATCGCCGTGATAACGCACAACGACATCAAAATCCAGGTCAGGGTAGATGCTGTAGGGTTCGGCGCGGCGGACATCGTAGGCGACACCGCTGGCGCGCAAAACTGGCCCGGCAGCGCTGAGGGCAATCGCTTCGGATCGCGGCAGCACGCCAACCCCGATGCAGCGGTTGGTGATGATTTCGCTGCTGGTCAGGTAGTTGTCGAGTTGATCGATGGCGTAGGGCAGTCGGTTATTGATCAGGTCGCGCACATATTCGAGCGTATTGAAGTCGCGCACCCGGTCATTCACCAGATTCGCCTCGGCGCGCAGGCGTTCCGGTAAGTCCATCGCCACGCCGCCAAAGCGCATATAGTTACACATCATACGGCTGCCCGTAACCGCCTCGAAGAAGTCCAGAATCAGTTCGCGTTCTTCGATGGCGTACATCATCGGCGTGAAATATGCGCCGAGGTCATTGAGCAGGAAGCCGATAGCCACCATGTGATTCAGCACACGGGTGAGTTCAACCATCAACACGCGGATCACTTCAGCGCGGTAGGTCGGCGGCTGATAGCGCGCGCCTTTACTCAGCAGATTTTCAACGGCCAGCGCATATCCCAGGTTATTTGACAGGCTGCAAAAATAGTCGAGGCGATCTGTGAAAGGCATATTTTGCAGATAGGTGTTGCGCTCCCCGATTTGTTCGTGGTTGCGGTGCAGATAGCCCATCACCGGTTCCAGCGCGACAATGGTTTCACCATCCAGCGTGGCGACCATGCGGAATACGCCATGCGTGCTGGGATGCTGCGGCCCCATGCTGATCACGACATGTTCAGTGGCCAGGTCGGCTTTCATATCCACGCCGAGCGTTACATCTTCATAAATCGCATCTTCGGCGCGGGAATGATAACCTTCGAGCGTGAAACCTTCGGGATACTGCACATTTTTGCCGTAAACATTGTGCTCTTCGGCACGTGAAACGTTGCCTTCGGGCCAGCGGCTTTCAAACGGCTTGTGTTCTTCTTCATAAAACGCTTCGCGCCAGTCTTTGCGCAGCGGATGGCCGTTAAAGCCTTCCCACATCAGAATTCGTTTGAGGTTAGGATGTCCATCAAAGCGGATGCCCATCAGATCGTAGGCTTCGCGCTCCTGAAAGTTGGCACCCGGCCAGATGGGTGTCATGCTGCGCATGACCGGGTTTTCACGCGGGACTTGCACTTTGAAGACCAATGCCGGGCCGCCGCTGGTGCGATAGGTGTGGTAGACCATTTCCAGATGATCACCTTTACCCAGATAATCAACGGCGGTTGCGCTGGACAAATAATCGTAGCCCATCCTATCGCGGATCACGAGCGCCACCTCGTAAGCGCGCGCCGGATCGATTATGATCCCGCCATAGCCCTCGCGGGTATCGGGTTGGACGGCTTCGCCAAATCGTTCTTGCAGCACGCTGAGATCGTCGGGAGTTGATGGGGCGCTTTCAGCGATGGGGACTTGTTCGGCCATAAAAGCTCCTTTAAGAAAGCACTGCGGTGTGCTTAATAGTTTATGATTCAGTCGTTTCAGTCGGTTTGTTGGCTTCGCGTTGGAGCAAAAAGGACTGGCGTGGATCAACAATATCTGGACCCAGCACCGGCACCGGAACGGGATCGCTGGGGCCGTGTCCATACCAGGGCGTGCTGTTAAAATTGCCCAACGACTGGCCCTCAATCTTCTTTTGGAGTGCCATAAACCCATACAGAAGCGCTTGCGGCGTGGGTGGGCAGCCGGGTACATACACATCGACCGGGAGGTATTGGTCAATGCCCGCCACCACATTGTAACCTTCTTTGAACGGGCCGCCGCCGGATGCACACGCGCCCATCGCAATCACATACTTGGGTTCGGCCATCTGGTTGTAGAGGCGGACAATGGGTACCACCATCTTTTTTGTGACCGTGCCGCTGACCAGCATGACATCGGCCTGACGTGGGCTGGCGCGAATGACTTCCATACCGAAGCGAGCCTGGTCAAAACGGCTGGCGGCGGTGGCGATCATTTCAATCGCGCAGCAGGCGAGGCCGAATGCCATCGGCCATAGCGAGTTTTTCCGGCCCCAGTTATAGATAAAGTCTGTCAGCTTGCCGAGGGTCGAAACAGCTACGGCAGACTGCATACCTTCGGGCACGGGCACATCGGGATTGTGTAATTCCTTAAGCATATGATGATCAGACATAACTAGCTATTGATCTCCTCGTACCACTCCCGCAAAATTTCGTTCAGCAGCCCATCATGTACCAGGATGGGATCGTCCGCAAAACCAGGAAGAGACAAAATCCATTCGAGCAGTTGCTGTAAACCCAGGCTGTCCAGGTCTGCGTCGGGATGGTGTTCGATCAGGCTGAGCACAATCTCGTAAGTCGCATCCCAGTACAACGGTTTGGGTTCATCTTCCATAATTTATGTTACCCGAAATTAGAAAAAATTGCTCCCCTCCTGAAAAGAGGGGAGAGTCTGATCAGTCGGCGGATTCCGTTGCTGCGGGTGCGGGTTCTGCCGTCGCCTCCGGTTGGGGTTTGGGCAGCGGGACGGTGGCGGTTGCCAGTTCTGTGACATGGTCTTCGACCCAGGTATGGAAGGCCTCGTATACGGCTTGATCCGGTTCGCCTTGCGCCACATACTGGACAAACGCGATTTCGCCCTCACCGCGATAAAACAGCACCAGCGCGACATCCATGGCGTCAACGGCGACGGTGGTTTCAGTCGCTTCCTGCGCGGCGCGGGTGACGTGCATGAAGGCTACCGGGATGTCGTTGAGCGTTTCCTGGGTTGGGCCATCGAAGACCATGCTTTCGCCGCCAAAGGATTCGAACTGGGTGCGCAGTTGATTTAAGAGATCGACCAGCGGCGTTTCTGAATCTTCGGCAGGAGCCTGCATCGCCAGTTGGTTCATGAAGTCGTCGATGCTGGAGAGGTTATAAACCAGGGAAATGGGGTCTGCTGGGCGCGGGCCGTACAACGCCTGTCCGCCGGCTGCCAGCCAGTCCTGAGTCGCCGTAATGGCAGCATCAGGTGTGGTAAATACGTCGGCATTGGTCGCAATAAACGACTTGAATGCCTCGAATGCGGCCTCACTGGGTTCGCCCGCTGTTGAGAAGCGGAGCGAGATCAACCGTCCGTCGCCGCCATCCACCAGCGCGTAAATCTGATCAGTGCCTTCAAACGGTGTGCTGTCGGACATGGTTTGAGGGCTGATCTGGAACCGGATATAAGTGGTTGAGACGCTGCCGAAATCTTCAGTCAACGGACCAACAAACTGTCCTTCTTCGAGCGCCAGCGCCATTTGTGTGATCTGCGCTTCGATTTGGGTGCGAATCTGGCTCAGGAGGTCTTCGAACGGCGCGGCAGCAGCGTCGGCGGGCGCTTGCAGCATACTGTTGGCGATATAGTTGTCGAGTGTGGTGATTTCATACGACATCTGCGCATCGATACTGGGATCGGCCACATAAACATAGTTCTCGTTGGTTAGAACCCAGCCTTCACCCAGCGGCTCGACGACAGCCGCTTCTTCAGTTGTAACCGGAACTACTACTTCCTCCGTTGCAGCGGGCGCAGCCGCTTCTTCAGTTGCTGCCGGTACAGCGGCGGCTTCTTCAGTCGCAGCGGGCGTAGCCGCTTCTTCGGTGGTGGCAGGTGCTTCTTCCGTTGCCTCTGGTGTGACAGCCAGCTTGCCGACAAGCTGATCGAGCCAGGCTTCAAAGTCAGCATTTAACTGGGCATTGTTTTCAAGCGGAAATTGGGCTTGAACCAGGTGCATGTTGCCGCTGGATTCCTCAAACATGCCCACGATGGTTTTTGTGGAAGGTGTACCTTCTTCCTGCGCGATCAAGTAGAGGAACGCAACCGCCACATTCTGGTACACTTTCATGGTTGGACCGTCGAGTTGCAGCGTGCTTTCGGTGGGCGTTCCTGCGATTTGCTCCTGGATCAGTGCCTTTGTGTTCTCGAGCAAGTCCCATGCGGGGAAGTCGGCATCTTCAGCCGGAGCTTCTACGCCGAGCGCCTGGGCCATTTCGGGCAGGCCCATGGCCGTATCGTTCAGCAAAATATTGAGATTAGGATCAGCGGTATACGACCACTCGCCGGGACTCACTTCCATCCAGGCATCGGCGGAACCTTCGGGAAGGGGCGTCGAAGTGGGGATCGTTGTGGGTGGCACCGGTGTTGAGGCGGCAGAGTGGGCGGCAGTATTCACGCCACCTGCGCCGACCAGAACAAACACCGCACCAACCGCAACCAATAAAACCACGATAGCGACCGTTTGCGAGCGTAGGGTCATTAAAAGCTCCTTTAGGTGAGCAAAATTTTATAGGAAATTGCCCAAAATCTCACCATAGTGTAGCCGAGAGTGTCCTAGCTTTCAACCGATGAGCAAACTTTCCAGCCGTCTTCGAGCACAAGCTGAACGGGACCGAGATTCATCTGGGAAGCGGGAATGCGAAACGGTGATGGACGTTTGGCTTCGTATAAGTTGAGGATGCCGCCCACTTCGACAGTGGCTGCTTCGTCCGTCTGTTCGGCGATAGTATAAGTCACCTCGCTGAGATCAACACGCAGGTCTTGTGCTTCTAACACGCCGAAGATGCGCTCGAATTCGACTTCATTGAATATCTCGGACCTTGTTTCGCAGATGACCGCGTGGGCCGTTTCATAGTCAAGGCCGTACGCGGCTTCATAAAATACCTGGGTGATGTCTTCTGGACCTAGTTCGCGCAGGGCAGCCGCAGGCGGGTGCAGGCAGACTTTCCATGCATCCTCTTCGCGGATCATCCAGATGTCAGAAAGTCGCAGTTCGCTGGGCGAAATGGCTTTGGCGCTGATCGCGCCTTTGAGCATGATCGATAGCTCACCCGTGACGCGGATGTGTGCCCAGTCTTCGCCTTCATCGACGGCTTCGTATTCAAGCGCCGTCAGATCGGCACTTAAAATCGAGGTGTCTTCATACTCGACAATGGACAACGCTTCCTGCTCACTGAATATTTCCTGATCCGCGGCATAAATAAAACCAGCCGTATCTTCCTGATCCTCACTGAACAGGCTGGCGATATAATCACGGGCGACCTGTTCGGGGGTGTCCGTCTGAGCATCAACTGTTGAAGTCAGGGCGAGCAAACAAACGAGAATCAGCGCAAGCATTTGAGAGATACGCATCGGATGGAACCTCCTCAAGACGTGAATAAAATTAAAATTGAAATCGAGTTTTTGAAGATATGTGTTAGATTGCGCCCATTCCCCCTGTAGCTTGTCATTTGACAAGGTTAAAATCGACATGATAAGATTCTTAAAATTTATAAACAATATCGTAAATATGGTAAAGCGAGTCACGAAACCATGCAACAAACCAGACGTCATATTCTCGAAATATTAAAAGAGCGCAAAGAAGCCACGATAGATGAAATTGTTGCGGCGCTCAGTGAGCGGATCGGTAAGATCACAGCGGTTACGGTTCGCCACCACTTGGAAATTTTGCGTGGTGACGGGTTGGTCGCTGCACCAGCAGTTCGGCGGCGAAGTGCGCCGGGGCGTCCTCAGTATGTGTATACCCTTACCGAGCGGGCTGCCGATCATTTTCCTAATAACTATCAGGGTCTGGCCTCTGGGCTGTTGACCCAGATGAAAACTCAACTTCCTCCCATTCAGGTGAATCAGATTCTGGAAGGGGTCGCCGGGTCTATGATCGAAGGGGCGATGGTGCCCGAAGGCCCGCTGGAAGTCCGGTTGGAACATGCGGTGACCTTCTTGAATAACAATGGATATACCGCGCATTGGCGGTATACCGAACAGGGCCATATGTTATCTGTCACTAACTGCCCGTACGAGCAGGTATCCTGCAATAATGCTGAGCTGTGCAAGATGGATGAAAAACTGGTGCGCGGGCTGCTTGGCATCACGCCGAAACGCCTCAGTTCACAGAATGACGGCGACGAGTCCTGCACTTATCTGATTGAAAACGGACGTTAAGGGCTGGCCCACGAACTCGAAGCTCCCGGCTCGGAGAACGACTGGGAGCTTTTTTATGGATTGACGGGCAGCCAAACTGTAAATGTACTCCCTTCGTTGGGGATGCTCTCGACGGTAATTTCTCCATTGTGGCGATTGATAATTTCACGCGCAATTGCCAGCCCCAGACCGACACCACGAATAGCGCTGTCGCGAACTCGTTCGCTGCGGAAGAAACGATCAAAGACGTGCGGTAAGTCATGGGGCAGAATGCCAATGCCCGTATCAGAAACCTGAATGGTCACAAATTGGCCGCCGGACCAGCCTTCGTCTTTCAGACAGACTTCGATATGACCGCCTTCCGGGGTATACAGGATGGCGTTGTCCAGCAAAATTCCCATCACGCGGGCGAGTTGAGCCGTGTCGCCGATAAAAGGCGGCAGGGTGTCGTTACGGGTGAAACCCAGTGTGACGCCGTGATCTTCGGCGGGTTGGCTGAACCGCACGATGGCTTCGCTCGCTAAACGGTTGGGATCAATGGGTTCGCGCGTGAAGTGAACCTGGTGCGAATCCAGGCGCGCCAGTTCGAGCATGGCGTCCACCAGCCGCGAAAGGCGTTCCGTTTCGCGCTCGAAAGCCTGTAAATGCATGCCGCGCTGTTCGGGCGGGGCCTGGCGCAGCAGATACTGCCGCATTTTGATGTTGGTCACAGGCGTGCGCATTTCCATCGCCGCATCGGTTAAAAACTGGGTGCGCAAACCCTCAAGCACTTTGCGCATGGAAATGTCGTGCGGGACGACGACAAACGCTTCAATTTCGCCGTTCGGGGTGAAGATCGGCGTGATCATCATATCCAGGTCGCGGGGCTGGTTGCTGTTAAAGGTGTAGGTTACTTCACCACGCCAGCTTTTACCTTCGCTCAGGGTGCGCACCAGATCTTTGTCGTCTGGCGGCCAGGGAATCTGCGGTAAGGTTTCGATGTTATGGCCGCTTAAGCGTTCCCATGCCGGGTTGGTATACAGCAGATTGCCAACGGGATCAATGACAATAATCGCTTCACCCGCACAGTTTAGTACCTGCTCAAAACGATCACGCTCTTGCGTAATGGCGCTGAGGTGTTCGAGCAGCGTAACGGGCGAGTCGGAATCTGCACCGCCGTTGGCGGCTTGTTTGCCTAATTCATCAATGGCCTGACTGAAGCGCGTCTCGGACACATGCCGGCTACGCCAGGCGGCGCGATCCAGGTAGAGGCGAACCCGCTTGCGCAGCTCGATGACATCGGGCGGGGTGATAATATAATCTTCTGCGCCTGATTCAAACGCAGCCCGTTTAAATTGGATCGGCCCCATAGGAACAAAGGCTGTATCAGCGAAACGGGGTTCCTGGGTGAGGTCTTTGATGAGGGCGAAGGCTTGCGTTACAGGATCGCGGAGGGCGATCAGGCAGACAGACGGCGCGTTAAGCTCCGAAGCGGCAATCAGTTCAGATGCCGTTGCCATCCACTGCGCGCCGATGTTGATTTCGCGCAAATGGTTGAGAACCCAGGCTCCAGCAGTCTGATCTTTGTCGAGTATGTAAACAGGTGAAGTAGGCATCCAAATAACCTTCGTGCGGCAATGAATTCCACTTTCAGTATACGCGAAAGTAGCCCATACTGTATGAGAATTCTCGAAAATTTTCCTGAATTTTTTCGGTAGAATAAAAACATGATCAAAAAACAAATTTCTCAGACATGGATGGCGGTGGGCCTGCTGCTGGTGGGGGCGGTGGCGTGGATTGGGGTGCTGGTGGTGGTATTGAAAGATGATGCCGCGCCGCAGCCGGAAGTAGAACCCGCAGCAACCACCGTGATCCAGCAGCCGTCATTGGATGCGGCGCGCAGTACAGTGTTGCCAACGGTGCTGCCAACGAAACTATCAACGGAACTGCCGCGCGCGACCAACACGGCAACCACTGTGATTGTGCCGACAGCGACACTCGTTATTCCAAGCGCTACAGCCGTGATCCTCACACAAGGCCCGATTCCGACACCGACGGCTGGCGCTGTGGTGACAATAGTCGCGGCGGAGAGCACCGCACCAACGACGGCTGGTTGTGTTCCGCCGGAAGGATGGGTGCCGTATGTAGTGCAGCCGGGCGATACGCTGTTTGCGTTCCAACTGGGCACGGACAGCGCGGTCACTGTAGATGATATTCTGGCGGCGAACTGCCTGACGGATCGGTTTTTGTTGGAAGGCCAGATGCTTTTTCTGCCGCCGGGCGCTGCCGAAAACGCGCCGTCGTCTGATCCGTATGTGGCTCCGAGCGGCGAAACAGGGCCGCGCACACCGAACTGCCCATGCACGATCACGATCACAACGGGCTGGCGGCGGGAGCAAATCGCGGATGCGATCAGTTCGGCGGAAACGATGTTCACCGGGGCGGATTTTCTGAACGTGACCGGACCAGGCGCGAGCGCACCGTTTGACTTTGTGATGAACCGTCCGGCGGGAACGTCAATGGAGGGGTTTCTGTTTCCGGGAAGTTACACGGTTGAGAACGATACGACAGCGGAAGCCTTCCGCGATATGCTGCTGCAAGCGTTCGCGGCGAATGTGTCCGGCCAGATGCAGGCGGACGCAGCAGCGCAGGGCGTGACGTTTTATCAGGCGCTGATCATCGCGTCGATTGTACAGCGCGAAACGCGCGCACCGGAAACCCAGAAGCTGGTTGCCAGCGTGTATTACAACCGCTATCGTGCGGGGAACCGGCTGGGCGCGACGGTGACGATCCAGTATGCGGTGGGCGGACCGGGCGACTGGTGGCCGCGCCTGAGCAGCAGCCAACTGGAAGTGGCTTCCCCATACAACACGTATATTCAGGCCGGGCTGCCGCCTGCGCCGATTGACAGCCCAGGATTAAGCGCGATCAGCGCGGCGGTGTATGCACCACAGACAAGCTACTATTATCACACGGCGGCATGTGATGGCAGCGGTGAGGTGTTCGCGGAAACGTATGAAGAACACCTGCAAAATGTGAACTGCGAGTAGGGGCAGGTTTGTGCCCCTACGTTCGATGCCCGGATTCGCGCGGGAATCGCAGCTTGACGGTTAGTCTTTTTTGTTGTCTTTCGTGCCAGTTGTGCTTTGGATTTTGCTCTGCATCGTTGACATCTGCATTTGACCCCATTGAGCGGCTTCGTTTTGGAATGCCTGCTCGCCTTTGTCTACGACACGGGGAAAGGCGGCGGCATATTCGGCATCGGGCAGAGAGGTGGGATAGTCTTCGTCGGGCAGTTCGATGCAGGCTTCTTCCAGCGATAACTGCACATCCTCATAGAGCATGGCCTGGCGTTCCCACTGGTAGAGCGAGCGGAAAGCCGCTACGACGGCAGCAATGGCGGGCAGGATCGCGGTGCAAAAGGCCAGAAAGGGACTCTTGCCCGCTGTCGCAAAGGCGGAGATGATGCTGGAAATGAACATCAGCACGGCAGAGACAACCAGCATCGCGGACGAATTAAGCTGGAATTCGCGCACGCGGTTCTGGTAGAACTTCTGCTGGTGGCGGATCCGCTGGCGCACATACAACTGGGTACGGAGCTTGGCTTCCTGCGGCGTCAGCAGTTCGGCGGGCGCGGGGGTTGATTCAACTCTGTTCATCTTCGTCACTCCGGCGCTTCAAAATGTTAAGAATCATCACCCGTAAATCTTTTAAGCGCTGCTTGGCATCGGCCTGATCAAAAGGCTTTTGGCGGGCGAGAAACAGGAAATAAAGCGAGCGCA
>CAYYNB010000130.1:0-7070 GCA_964472565.1 uncultured Anaerolineaceae bacterium
GCAGATCGAAGCTCGCGGCGCTTTGCATCTTACCCAGGTTTACGCTGGAGCTGCGGCTGCCCCCCGCCCATCCCCCGTCCGTTCCAGAGTTCCCCCAACTTCGGCACCCGCACAGGGAATACAAGGCGGAAGAACCTCAAAACAACATTCTGAATTTATTCTGATGGCAGCCGACCTGTTGATTGAAAATGGTCATATCCACGAGGGGCAGGCGATGCGCCAAATGGTTACCCAAACGATGCAGGACAGTGGTAACCTAAATGGGTTGGCGGATGTACAATTGCAAGAAGCCGGGGTCCTGCTCCGCCAGGGCCAATTTGATGCGGCTGCCGAAATCGTGCGGCAGGCTGCCAGTATCTACCAACGCACCAACAATCCGCATGGGCAGGCTAATGTTCAATTGGCGATGGGCAATATTGCTTTACATCGCAGCCAGTTACAGGTTGCGCTCGATCATCTTCTCCAGGCGGAAAAGCTGTATCGCACCAGTGTGGATGATCCGGTAGGGCTGGGTTCAGTCCTGACAGAACAGGCGGCAGCGCGGCGGATGCTAGGCCATCCTCCGGAAGAGTCCGAACGGCTGCTAGACGAAGCGACACGTCTATATGAAACG
This sequence comes from uncultured Anaerolineaceae bacterium, assembly GCA_964472565.1. Lineage (GTDB taxonomy): Bacteria > Chloroflexota > Anaerolineae > Aggregatilineales > Aggregatilineaceae > DATAMF01. The sequence goes on from CAYYNB010000130.1 coordinate 614, forward strand.
ATTGGCAACCATCAGGGTCTGCTTGATGTGCTGGCCGAACAGGGACGGCGGCTGATGGGGGTTGGCGATCTGCCAGGGGCGGCGGCGCTGTTTGAGCGTGGAGCGACTTATGCTGGGCGTTACAACCTGCTCGCAAGCCAGGCCTATTTGCTCACCCAGCAGGCCCGCGCCCTGGATGTTCAGGGACAGGATAGTCGTGCCCTTGAATTATTGGAACAAACTCAGACATTGTCGCGCCGCATCAACGCTCAAGTTAGCCTCATTGACAGCCTCTACAGCGCAGCGTTGATCTATCTTCGTCGTGAAAACAGCGACAAATTCCAGCGTTTCAGCGCTAAACTAGGCAAATCCCGGTCGCTTGAACTATTAGAAGAAGCCGACGCACTTGCACTATCAATGGGCCTTGTTAGCCAGCGCATCAGTATTCTTCTAGGGAAGATTTACTATTGGCAAATGGTTGAGCAGAAAAGCCGCAGTGCAGAGGCTCTGGCTGAGGCCAAACGCCTGGTTGAAATTGTCGATACTCCCACCCACCGGTTGATGGTTTTGATGGCTGAAATGCAAATGTTGGTAAACGACGATCGGAACCAGGAAGCACTTGCATTTGCGCAGCAGATCGAACAACAGGCTCAGGCAGCGAACCAGCAAGTTCTGCTAGCCATTGCGTTATATATGCAGGTGATCCTGTATCGAGACGTCTTGAAACAAACATCCCGCGCTCGCCAGATAGCACAGCGTGCTTTTCCCTTGTTAAAACAGGCCGGGATGTTGGCTCCCGTAGAAGATGTGCGCAGTTTATTGTAATTGTCGTGGCTGTCGAGCGTGACTCCTGACTAGGTCGCCGCTCACCGGTCGTTAGAGTAGCCGTTCCAGGTCGCGAATCACACAGGCCAGATTAAACCAGGGATCGCCCTTTTCATCAAGGGGGCGATCCCTGAACCGCAAAACCACTGTCGCAGAACGGCCCATCGGTAGCAGCACCACAAAAGATCGATCTGACAGACGCAGTACGAGTTGTAAAGGTTCTCCCAAGTTCCGCTGCCAACATAGAGCCTCGGTAAGCGCCTGCAGCGGTCCTGCCGCCGCTGCCAATCGATCTGGTTCGACTTCGGCTGGCAGCCGGGCGGCTTCAATTAACCCACTCAAGCGACACACAGCTATTCCATCCAGATTGTCGAATGAATGCTGGAGCAGCTTTAGTTGATCTGCTAGTAGTTTGTTTCGCGCACTCATTTTTATGTCTTTCCCCGTAATCTAGAGCTAGTTATGTACTCTACTGACGGAAAGCAGATAGCCCGTTTTTTGCCACTTATATCCGTTGAATGGGTTTGTTTATAGCCTGATTTCATGTTTTAGACTTAATCCAAAAGGGCTTCCCTTTCGTGTTGACTTATGTTGAAAAATGGGATGTTACATGCTGCTCACGGATGACCGGCTTCACCGCTCCTCCCAGGTTACGCCACTTGCTTTAGGATGTGCTCAAGGTTGGAGATTGGAACTCCACACGCGAAGAAGGAGCAAGCAGATGATGACGAACGATGAACGAATCGAAATGTTGCAGGACGCTCAGCAGCAGATTTATGAGGCGATTGAAGCGATCCGGAGCGCGATCCGAGGCACCGAGATGCAGCGGGGTGCCGAAGCGTATGTGCTGCCCACGCTGCAAATGTGCGCCAGCGCGGAGCACGAGTATCTCGGCAGCCAGCCGTACAACCTGGACGAGCTGATCCGCGCTCTGAGCGACGCGGACGAAACGATCAGCGAAGAATAAACGGACGAGAAGGCGTGGTAGTGGGGTTGGCAGGGGGTACCAACCTCACCACCACCAGGAGATGATTATGCCCTACGCGAAGATTTCACGCCAAGAAATGCTGAACATGTTGCACTTTGCCCGCGTCGAGTTTGATACGCTCGTCGCCCACCGGGATCACACCTTCACGCTGCGTACCGGCTTCACGGCGGATCCGGATCGGGCGCGCCGCGCCTCGGCGGGGCGGTTGCTCAAAACGACCCGCGCCCTTCTGCTCAACGAGCGCATCATGCAGCGGGACGATCAGTACGCATTTGAGATGCGTTTCGCCTATAACGATTAGCCTGGAGGAGACCAACATGGCACGTTACCAGATTACGCGCGCGACGGTGGACCTGACCCACGCCCAGCGCCAGGCGGTGGATGCGATGATCCAGGCCTTTAGTGAGCAGGTGAGCCAGACCGCAGGCGTCAAAGTGGACATGGGCGTGCGCGAGTTTTTCCACATGCTGCTGCGCCAGCACGCCGAACGAACCGGACAGGTCTGGCCGGAGGATTACCCGAAATACGGCGGGCGGCGCGAGCGACGGCAGCCACCAACTTGTTGATGTAGATGATGAGCCAAAAGGAAGGTTAACTGATGAACACCGCTGATAAACTGCGGATTGAGACATCCGATCCGCTTCGCGCGCCGCATATGCTGTCTGGCACGCTGAGCGCGGGGGCGTTTGTGGATCAGAATCAGAATTACCTGGTTGGACGCGCCGGGCGGACGATACGGGTCCGCACGGTGGAGGGCGACGTCGTTGCGGCGTATGCGCTGCTGCGGCTGAACGCCCTCGACGACACCGATGAACCCATGTATGCCTTGTGGGGCACAGACGGCCCCGACCAGCTCACACGCGTTGAGCCAGATGAGCGTGTAGAGATTAACGATGGCCCACGGTCTCCCGTGCAGGTTGTTTTTGAGTCCGTGATCGGCGGTATTGCCGCCACGTACTACCAGGGGGATGCTGAAGCAGGGAACTGGTCCCTGGATCGCACCGCCACCGTCACCGTTCGCCTGGAAACGGCGCTGGATAATGGGGCAGCGCGCGTGACTCCCACCTGCCGGATCAGCTTCGCCAGTGAATCCCGGCTGGATGTGGAAGCGGCGCGCAGCTTCGCGGCGGACCTGATGCGGGCCGCCGACACCGCGCGGTTGCTGGAAGCGGCACTGGCCCCCTTTGCCCCAGGGATCGCCGCCCGGACCGAACGTGTTTATGCGCGCCGCCAGCGGATCGCCGCCAGCCGCCCCACGGAGGCCGAGATCGACCGGGGGCCGCGCCAAAACGATGAGGTGGTGGGCCGCCGGTTGTGGCATCCCACGCAGGGACGCGGCACCGTCCAGGCGGTGATCCGGGACAGCACGCCACCCGCCATCAATGTGGTGTTTGACGAAGCTCCAACCGCCGCCGTCCGGCTCACCTTCTACCGTGTCTCCGATACCTACCAGTGGCTGAAATAGCCACCCCGCCGTGCTGCTTTGGCCCCTCGTTGCTGAGGGGTCAAAGTCTCTAAAAATACCCGCTTTGTAATACTTTCAAAAGTGTAAATTCCCCTTAAATTAGCTTGACTTTGTGATACATTGAGAGGTAACATGTCATCAAGATCAGGCATTCAGCAGCGCCTCACCAGCGCCAGCGGGGGAACTTACGATGACCTACGAAGCCACGACTACCAAACGCCAGATAGCGAACCATATCAATACCCTGCGCTGCGAATACGAGCAAGCGGTGGCGCAGTACGATCTCCAGCTGCGCGCGGTTGACATCGCCACCACCTGGGGGCTGGATGACGAAGTACAGCTGGCACTTCAGGCTGCCGCCGAATGGAGCGCTTACGCGAATGCGATCAACCACGAAGCGCGGTTCTGGATCGATGCGCTAAGCACCCGCGTCCATGCCGCCTAAAAACAAAACGATGGCGAAACCCCACCTGCGGGGTCGCGGCGGAAGACATCCTGAGCGCCGCCTGAATGAGCCGGATGTTGAATAAGCGGAGGAAACAATGGATCACCCGATGGAGAACACGAACCCAGAACGGACCGAACACCCGATGCGCATTGAGCGCGCCCAGATTTACGGTCGGACTTACCTGGCCGATGCGGATCAGACGCGCTTGATGATCGTCGATAATGATCACGTCTCCGAAGTGGTCGAGGCGCTGCGTTTGTTTGGCGGGCTGGACATCGCGGAGGCGCGCCGTGTCGGTGAAGAGCACTACATCGACGACCCGGTGATTGGCCCGATCTACCGCTACTATCTGGACCGGATCAACCGCCTGCTGCGGGAGTACGGTTCAACAGCAACCGCCCAGGATGACCATTACCTGCGCGCCGCGTTCCAGGGCAACTTTCAGCCCTCCGAAGTGGCCGGGCTGCTGCGCCAGATGCTCGATTAGTACGCCGGGAGGGGTGAAACCCTCCCCTTAACCAAAGGAACCCCGATTATGAATCCTTCCCCGATTGAACGTCCAACACACCTCGCTTTTGTGTTTTCGAATGAGGCGTGGTATTTCGAGAAGGCGGGCCGCCTCCCCGCCCCCTATACTGCCGAAGTGATCCTGAGCGCCAGTTATGGTGACGGCTCGGTGGATGGCGGCGAAGTCAGTCTCCGCTGGCAGGAACTCGGCGGCAAGTCGGTGCCCAGTCTGCACGCCTTCGATGACGGCTGGCGCTTCCTGGCAGACAACCCCGCCCTGATCACCTGGCTGGGCACCTGGGCGGAACGCGCCCCCAGTCCCCAGCAGGTCATCCGCGACTTGCTGGCACTGGGGTTCGTGGATGAAACTGCGCGTGTGAATCCGTATGCCGCCGCGATCACCCCGGCGTAAGTTTGAGTAACAGCCCATCCACAGGGGTGGGCTTTCGATTATCATCAGGAGGAGATCATGACCCGTAAGAAGCATATACCGGAACCGGCACCCGCCCCGCGCGAACCGCTGGACATCCTGAAACCGATCCGCTTTTCGGAGGCTGAGTTGGAGGTTGTGGCCGTGCTCCAGGCGCGGTTGGGCACGAAGGATTTTTCGAAGACGATTAAGGCGGTGCTGGCGTTGATCGCTGCCGCCAATGGCCTGGAGTGGCCGACGAAGTGACACAGCGTATTAACGAGAATTTTGTGCATTACTGGCCCAGAATCGTGCATATTTGACAACGAAACAACCTGCTACTTTTCTTGCCGCCAGTTACCGGGATCGAATACAGATCGTCCGCCAGCCGATCCTTCTAATTTGCCATAGGGGTCGGCTATTTGTATTTACACCATATCTAGGTGAAAAGGTAGTATGCATTAGTATGTAGTGCAAAACCGGGCGACTTATCAGAGACTGCCTGGTCTATTTTTTCGCTGTAGGTGTAATACTGTTTCCTCAAGGATACGTTTTGCTTCCGCAGATTTTGTTGCCCAGTCTCGTCCGATATTATCCAAGCGAAAATAATGCGGATGCCCACACCAGACCTGCTCCAGCAGCCGATCTAAATGGACTGCTTGTTCGGGTGTTTCTGGGCGATGAGCATCCGGCCAGCGCTTGTAGTAATTGGGTGCGCCATCCGCCGCTGTGACCAAGTGAATCACCGCCGTGTAGCGCCGATAAAGGTGTTCACGGCAAGTCTCGGTGTAGGCGAAGAACTCGCTTTCTGACCAGCCGCGGTCCAACCAATAGGCCAACGGATCCAGGCTTCCCCGGTGACAAAGTATCAGGTAGCCGTCTTCCGGCTCCAATGCCCGCTTCAGTCCATCTTCCAACGCCATTTGCAGATGCACCATGATCCGCTGAAACAGCTTTTCACATGGAGAAATGTGTATATCACACATCAACGAGATCGCTTCAGGCAGAGCAGCACACTGCCCTGCCCATAGCGGATCGCACGTGAGTTCGTTGATCAAGGTAGTTTTGCCACCACCGGGTCCGCCAGTGAGGACAAAAGCAGGACATTCCCTCATATCAATATCAAAGCACTCCCCTAAAGTGGAAAATCTACGCCGATACCTTCGTCGGTATGGCCACCCGTATCCTGATGGCCGCAACCGCCATACGTCCCCAGGACTTGGCGATCAGTATGCTCGGTAGACCAATCGGTGTGTTTTTGAATAGTATCTCGTTGGCTGAGAATGGCTTGTTTGAGTTCGTCTTTTAGTTCGTCAGATCGGTATAAATAAACCAGTTTCCTAGCAATATTAATACGACTTGCCTTCTGCATTGATGTGTTTTTGAGGACAGATATGAGTGGCATCACAGCCGGGGCACCTATCCGTGCACACATCTCCCATTCTCCTCGTCCAATCCAATACCAAGCCCTATCCTCATCTTGTGTGGGTTCCGCAGCTTTTCCTAATTTACTTATCGCTTTCTTAATGCTCTCACTAGCATTATAATCAGATTTGCTCTCATTGCCTAAGGCTGCGATAAGTGGTTGCATGGCGTGCATATCACCGATCTTGCCCAAGGCTTCGGCGGCCTGCTTGCGGATAAAAACATCTTTATCCTGAAGCGCAGCGATGAGTAGATTCACAGCGCGCGCATCGCCGATCGCACCCAGGGCTTTGGCGGCCTCCGCGCAGAGACAGGTATGTAAAGGTGAAGCGGTCTCAGTATCCTGAAGCCCAGCGCTGAGCGGCTCTACAGCGCGCGCATCACCGATCACACCCAAGGCTTTGGCAGCCT
>CAYYNB010000130.1:7170-17206 GCA_964472565.1 uncultured Anaerolineaceae bacterium
ACATCGGACATACGCACTTTTATCCTGAAGCGCAGCGATGAGTGGATCCACGGCGCGCACATCGCCGATCGTGCGCAAGGCTTTGGCAGCCTCACATCGGACATACGCACTTTTATCCTGAAGCGCAGCGATAAGTGGATCCACGGCGCGCGTATCGCCGATCGCGCCCAAGGCTTTGGCAGCCTCACATCGGATGTCGGCATTAAAATGCTTCAACGCTTTGACCAGACCTCTTATATTGCGTTTCTGCTTCATCTTTTCAATATCGGGTGGGCCGAACAGTGGCATTTTCTTGTCCTTTCTTGCTTATGATATTTGAACAGCCACATCGTTTTGCGGATCAGGCAGTCCGGCAACTTGCCATTGTCGTATATTGACCTCCAATACCTCAAGCGCAGTGAAAAGCATCTGCTGCGCTCGTTGGAACAAGGGAGCACAGTTCACCGGTTGGCTGTTCGGATCATCACTGGTAGTCCAGGCGCGACAGAATCCACCGCACAGGTAGCGCAGCGCACAATGGCGGCACTGCTGATTGTTGTCTACCGTCACATGACGATAGGTGTTATTGCGTTCCAGCACAACCATTAGCCCATCGTCCACCGCATTCCCCAGGTTGTGTCGCGCCCCCATCAATGCATAACAGGGATAACATTCCCCATGCGGGCCAATGTAAAGGTTCATGCCCAGTCCGCATGTGGCTAAGGGCTTAGCACTGGACACAAGTCTTGCAGTGTTGTCGTCGAAAGAACTGTAATAGGTTGGCAGCAATGAGAGAGTAGTGCCCCGGCCCAGTGGCAGCACCGACTTGAATCGTACATCGATTCCGAGATTCTCGCCGAGGGCGCGCACGGCCTCGCCCTCAGTCCCACTGATCTGCTCTGCGGTGAGCACCGCCGTAATGCTCACCTGTGTTGAAGGGTTGCCAGCGAGAAGCGTTTTCAGATTTTCAATTGTGTGGGCATAGGTTCCGCCTCCGCGCCGGGCATCATGACTGGCTTCGTCGCCATCAACACTGACGACCACCTGATCAGTGCTGTGAGTGAGACGTTCCAACAGCGGTGCATTGAGAGAATAGGCCAGATTGGTACGCAGCACGGTGTACAGCGGTTTGATGCCCTGTCGCAGATCGCGCAGAGTATCCAACAGCATATCCCGCTGCGGATGTGCCATTGGTTCGCCCCCCGTGATCACAGCTTTGGTAAAGCCTGCCTGCCCTATCGCGCGGATCAACCGCGACATATCCTCAACTGCCATCATGGAGTCCGTCTGCTGCGGGCCGGAACTCGCGTAACAGTGTGTACAGAACAGGTTGCAGGCATAAGTTACGTGCAAATAAGCATTTGCCAGTCCCTTTTGCGACTGGGTATCGAGCCGGTGGCGCAGCGAACGCAAACTCAGAATCGCCAGTTCGGGACGGGTGATAATGCCTGCGCGATCTAGTTTTTGTAGAGCTTCTTCCGGTGATTCGCTCACGGCCAGGGCGACGGCGGCCACAATTTCACGCGCATGGCGGGCGGTTTCCTGGGGATGCGGTCCCTCGTGCATAATTTGTAAGAGCTTTCCCTTGCGCATCAAGCCGTATTTGCCGGGACCTTGGACTGCCACTGCATCGAGATTTTCCTCCGAGAACACTTCATCCATCGCGCGCTGGGTGATATGATCGAACAATCGCTTATAGGCTTCGCAGTGGGGATCGCGCTGATCAAGGCCGCCGGTGATTGCATTGTAGGGGCATCCCCCCTTACAGTAGGCAAAATGGGGGCAGTCGCCGCAGTCCTTATGTACCGTCAATTCCCGTTCGCGCTGGTGCAGCCAGGCTGAGGACTGGGCAAGTGTATCTAGTGTAGGCATATCCAGTACAGAACCAAGCCGCTGTTCCGGGTGATGAGCGAAGCGGTTACAGGCATAGATACTGCCATCTGGCCCAATCGTCAGATAGCCACCCAGGCAGTCGCCAAAGGTGCAGAGACCGCCGCGTCCTGCCGAAACGCTGCGCGCCATCGAATCAAAGGTCGAAATCTGGATTTTGGTGATGTTTTCCAGGTAGAGATCGAACAGGGCGATTAGCAGGTCGGCGTACTCTTCGACCGATAGTGCCAGATCATCCCCGTGATCGCTGTTCAACGATCGGACTGCCGCATGGACACTGAACGGCAGGTGTTCGGTCACGAAAAAATCAAAGACCTCGCGGCAATGCAGGGCTGAGAGCCGAGTGAAGGTGCAGATCACACCAGGAGAAAATCCATAGCGACGAGCCAAGTTGATACCCGCCACCGTCTTGGCGAAATAACCCTGCCCCCGCTGTTGGTCGTTGATATGTTCTGGACCATCCAGACTAGTTCCCAGCGATATACCGTGTTGCTTAAAGAATTCACAGTAACCATCATCTAGCAGCCATAGATTGCTCTGGACATGCATTTTCAACCGGCTGCCCAAGCGAGCCTGGAGAAGCGGCAAGCTGCGTTCATACCATTTTAGTCCGGCGATGAGTGGCTCACCGCCGTGAAAGGTCAGATCGATTTGTTCGCCTGGACGGGTAGTGGCTGCGATCCAATCGAGGGCAGCCTCCAATATATCCGGCTGCATGATCGGTCCACGGTTGGGTCCAAAGCAGTAGGCGCAGCTGGCTTGGCAGGCCAGCGAAGGCAGCAGCATCAAATGGCGGCGACTCTGTCCTCGGAAGCGGCATTGTTCGGTAGGGATTCGAGCTGAAGCAGTTTCTACATGTTCATGAATATCAGGTTGTTCGGAAGGCGACATCACATACCCTGTCATCAGGACATAAATCAAAACTTCACCTTTTAGGAGCCATTCTCATGCGTTTTTTCAACGAAGACAGAGTGCTGTACAAACACCATCTTGGATTTTGGAGGTGCTCAAACCGCCCTGTTCCTCGTTACGATGCAACAAAAAACGCCCATTGCTGTGTCAGTTTTTTTGCTTGATTAGTTGCTCCACTGTGCCGCCAGCAGCTCGGCCTGCTCCAGAACCGTCTTGGTGGCAGCGTCCTGCAGATCGGGCGGATAACCATACTTGCGCAGAATACGCTTCACCAGGGTGCGCATTCTGGCCCGCGCGCTCTGTTTGATCGTCCAATCGATGGTCACATTCTGACGCACCTCTTTGACCAGTGCCGTAGCGATCACCGACAGGCTCTTTTCGCCCATCACCTCGACCGCGCTCTGGTTTTCGGCCAAAGCATCATAAAAGGCGAGTTCTTCATCACTCAGACCCAGCGCTTCACCGCGCTGGTTGGCATCGCGCATATCCCGTGCCAGGCCGATCAGCTCCTCGATCACTTCCGCCGCATCCAGGGTGCGATTCTGGTAGCGGCGAATGGTCGCTTCGAGCAGCCCTTCAAAGGAGCGTGCCTGGACCGCATTCGTGCGCGCCCGCTGCTTGATCTCGTCGTTGAGCAGCTTGCGCAGCATTTCCAATGCCAGGTTGCGCTGTGGCAGATCGCGCACATCGTCGAGAAATTCATCCGAGAGCACGGATACATCCGGCGTTTTTAACCCGGCGTGGCCGAAGATATCGATCACCTCGTTCGAGGAGACAGCAGCGGAAACCAACTGCTTGATTGCGCTGTCCATATCCTCTTCACTATGCCCATCGACCAGCGTATTTTTCGCCATACTAGCCCGCACGGTCTGGAAAAAGGCCACATCGTCCCGGATAGCCAGCGCGTCATCATGCGGAATTGCCAGGGCAAAGGCTTTAGACAGCCGCGACACCGCCTCCATATAGCGTTTCTGTCCGCCTGGCTGCTGAAGAATATGTTCCAGCGCTTGGGGGATGACGCTCAGCCGCTCGGTCGGGGTGCCGGTAAAAAATGCACGGTAATCGAAGCGGTGGAACATCGCCCGGACTACCTCGTACTGAGTGAGCATGATCCGCGCCGCTTCCGCCTGGGACGCAGCGGGGAGGCCTTCGCCGCCCGCTGTGGTGTACTGTGCCACCGCTTCCTGAAGATCGGTGGCAATCCCCAGGTAATCGACGATCAGGCCGCCCGGCTTATCCTTGAACACGCGATTCACGCGTGCAATAGCCTGCATCAGACTGTGGCCGCGCATCGGTTTGTCCATATACATGGTGTGGAGGGGGGGCACATCAAACCCGGTCAGCCACATATCACGCACAATTACCAGCTTGAGATGATCGTCGGGGTTTTTGAAGCGCTCCGCGATGGCCTTGCGGCGCGGTTTGTTGCGGATGTGCGGCTGGTAGTGGGCCGGATCACCCGCTGAGCCGGTCATGATCACTTTGATCACGCCGTCGTCATCCCGATCATGATGCCAGTCAGGGCGCAGCGCGACGATCTGGTTGTACAGGTCCACCGCGATCCGGCGGCTCATGCAGACGATCATGCCCTTACCCGCCAGCACATCCTGGCGGTGTTCGAAATGAGCGATGAGGTCCTGCGCCACCTGATACAATCGTTCAGAAGTACCAACCATCGCTTCCAACTGGGACCACCGCGTTTTGAGCTGCTCCTTGAGTTCGAGTTCTTCCCCCTCGGTGATGTCCTCGAACGACGGATCAATCTGCGGACGCATCTCCTCTCGGAGTTGAAGTCGCGCCAGCCGTGCTTCATAGTAGATCGGAACCGTCGCGCCATCTTCTACGGCGCGCTGGATGTCGTAAATATCAATGTAGTCACCGAAGACTTGCTTGGTGTTAACATCCGTCGTTTCGATAGGCGTGCCGGTGAAGCCAATAAAGGAGGCATTGGGCAGCGCGTCACGCACATACTTGGCGAAACCATAGGCGAGATACGCTTCTTTGTCGTTCTGGACCATATGCGCGCTGAATCCGTACTGGCTGCGGTGGGCCTCATCCGCGATGAAAATGATATTGTGCCGGTCGGAGAGCAGCGGGTATTCGTTGGCGCGCCCTTCGGGGCGGAACTTCTGAATCGTGGTAAAGATCACCCCGCCGGAGGCCACTTGCAGCAGCGTTTGCAGATGCTCGCGGCTGCCGGCCTGCTGTGGTTCCTGGCGCAGCAGCTCGGACCCGCCCGCGAAAGTGTCGAATAACTGGTCATCCAGATCGTTACGATCGGTGAGAATGACCAGCGTGGGATTTGCCATTTTGTCGTGCTGGATAATTTTGCCCGCATAAAACAGCATCGACAGACTCTTGCCGCTGCCCTGCGTATGCCATACCACACCAACACGCTGATCCCCTGCCGGATTCGTGGCACGGATCGTGCTTTCGACGGCACGGTTGACGGCATGATACTGGTGATAACCGGCGGTCTTTTTGCTGATCTGACCCCCATTGACTTCAAACACGGTGAAGTAGCGCACCAGATCGAGAAACCGCGCAGGCGCGAAAACACCTTTGATCAGCACCTCAAGCTGCGTTTGCGAGGCGGGGGCCAGCGTCTGCCCATCAATTGTGTTCCAGGTTTTGAACCATTCCCACCCGGTCGTAAGCGTGCCCATCTTCGCCGATTGCCCGTCGCTGATAACCAGGCCCTCATTGAAGGTGAACAACTGCGCGATGTCATTCTTATAGGTCTGAAGCTGGTTGTAGGCCTGGCGCAGCGTGGCCTTTTCATCGCCCGCATTTTTGAGTTCGAATACGGCGAGGGGCAGCCCGTTGACGAACAGCACAATATCCGGGCGGCGGTTGGTACGCGCCTGGGAAGTCGGATTAACGCCTGTTACGGTGAACTGGTTAACCGCCAGCCAATCGTTGTTGGCCGGATCATCAAAATCGACCAGCCACACCTTGCTGTGCCGCACCTGCCCGTGTGTGCGATACGACACGTCCACCCCTTCGACCAGCAGACGGTGGAACGCATGATTATTGAGCGCTGGATTCAGGCTTTCGGTGCGCTGCACCTTGCGGATCGCTTCTTCGATGGCCTGGGGCGGCAGCGTGGGGTTGATGTGCGGCAGCCATTCCCGCAGTCGCCCTAGCAGCACCACTTCATCGAAGCTCTCGCGTTCGGAGGCGGGCACTTCCGGCTCGATGTTGGGACCGTACAACGTCGTATAACCGAGGCCACGCAGCCAGTCGAGCGCCGCCAGTTCAACCGTTTCCTCATTCAACGGCGTCATACGGCAGGTCCGAATTTTCAGCTACATAGTCATCAGGACTCAAATTTTTAATTCGCCAGGAAAAAGCTTGATGGAAAGCTTCCAACACTTGCTGAAGCCAGGTATGCTGATCTGGCCATTGCGAGCGCTCGCTGGGGGTAAAGTTGCGCTCATAAAGGGTAATGTCGCTGCTCTTTTTGCCAGGGAGTTCGCGCCAAGTCAGCGCCTGGCCGATTTCACTCTCAATGGCATCCTTCTGAGCCTCCAGCAGCTTAAAGTAAACTTTCGCACTGGGGCTATCGATAATCAGGCTCACTGTAACCAATGCCTCACGCGTATTCACGGCTGCGCTGAGATGAAAGCCTGAGCGACCAATGGCAAAATTTGTCCAGTGCTGCGGAAAGGGCTTTTGTGCTTTAAGAGGGCTTCTTTGCTCTCCCAAAAACTCCTTGAACGCCGTCCAATATTCCAACTGCATCTGTTGGGTAGAGGACAGTTCTCCAATTGGAGGCTTACGAGTGGCACTGATAGTTTTGACCCAATCGTTGGGCTGACTGATGATATTAAATTTGGGCGCAACGAGAGAATCACCGATCCGCCACAGTTCAATCTCCAGCCCGAAGAAGTTTATGTTTTCGTCTGTTACCTCATTTAACCAATCCAGCGCTGCACGGTGCTCATCCGTGAAATGGGCTGCGATCCAGACAATGGTCACTGCATCTAGTCCGGCGGCATAGGTGAGCAGCTGTCCCAGGTGTGAATGATCCGTGCGCTCGATCTGATTTTCGATCAGCACCCAGGTATCGGTGATCGTGTCTTTACACACAATATCGGCGCGAAAAGGGCCAACGTATTTTTCTTGAGAATCCAGCTCTAGCTCAAGGCCGATGGTATCACCCAGTTGCACTAGGTTTTCTTCCTCAGCTAACCAGGGCGTGAAATGCCCTGCTTCTCTGGCCCATACCGAACGCAAATCGACCTTTTCCAAACGCCCTAAGGTTTTGTTCATGAGTTCCCCCACTACGAATTGGAAAGTTGCAGATAATTAGTCAAAAACGTTTTAACATCAGCAGCGCCTCATCATAATCGTCGCCGAAGACGTGCGTATAGCCGAGATCGCGCAGCCAGTCGAGCGCGGCCAGTTCAATGGTTTCTTCGTTCAAATAAGCCATTCAGCTCCCCCTTGCGTGAAAGTGGCTAGGCGCTGACCTGATAGATAGCAGGCCGGTAGCGCGGCTCTGGAATGGGCTTATGGTTGGCCTGTGCCGCTTCGAGCCACAGCGCTTTGGCGATCAGGACCTCGCGCAGCGCTTCTTCAGGCGTCGCGCCGGACGCGGAGCAGTATTTCAGGTCGGGGATGTCGGCGATGTACTCACCGTCTTCCTGGCTGTAAAAAATGTTGATGTGATAGTCTTTCATTCGAGCGCATCCCATTCTTCATACTCCCCTTGCGGCTGGCGCTGGATCGGATCGTCGGCCAGACTGCCATAGGTTTCATCTAAAGAAGAGTGCCAGTTGTCCAGGTCCGGCACGCGGAGTTCGCCTGAAATGAGCCGGGGTAGCAGTGCATCGCGCAGCCCAGCCAGTGTTAGGGTTTGTATCTCATTAATTTCAATCAGTTGATCGATGGGGTAAATCAAATTTTCAAAACAACTAACAATATCTAGTGGCGGAGTAAGAAACTGCATATTTCGGAAATTCTCCCCGCTGATAGAGCCAAATACGGTACCTTCTGCCTCAAATTTTTCAAATTGAACACTCAAGGAGTCCATCGCGTAGTAGGTATAGGATTGATTGCCTGATTTATGGCGTATAGCCGCCACACCGCGCCCGATGCAGCATTCTTCAAGCGCCATGTTTATATCCCCCACAGGTGCTCGAACGCTGACCAAAGTATCGTCTTTTTCAGCCAAACGTTTTGGCTCAGTACAATAAATGTGACGAGATGGGTAGCGAAAACCAAAATCGCTTCGCCCTTGATAGAATGGTAAACCCTCTCCCTCTTCATTGTAGGTGCTTCCGGGGGGAGATTGTCCCATCGTAATGTCGAATTCGTCTCCGACAGTTCCGACCCTCCACCCCGCCGGAATCATCCCCACCTCTGACTCCTCGAATGAGTCAGGGAACAGGGCGGCTGTGTCGGCGTCCATGCCGGAGGGCTGCTCGCCGCGCGCCTTCGCGTGGACCGGATCGAAGTCCACGAACCACGACTGGAAGATCGCCCGCGCCATCGCTTCGAGCGTGGCGTTCATGCGGCGGTTGAGTTCGATCTTGTCGTCCAGCGATCCGAGGATGTGGGCGATAGCGCGCTGTTCTTCGGGGGGAGGACTTGGATACTTAAGGGATTTTAGTGATTTTTGATAAAGGGCAGGAATTGAACTACCACTAGCTCTGGAAAGAATGTTACTCTGGCCCTGAGGTGACACCAGATAATAGAATAAGAAACGAGGATCGCCAATGAAATTGCTTAGGATGATGAGCGTTGGGTTGATTGTAGCCTCAGGTATAGAACCGTCAAAATAACCTACTTGGCCTATACCGTTTCCTCGTTGTACAAGTAATACATCAGTTGGCCTTAACTGGATCTCAGGTGACTCTTCATATTTTTCCCTGGAAAGATAAGTTATATCTGAGAAGTCCAAATGGATTTGTGATTTTACATTGACCCCACCGACTACAATTGGGCCGGAGTTTCTTAGATCTGTTCTTTTATAACCACGCCAGCCAATTCGACCTTTGATTTCTGTATCTTCCCCAAGGATTCGGAGATTCCAATCTGAAGGCAAGGATGAGTTTGTTCTAGAAGTCATATCCCAAACCCTCTAGATTTTCGCATATCATCTGCTCCAACCGCGCGGATTCGGCAAACTGCGCCTCAAGCTCCGCCGTCAGCCGCGCCATCTTCTCCTCGAACGGCTCGCCATCGTCTTCAAGATCGGCAGCCCCCACATAACGCCCCGGCGTCAGCACGTAGCCATGCCCGGCGATCTCCTCTACCGTCGCACTTTTGCAGAAGCCCCGCACATCTTCATAACCGCCGTCTGCGTCCAGCCAGTCGTGGTAAGTCGTAGCGATGTGCGCGATCTCGTCGTCGTCCAGGTCGCGGCGCACGCGGCTTATCAAGGTGCCCATATTCCGCGCATCGATGAACAACGTTTCCCCTTGCCGGTGGGCGGGCTTGGCCCGGTTGAGGAACCACAGACACACCGGAATCTGCGTGTTGGTGAACAACTGCCCCGGCAGCGCGATCATACAATCGACCAGATCGGCCTCGACGATGGCCCGGCGGATTGCGCCTTCGCTGCTGGTGTTGGTGGACATCGAGCCGTTCGCCAGTACAAAGCCCGCGCGCCCGGTGGGTTTCAGGTGGTGGATCATATGCTGCACCCAGGCGAAGTTGGCGTTTCCGGTCGGCGGCGCGCCATAGCGCCAGCGCACATCCTCCGCCAGCAGATCGCCGCCCCAATCGCTCATATTGAACGGCGGGTTCGCCAGGATGTAGTCGGCTTTCAGGTCGGGGTGCAGATCGTTGTGGAACGAGTCCGCCGCATACGGGCCAAGGTTGGGGTCGATCCCCCGAATCGCCAGGTTCATTTTGCACAGTTTCCAGGTGGTCGGGTTGGATTCCTGCCCGAAAATGGAGATCGCGTCGCGTTGGCCGCCGTGCGCCTCAATGAATTTTTCCGACTGCACGAACATGCCGCCTGATCCGCAGCAGGGATCGTACACGCGGCCCCGGTAGGGTTCGAGCATCTCAACCAGCACGCGCACTACACATGTCGCGGTGTAAAATTCGCCACCCTTTTTGCCTTCGGCGGCGGCAAACTGGCCCAGGAAATATTCGTACACCTTCCCCAGAATGTCCTTGGAGCGGCTTTCGGCATCCCCCAAGCCAATGGTGCCGATCAGGTCGATCAGTTCCCCCAACCGGCGCTTGTCGAGATCGTTACGGCCATAGTTGGTCGGCAGCACGCCCTTGAGCTGCGGGT
>CAYYNB010000131.1:0-4990 GCA_964472565.1 uncultured Anaerolineaceae bacterium
GCGAAATTTTCCCGCATGATGACAGCGTTCGTGTCCAGCTCGAACGGTTGCAACAGCACTAAGACCGATCCAAGGAAATAACTCCCCTTTCTCTGCGCGCGGCTAAACATTACCCACATCTTTTGAGGTGCAGATCAACGGCTCCTCGTAGGGGGAATTCACGAATTGCCCCGTTAATTTTTCGCTCTACCCCGACTTGTGGGTATAAGGGAAGGGGCAAGGGAAGATGGGGTAATCAAAATAGTGACGCAGCCTAATCCGGCGCAGCGGCGGGTTCCTCCCGCGAATCTTCCAGTTCGACCAACGAGGGCTTGCGCACCACCCGAATTTTACGAATACGCCGGTCCACAATATTTAACACTTCCATCGCGATATGTTCATCTTCAATCTGTTCGCCTTCGACGGGCACTTTACCCAGCGTGCTGAAGATATACCCCCCCAGCGTATCGCTCTCATCGGTAGGCAGGTTGATGTCCAGTAGACGGTTGATGTCGTCAATATCCATCCCCGCGTCTACGATATACTCATTTTCCGTCACCTGCTGGTAATCTTCTTCCTCGTTGAAATCGTACTCATCTCGAATGTCACCCACGATTTCTTCGATCAGGTCTTCCAGCGTCACCAATCCCGCTGTGCCGCCGTACTCGTCAACCACAACCGCCAGATGAACTTTGCGCTGCTGCAATTCGGCCAGCAGATCGACAGCCTTTTTTGATTCGGGCACAAAATAGGCCGGGCGCAGCATATCCTTGATCGGGCGGTTGCGATCTCCATCCCGCAGATAGACCAGCAGATCTTTGGCGTATAACAACCCCTTGATATGGTCGATATTTTCCTCATAAATCGGAATACGCGAGTGCCCCGCCTCGATGATCTTGGACAGCGCTTGATCAAACGGAGTCTCGCTGTCGAGTGCGACCAGATCAATTCGCGGCACCATCACTTCGCGCGCCAGGGTGTCACCAAGCTGAAAGATCGAAAAGATCATCTCTTTTTCTTCATCTTCGATCACGCCATCTTCCGAGCCGGCATCAACCAGCATTTTGATCTCTTCTTCAGTGACCATAGCCGAATTGGTGTGGCCGACAAACGGCGCGGCAAACTGTCCGCTGACCCATTGGAGCAGGCGCAGCATAGGCGCTAATCCATGCGCCAGCATATTGATCGTCCCCGCCGACCATATCGCAATCGTTTCAGCATGCCCTACTGCGATATTGGAGGGTAACATTTCGCCAAAAAGCAGCGTGATTACCGTCGTAAGGAGAATAACCACGCCGTATCCCAAACTATTCGCCAGCGTGTTATCCATCCCCTGATGCAGTAATTCATCGCGCAGCGCAGGCGCAAATGTGACCGATGCCACCAGTGCGATAACAAACCGCAGCAGCAGGTCCGCGATTTGTTGCGAAGCCAACAGGCGCGATGCATCATTCGCCAGCCGGTAGGCCTGACCTGCCCGTAAATTTCCGTCTTCCGCCATTTCTTTCAGGCGCGATTTTTGCGCATTAATCAGTGCCACATAGGACATTTTGAGAAAGGCATTAAGCAGAATAATTCCGCCCAGTACCAGCGCCCCAGTCAAGCTTTTGTTCACAGGTGATTGCCTTTTGCCATAAACAAACTGACCAGCTTCTCAGCCAGCCCTGTTGTGTTTGGTGGACTATAAGAGGGAGGTTTGTCTGCGGAGTCGTTTGACACGCTATTTCACAGCTAAATTTCCAGATACATTGCCCAAGACAATGTTAATGTAGCATTGTATCACAAACGACTAACAGAGCAAAGATCAAATTGCGCCGCTGCGGGAAAATTTGTGCAGCTTATACAACGGCATTCAGGCAGGACTTTAGACCAGCCCAAGAAATGTATCGATCCGGTTTGACTCCCCTCCCCTCAGAAAAGGGGTAAGAGGGAATGGGGTCAAGAAAATAGGGGCACAGCCTTGCCTAAAAATTGCGGCAGAAATATATCTTCACATTTCCTTACAGCATCGTTACGCAAAATAGGAAATTTTTCTCTATCCACAAGCCGTACATCCGCTATAATGTGGGATAATGCGGTGAAATTTTGGAAAATGAGGGATTTCTGCTCCCCAGATGCAACGGCAACGCTGGCGGGGGCTGTGGCTTTGGTTCGGTGTCTTGGTAGCCGGGGGTGGACAATTGTGGTCATCGGACCAGACTCCCCCACCGGCTCCAGAACCGACCTTACCCCTTTGGGGTTATACCCTGCTACCTCCTTCCCTGACCCCGCCCGTCTGGCCGCTCAATACCGTTGTCCCGGTGGATACCCTATCCCCCGTTATTTTTTATCTGAATGTAACTGGCCCTGTTTGTTATGAAACTTCTGTCGGCAGTTTGGTGTGCCTGGGGCAGGTCTACAACGCGATGCCATCGCCTGTCGAACAGGTGACAGTCGTGGTCCAATTATTGGCGAATAATGGACAGGTGCTTGCCAGTGGTGAAACACAGGTCGCGCGGGCTGTTATTCCGCCCGGTGCCGCCGGACCTTACCGGGTGCTGTTTGATCAAATTCCCCGAAATTATGCCCGCCAGTACGCCTATGTAAAAAATGGGCTGGAACGGTCTAATCTCACGCAGGATTATGCCAATTTGTCCCTCAGCCGTGTATCTGGAACTTTTGTGTTGGATCAATATCAGGTTAGTTTATCCATCGTCAACCGGAGCCAGCAGCCAGCCAACCGTATTGTAGTCACGATGACACTGTTAGATCGCGAAGGGCAGGTCACAGGCTTTCGGGAGGTGATGCTTGATCCAAACCAGCAGCTTGCCCCCGGCGAGTCATTAGCCCTTACCATCAAAGTGATCCCCCAGGGCGAAGATACCGTTGGATTCGATGCGTTTGCTGAGGGACGGTTAGTGTCGTTAAATTAACCGGCTACCGCTCGTGTCAGGGCCGCCCATTCGTCCAAACTCAGAGTTTCCGCGCGGCGCTGCGGCTCAATTCCCACCTGGGTAAGCAGATCATCAGCCCGATTTTTATCGATATGCAGTCCGGCACTCAGCGAATTCCGAAGTTGCTTGCGTTTCTGGCTGAACCCCGCTCGTACCACACGGAAAAACAGGTGTTCGTCAGGTACATCAACGGTGGGTTGATCAGATGCATCAATCCGCACCACCGCCGAATCAACATCCGGTCTCGGCCAAAACACGGCTGGATTCAATCGCAGTGCCAGTTGTGGATAACCATAATATTGCACACTGACGGCCAACAGGCTCATATCGCCCGGCGTTGCCACCATACGTTCCGCGACCTCAAGCTGCACCGTCACCACAATCCGTTTCGGATGCGGAATCGACTCCAACAGGTGGCGCAGGATGGCGCTGGTGATGTAATAGGGCACATTTGCCACCACCGTGAAGGGTTGGTCCCCCACCAGATCGGCAATTTTCACCGCCAGAATATCCGCTCGCACCAGCTCAACATTCGGATAATCGGCCAATTGTTTCTGCAAAAGCGGAATCAGCCGGTCATCCAGTTCAACTGCAATCACCCGTTTGGCCTCACGCGCCAGGATGCGCGTCAGATTACCTGTGCCCGGTCCCACCTCTAAGACGGTATCTTCCGGTGACAGATCGGCTATCTCTACGATTTTTTCGAGCGTATTCGGATCGTGTAAAAAATTTTGGCCGAGACTCTTCTTGGGTGTAATCGCATGGGAGTCCAGCAGTTGTCGATCATTCATCAGATTACTCATTTCGAGGCAGAAAACCAATGGCGATCCGGCGCGGCACGGGCGGCTGCACCATTCGCTCCTCAATCAGGGTGCGCTCAATTTCGCGCCCATCTTCGTAATGCACCAGCACATATTGTTCGCGGACACCCGGCACCCCCTCGTGAAGCAGTATTTCTTCGCCCCTGGGTAGATTGTAGTCTGGGCTATAGACGGTAGAAAAGGAGATAAGCTGCTGTTCGACCTGGACTTTTTCAGTCACCCGCACCACATGGATAATCATTCCCGCCTCGATGCGCGTTTCTAATGTGGGTCTAGTGTAATCCTGACCGATAGGGGCGACACCAATCGCCGCCAGCGCATCACCAACCGTCGGACCGTGTGACCGCGTGTTGAACACATATCCATCGACCTCGACCGTTACGGGCACCGAACGCTCGATTTGCACCGTCATCCCGTTTTCTATGGGGGCGCTAAAAGCTGGTGTAACCGCGTCCGCCAGAAACAAACTGACTCCCGCCTCATCCAGTGCGCGGCCCACATTCAGATGAGTGGTGTAAATCACCTGAGTTAGCCCGCTGTCAACAATGTTGAGCATCATGCTGCGCTGAAGCTGAATATGATCGGGCGGCAGCGTCCACGTTTTCGCCATCACCTGCTTTGGGGTGAATGTTTGCCCATCTACCCGCAAAATATCATGTGCATCAACGTCGATAGCCTGTTCGCTTAAAATATCCAATGGATTACGCTGCTGCGTCCGCACATAGTAAACGGAATTATCAACCTCAACCGCGACCAAAACAGCCTTGTGGACCGTAATTGTCATGCCATCGCGTAGCCGGGTGGAAGAATCGGGGTGAACAATATCTTGGGGGTCAAGCAGAACTTGTGCCTCATTCAACAGTTCCCCGACAGTATCGGCTCCTGTATTCATCCGCCGGACCTGTCCCCCCACATCAAGTGTCACCGCCGTATGGGTAACGCGATAAATCGCCAGTGGGGTGAAGATGAGCACTGTTAAAATCAGTACCGCTAACGTAACGCGCCAGCGTGAAAACCGTACCACGATACCTCTCGGAAAAAATAAACGGCGATTGAAAGCAGACTGCTCGGGCCAGGCGCTCCTGCGGCACCCAGGGTTAAATCCTTAGTGCTGCTACCTTCCGGTCCTGACACAATTCGGACGCCCTGCCGCGCAGGGCCCGGTCCGAGCAGTCTGCCAGCAATCTACCGCGAGGCTGACAGGTGATCGTGAGTGAAATCTTAGCCGATTCGCGGCGGACTGTCAACCGCAAATCC
>CAYYNB010000131.1:5090-17112 GCA_964472565.1 uncultured Anaerolineaceae bacterium
GCAGCTTACTGCACCGGGCTGATAATATTGCGTGTGATCAACCCGCTCAGCAGTCCGCTTTTCCCTTCCAGTCGTTTACCCACCTTAATTCCGTTCGCGCCAATGGTATAGCTGTGAATGCTGTTATCATGGGCCGATGACCGCATTTTTAAGACCACCACCGCCCGCTGAATGGCGCTGTCAATTTCAAGATAGCGCAGAATGATGATGTTATCGACCACAAACGATAAGCGGCCTTTTTCCTGCGTGCTGTAATCCGAGCGCATTTCCTCCGCCAGATACATCGCGGTTGTGCCTTCACGTCGCAGCGCGCTGATCACCTGATGGTACACCTGTCGCAGTTCCTGGGGGTTGCGAATGCTCTGCGTAAAATGCGTCAGACTGTCCACCACCACGCGCTGAATACCAAATTCCTGAATGCCGCGCAAAATGTTGCTGTCAGGCGTAGCCAAGCTTTTGAGCAGCACGGTTGGCGACGTAAACAACAAATGGAGCTTGCCCTCTTGTTCGATTTCAGGCAGATTCCAGCCGACACTGGCCGCATCCCGGTACAGCGATTGAGGAAATTCCTCGAAGGTAATAAACAGTCCCGGTTCGTTCCGGCGCACACCATCCAGTAAATATTGCAGGCCGAATGTGGTTTTTCCGGTGCCGGGCGCGCCGCGCACGAGAATAGCGGATTGGGAAACAAAGCCGCCGCCGAGCATCTCGTCTAAACCAGCGACCCCACTGCTCAAACGGTTTTTATCAGACACAGCATTACCCCCCGCAAATTAGTAAGGATGATTCTGTATAAACTCTACTATCGCTACGTTGGTCTCGCAAGTGTTCCCGGTTTCGACCACGATTACCTCCGATACGGCCCCGCCGGTTTCCCCCATCAACTGCAAGCTAAAAGTGAGGCTGCGCGGTGCAGCGCCCAGCGTAAATTCGAACCCACCGCTACCCCATCGCGCGGCTGAACCGGAAAATGCCATTTGCTGGAAGTTCTCGCCGCTAATTTGAATCGCCAGCCCCTCGATGGGTGTCCCGCTCAGGTCTTTGACCATCCCTGCAATGCTCAACCACTGGCAACCTTGTTCGTTGGTATTCGATTCATAACGCGGCTCCGAAGCGGTAAAGGGGAACGGCGACTGGGTCGCTTCTAACACATTCTGCCCCCCCGTTCCTGGCACCCCACCTCCGCTGCCATCATCCAGCGAAGAAGGGGCGAGGGTCGTAACCGCCAGCGTCGGCAGTTGCTCCTGCGGTGCCGCCATAACGGGCGTCGGCGTATTCGTTGGGGTTGGGGTCTGGGTCGGTGTCGGTGTATTCGTTGCCGTACTGGTTGCCGTCGGTGTGGGAGTTTCAGTTGGTGTATTCGTGATCGTCGGCGTCAGCGTGGGGGTTGCGGTTGGTTCCCGCGTGGGAATGATCGCAATCGTCGATGTCGGTGGTACCGGGAAAGGGTTGATCGCCGTCGAAGGATCATTAATGATCAAAACCACCCCGGCGGCGACAATCACCGTCAGGATGAAAAAAATCACAGTGAAAATATCATAGACCGATGATCGCGAAGACTGCTCCATGCTCGCCCCTTTGCGAGTAATTTTACTGGATGGGGCGCGTCTGGACGAAATTCACGATAGCCAGGTTTTGCTGGCATGAATTCGGGAAAACGACTTCCACCGTCGGAGATACCTGGACCCCACCGGAAAGGAGCGTCACCGTATACCGCCCGCCGTTGGGCTTGGTATCAACGCCAATTTCCCACCCGGACGGACCATAAATGGTATTGGTTCCGGTAATTGTGAACAGATCGGTCAGCCCCTCCGCCGATACCCGGACTTGCAATCCCAGGACGGGTTCGCCGCGATCATTGATCACCTGTCCCGCGAATCCCTGCCAGTTACACGCCGCGCCGTTCAGATAATTGTCCCGCACGACCAGCGATCCCGGTTGGATGATGAACGGATAAGGCGACAGCGTATTGGTCTGCGTCGGCGTTGGTCCGGTAGGAGATGGCGTGAAGGTCGGTGTGTGCGAAGGCGTAAAGGTAAGCGTCGTCGTCGGCGTATTGGTCGGCGGCACAGACGTTAAGGTTGGCGAAGCCGTAAAGGTGGGGCGTAATGTTTTGGTTGCTGTCGGCCCTGGCGTATTGGTGATCGTGGGGGTGAGCGTCTGGGTGCTGGTCGGCGTAATGGTTGCCGTCGGCGTATTCGACGCAGGCGGCGTATTGCTCGGCGTCAGCGTAGGAATCCCCGCGATTGGCGTACCGGTGGGCACAAATGTCGGCAGCGGCTCATGGGTTTCCTCCGCTGCCCAAAACGGCGGTTCCATCGAGCCGCCCGCAATCGCCAGAACCACTATCCCGACCCCAACCGTAAGCGCGATAAAAAGCAGTGTGAGTAGATTAAAAAAGAATCGCCCGCCGCCCATTTTCGTCTCCCCTGTCTTGTCCTTATTCTTCAGCCATCTCAGTTGCTGGCGGTGTCTCCATCACAGGCGCTGCTGCGCTCGGAGTCAATGTCGGAATCCCCATAATGGGCGTATTCGTGGGCAGCAGCGTCGGTAGTGGCGCTTCGGTTTCGTTTGCCGCCCAGATCGGCGAGTCCATTGACCCGGCAGCCACCGCCAGGACGATCACCAGGACAACAACCGTCAAGCTGACAAAAATCAGGGTCACAAAGTTAAAAAAGAAGCGCCCGCTGTCCATCGTTGTTTTTCTCCTGGTTAGCTGATGGGATCAGATCCCACAAACCGCTGAACATCCGCTGCCTGATATTGGGTTCGCATCCAGGCCTGAAATGCTTGATTCCGTTTTTCAGCCAATGATGCCTGATCCAGCGGACGGCCCTCGACGCGTTCCAAAACTTCGATCACATGATACCCCAATGTGCTGCGAACCGGCTCCGTACTGCGCGTCCCCGGTTGCATAGAGAAGATCGCCGTTTCCACTTCGGGTTGCAACAAATCGCCTTCGCTCACCCACGCCAAATCACCACCCGTGCGCGCCGATGTCTGGTCAAGCGAATAGTCCGACGCGAGTTGTGCAAAATCCGCCCCCTGGTTCAACTGATCGATCAGCGAACGGGCAGTCGCTTCATCAGCAACCAGAATATGGCGGGCATGCACCTGGGCCGCTGTGGTCGGCACATTGGCCGTGATCACATCGCGGACCTTGTTTGCCAGCAGCACTTTGCGCTGCGCATCCCGATACTCGTCCATCGTGTAAAGCTGTTGGCCGATATAATCTTCCAGCGTGATTCCGCTCGCCGCCGCCAGTTCTGCCTGGGCGGCCAATTCAACATCGATTTCAGCATCCGTCACAACAATATTCTGTTGGGCTGCATACTGTTCGATCAACACTTGTTCGATCATTCCTTGCAGCACCATCGCATCGAACGCCTCAGCCGTAGCCGGTTCGACCTGCTGAAACTGCATGATCCGCGCGCGTTCACGCTCAAATTCAGCCAGGGTAATCGGCGCACCATTCACCAGTGCCGCGAGCGGCTCCCCCGGTGTAGCTTCTGACACCTGGGCCGTATCGCCCGTAACGGCCTCCGTTACCGCGCGATCCGCGACATAATGAGGCGCACCTTGATCCGAA
Source organism: uncultured Anaerolineaceae bacterium (assembly GCA_964472565.1). Taxonomy (GTDB): domain Bacteria; phylum Chloroflexota; class Anaerolineae; order Aggregatilineales; family Aggregatilineaceae; genus DATAMF01. The sequence goes on from CAYYNB010000131.1 coordinate 8,680, forward strand.
TCAGACGATGACTTGGAATCCGATTTTCCGCAAGCTGCCAGCAGCAGAATAACCACCAGAACAAAAATCAAACGGTGTACAGAGCGCACGGTCATTTCCTTATCCGAATGGAGTTCTATCGTCGATTAGTTTATAGCCCCCACGAGTAATGTGCAACCTAATGATAGACCGTTTAGGTCCAATCGCCATAGCCAAAATGGATGGGGTTGGTATACTCACCTAAAATACTGTCATCAGGAGCCAGTTTTATGCGCGATTTTGTTTCCAATCGTGTCCAGTCTGTTCCCCCGTCCGCCATTCGACGCTTCTTTGATATTAGCGCCACGATGGATCAAGTCATTTCATTAGGTATCGGCGAACCCGATTTTGTCACCCCTCCCGCCATTTTGCGGGCCGGGATGGAATCATTAGAACAGGGCCACACCCATTATACGAGTAACAGTGGGACCATTGAACTCCGTCAGGCGATCTCCACGTACCTCCAGCGGCTTTATGGGATCGCATACAACCCGGAAGAAGAAATCCTCGTGACGGTAGGCGTCAGTGAAGCGCTCTATCTTATCCTCACCGCAACTATCAATCCGGGTGATGAAGTCATAGTTCCCCAGCCCAGTTTTGTATCCTACGCCCCCGAAGTGGCCTTCGCCAATGGGGTCGCCGTCACAATTGACACCTATCCCGAAAATGAATTCCAGGTAACAGGGGCCGATGTCGAAGCTGCCATTACCCCGCGCACGAAGGCGATTCTAATCGGTTATCCCAACAACCCCACCGGTGCGGTGATGACCCGTGAACGGCTGGCCGAAATTGCCCGGATTGCCGAAAAATACGATCTGCTGGTGATCTCCGATGAAATTTATGATCGGTTGGTCTATGGAATCGAGCATACCCATTTTAGTACCTTGCCCAACATGCGCGAGCGAACCATCGTCTTAGGCGGCTTCAGCAAAAGCCATGCCATGACCGGCTGGCGTTTGGGCTATGCGGTTGGCCCCTCCGCGCTGCTCTCTGCCATGCGCAAAGTGCATCAGTACACCATTATGTCTGCGCCTACTCCGGCTCAGATCGCCATTTCACAGACCCTCAATCAGGTTGATGATGAAGTCGAGCGTATGCGGCGGGAATATGATCGCCGCCGCCAACTGATCGTCAATGGCTTCAACGAACTGGGTTTGACCTGTTTTGAGCCGCGCGGCGCATTTTATGCCTTTCCCGACATTCGCGCGGCGGGTATGAGCGAGCAGACCTTTGCCGAAACGCTCCTCGCGGAAGAACAGGTCGCCGTGATTCCCGGTACGGCTTTTGGGGCTTGCGGAGCCGGATTCGTCCGCGCATGTTACGCCACCGATTATAATAAAATCGAAGAAGCCCTCGAACGTTTGCGCCGTTTTATGCAGCGGCATGGCTAAGGCTGATCTCACGCTGAACAGACTGCTGGTTCATGCCCCTTCTCTTTGAGAGGGGGTATTTATTTGTAGGGCGCAGCTTGCCAATCCTCGCATTTTCATTCAGAATCCTGTTCGGATAAGCAGCATCAGGTAGGAGGTTGTCGTGGAACAGGAAGAACGACAGGTATTCGTCGAGTCGATGCAAAAGTTGATGGTCCAGCGTGAAGAGTCGGTGGCCGTCTTACAACAGATTCTTAAAGAATTCTCCGAAAAGTTGTTTTACGCGATTGAACAGGTTCTCGCTGAACTCGTTCAACAGAACATTTCCGGGGTGGGGAAGTCGCGCCGCATCGCGCATCCGGCGGGTGGTGCCCGTGAAGGCTTGCAGGTGTTTATCGAGGATTGGAGCATTATCTTTGTGCCCATGTTGGGCTTTGCTCGCCCCAACCAATCCGACGAAGCCCGTATTCCCCCTGTCCAGTTTAAAGAACAATGTGCGCGGATTGCCGTCTTTTTAACCGACGATCCCCAGGGCCGGGCGTTTTATGACTTCATCCTGTTTCAGGATCGCTCCTGGTTTGCGTGGGGTTACGGTTGGCCCAAACAGCAGGCCGATATTGAAGGCACAGACTTTGAAGCCCTGGCCTATGAACTGATCCATAGTTTCATTCAGGATATCTTCGTGACCTGGAATACGCGTGAGGATACCACGTTGGCCATGGCGCTCGACGCCAAGCGCCGTTCCTATATTTATGGCTTGCCCGGTGAAGATCGCCTGGGTTAAGTTCTACTGCTGCGTACTATTATTGCTGTGCCTGCGCTCATATTAAAAATTCTGAGCGCTTTTTTTATTCAGAATCCCACATAACCCACTTCGGGAATAGAATCCGAATGTTAAAAATTTCGAACGCCCCCAAAATTTTAAGGTTAGAAATTGCGAATACCTCTTGACTCGTGGCGAATCCCAATATCTGGCGGATACAGGACTCTTAAACCCCCATATCTGGTGGTTGGACTCCCTACGACTCAATAGGAGTCTTCCCTCTTTCAAAACTTTCTATTTTGCGACTCTGTGAATTCCAAACCCAACCTTAAAACTTTCCATTTTGGGTCCCATTTTGATTGACCCCGGCCCGATCAGTTTGTTAAAATGGTTTTACTGTCAAGGGGTTAGACATCCTCTGTGGAGCCGGTAGGTATCTCCCATCTGGCGAGATGAGATCGGTTTTCACGCTCCATTGCACGGATCGTCATAGTTCAATCATATACATGCTTGTTATAGGCCGCCTGTGGTGGGCCTATAGTTGATATTGGTTTTGCACTTCCTGAAAATAGGGCCAAACTTATGTTATCCGCACGGGATGCCTGGCAAGCGACATTAGGCCAGCTTCAACTTCAACTCAACCGCGCCACCTTCGACACCTGGCTCAAAGGGTCGGACGTGATGGCGTATGAGGATGGAGAATTCGTGATCCGCGTGCGACATGCTTATGCTAAGGATTGGTTGGAAAAACATCTCAACCACCTGATCACGCGGACTCTCACCTCGATCCTGGGCCGTTCAGTTAAAGTTAATTACGTGGTCCAGTTACCGGCGCACCGTACCCTGCGTCCGCTGCCCGGTTCCCTTTGGGATACCCCAACCACCAATACGGTTTACCAGGATCAAACCGAAGTACGGGCCGAAAATTCTTCGCTCGTGGAACGAGCCATCCGGGAAGCGCTGCAAGCACAGGAAGAAGAAGCAGACGATTTGTATTTTCCCGAATGGGACACGCCGGTTATAAAGAAGCCTCAACCCGCCGCGAATCCGTTTCACACACCGCTCAACCGCCGCTACACCTTTGACACCTTTGTCGCAGGTGATAGCAACCAGTTTGCTTATGCAGCGGCGCGTGCGGTTGCGGAATCTGAAGACGCCGATTACAACCCCCTCTATATTCATGGGGGAGTCGGGTTAGGTAAAACCCATCTTTTGCAGGCCATCGGCCATCTTTGCGAAGCCGATGATCGCGCCGTTCTATATACCACCGCCGAAGCTTTTACCAACGAACTGGTGATGGCTATTCGCGCCAAAAAGACAGCCGAATTCCGGGATCGCTATCGTAACGTGGATGTCCTGCTGGTGGATGACATCCAGTTTATGGCCGGAAAACCCAGCACCGAAGAAGAATTTTATTACACCTTCAATGAAATTTTCAGCCGGGGCGGTCAAATAGTGGTTGCGGGGGATCTCGCTCCTCGTCAGATATCCCAACTTGATGAGCGTTTACGTTCTCGTTTTGAAGGTGGATTAATTGCGGACCTCCAGCCCCCCGCATACGAAACGCGGTTAGCCATTTTGGAAGTAAAATCGGCGGCACAGGGAACTGATCTTCCTGGTGAGGTCGCCCAGTTTTTAGCCGAATATGAAACCTCCAATATCCGCGAATTAGAGGGACTGCTCACCCAGGTGCTGGCCCGTGCAGATCTGTCTCGCCAGCCGCTTACCTTGTCGTTGGCCCGGCAGGTCATCCATGCCACTGCCGCCGCGCGGCCCCAACAACGTCCCGCCAAAGCCCGCCGTGCCGCGAAGTTAGACGAAGTGCTCGAAGCCACCGCCACCTACCATCAGTTGTCGCTGGACGATCTGTTAGGCAAACGCCGCACCAAAGACGTTGTGCGGGCGCGCCACATAGCGATCTACCTTGCCCGCGAAGAAACCGAAGCCTCGCTTCCCGAAATCGGCGAAGCCCTGGGGGGGCGCAACCATAGCACCGTGCTGCACGGTTATCAGAAGATAGCCGAAGAAGTCGCCGCCGATAATGATCTGCGCGAAGAAGTTGCCGCCATCCGCCGCCAGCTCAACTTGCTGCCCTAATCGTTAGGCTCCTCAACCGAAAAAAGGGACCGTCAGGTCTCTTTTTATTTGTCGTGCTGCACCCGAATCCGCTCATTCGTTCTGTGGATAACCTGTTGATAACTTGTCGATAACCTGTTGATAACTCACCTCATGCTGTGGATAACCTGTTGATAACTTTTTATCCCACACTTTCCCACACAATTAACCCAACCCCCATATCTGGCGTTTATCCTCGCCCACACGCCCCCACATACAGGATTCGCCCTCTGTAATAGCGTGATTCGTTCAAATTTAACCGTTTTGAACTGTCGATAACTTTTCTGAGTTATCAACAGCCCTGTTGATAACTTTTTGCCGGCCATAATCCCATATCTGGGGGTATAATCGAGCCGGTACCCCCAGATAGAGCGGTTAGAGTACTGTTTGACTGCGATTGGTGCCGAGTTATCAACATATCAACAGTCCCTACTACTACTATTTAAGAATTTATATCCCTTGTTGAAAATTTTGATTGGGTAGTTCAGTAGTCAATCGTTTATAACCTTCTAATTGCTCTCCACCGAACTATTGTGTACGATTAAAAGTAGTTCTTAGGCTGATCCAAGTCACCCTGTTGGTGCTGCCACCATGCTCCTTTTCCAAAGGAAAGGAGTAGTCTTCATATGGCGCAGTCTTAGCTGATAAGGTATACACCTATGGTCGAGTATCCCCCCACGCTAGAGGCGCAGGAAAAAGAAATTCGTCGCCTGAATCGCTTGGTTGAAGCGAGTTTGGTGATCAACTCGACGCTCGATTTGCGCGTGCTGCTCGAACTCATTATGGATCACGCCGCCGAAATCACCGGCGCGGAATCCGCCTCGATCATGCTCTATGATCGCAACTCCAATGAACTGCATTTTGTCGCCTCGACGAGCAGCAGTCCCGTCGCCAAAGATTTACTGAAAATTCCGGTGCCGTTAGATGGCAGTCTGGCAGGCACCATCCTGCGTGAAAACCGGGCAATTGTGCTCGATGATGTCGCCTCCGATCCCCGCCATTATCGTCAGGCAGATGATCAAAGCGGCTTCGAAACCCGCTCTCTGATCGGAGTCCCCATGCGCTTCCGTGACCAGTCAATCGGCGTATTGGAAGCGGTCAATAAGCGCGAGGGCAAATGGTCCGACGATGATCGCCGCAGCTTATTGATCCTGGCATCCCAGGCGGCGGTTGCCATTACCAATTCCCGTTTGGTCGAGCAAATTCAGCGCGCCTATGACGAGCTTGATCAACTGGATAAGCTCAAAAACGACTTTATCGCCATCGCCTCCCACGAATTACGCACACCCTTGAGCGTCATTTTGGGGTATGCAACCTTTCTGAAAGAAGATGCAAAGGGGGAAATTGGCGAACATGCGAATGCCGTGCTCAACAGCGCGATCCGCATGCGCAATCTGATCGAAGATATGACCAACTTACGTTATCTCAAGTTGGGCGAGTCCGAATTAACCCGCGAGCACATCCCGCTGAGCGCGATCTTCCAGGCGGCTCAGAACGATGTCAGCAGTTTAGCCGAAGCGAAGGGCCACCGCCTGAAAGTCACCATGCCCGATATGAGTCTGGTGGTGGTCGTGGATCGTATCAAATTGGGTATGGCGCTGACCAACATCCTTAACAACGCCATCAAATTTACCCCCAGCGGCGGTGAAATCACCTTAAGTTTTCAGCGTAAGCCGCGCGCCGTCTGGATCATCATCAGCGACACCGGAATCGGCATCCCACAGGATCAGTTAACCCGCATTTTTGAAGAGTTTTATCAGGTCGAAGATCACATGACGCGGCGGCACGGTGGCATGGGCATTGGCCTGTCCATTGCGAAGGCTTTGGTCGAAGCGCATGGCGGGCGTATCTGGGTCGAGAGCGAAGGCCATAATCGCGGTACGTCCTTTTACATCAATCTGCCGCTGTGAACATCAAAACGGATCGTTTTACCATCCGCCCCTTCACGCCGGATGATCTCCCGGCTGTATTCGAAGTCTACCGCCAGTGTGAAGACTTTTTAGCGCTCGGACCCAATCCCCATGCCTCGCTCAAAATGGTTGAGGCTGATTGGGAACTCTCCCGCGCTCAAAATGGGGATTTCTGCTGCATTCTGAACCCGGTTGGCGAGGTGATCGGTGTCGTGGATGTAATACCGCATCACTTTGAAGGCTTACCGGATCACGCGTTTATCGAACTCCTGATGATCGCCCAACCGCACCGCGCCGCCGGGCTGGGAACCGCCATTGTTCGCGCGGTAGAAAACGACCTCATCCAGCATAATGCCCTCAGTGCGATTTTGTCGGGTGTGCAGGTCAACAACGAAGGCGGCTGCCGCTTCTGGCAGCGGATGGGCTACCGCATCATCAGCGGTCCCACCCTGCTCCCCGACCAAACCACCGTCTACGCGCTGCGCAAAGACCTGCCCGGCTGATATTTTGCACCTAGAACAAAAGTTCGGTATAATAGCAATTGTAACGCTTGCCAATTGCCGGATGGGTGCAAAATGGATGGTCACGATCTGCTCAAGACCCTTGAAGGGACAACCGGGTTCGAATCTGTGGGGGATGCACCGCAGCGCGAACGCCCGGTTCGTTCGCATAAGAATCCGCAGAATCTGCCCGATTTGAGCGGCTGTATAACTGAAGTCCAGGCCGGGAATCGTCGTATGCCGGTTCTCAAAACCCTGATGACCAGCGCCTGCGAAAAAAACTGTTTTTACTGTCCCTTCCGGGCGGGGCGTTCCGCCATGAAACGTTATACCCTGACCCCCGACGAAATGGCGCAGGGCTTTATGTCTCTCTATCGCGCCGGGGCTGTCGAAGGTCTGTTTCTCTCCTCCGGCATCATTCGCGGCGGCATCCCCAGCCAGGACAAAATTCTGGACACCGGGGCGATCCTGCGTGAGAAATACGGTTATCAGGGCTACATGCATCTGAAGATCATGCCCGGTGCAGAAATAGATCAGGTGCAGCAGGCTATGCGTCTCGCGGATCGCGTCTCGATCAATCTGGAAGCTCCCAACGCCCAACGCCTGGACGCCATCGCCCCCGGCAAGGAATTTGAAAACGAACTCCTCACCCGGCTGCATTGGGTGGAACAGATGCGCCAGGCCAGCGGCGGCGAGCTTCGCGCCAGCAGCACCACCGAATTTGTGGTCGGTCCGGCGGGTGAATCCGACGTAGAGTTATTGAGTACCACGGAATATCTGCACCGTCATGCGGGGCTGGCTCGCGCCTACTTTTCCGCCTTCCATCCGGTGGAGGAAACCCCGCTCGATAACCACGCCCCCACTGATGATCGCCGCCGTATCCGGCTCTATCAGGCCAGTTTCTTGCTGCGCGATTACCAGTTCAGTGTCGAGGAAATGTCATTTGCACCCAACGGCCATCTTTCGCTGGATATCGATCCGAAGCGCGCCTGGGCTGATGAAGTGCTGGCCCACGCCCCGCTCGAAATTAACGCCGCTTCGCAGCAGGAACTCATGCGTGTGCCGGGTATCGGCGTCAAAGGTGCTGCGCGGATTCTGGCGGCGCGGCGGCGTGGCAAACTGCGCACCCTGCACGATCTGGAAGCTATTGGGGTTGCCAATGTGCGCCGTGTTTCGGAATATGTGCTGCTGGATGGACAGCGCCCGAACCAGCAGCTTCGCCTGTTTTAGCCTTGCTGCTGCGTGACCGCTTGGGCGATCTGCTGTGCCCAGGCGGTTGCCCGCTCCAGTTCGCCTGCCTTCAGCGGTCCTTTGGTGTCTGTCACAAAGAAACCTTCGGGTTTGATCACGCTCTTACCTGCTTTTTTCCGAAGCGCAGCCGTGAGTGGCTCGGCGGCATAACGGTGCAGAAATAATTTCACGATAAACCGCATAAGAGGTGATTTGGTCAAAGTCCGCATATCGTCGTTCGCAATCCGCGTATCGAAAGTTGCCACGTTGACGCCCGCTAGTCCATTCGCTGGAATCTGCTCCACAAAGTCTCGTATACCCTCTGTAAAATTCATTTTCTGCGTAGGCGACCCCACCACAAAGCACTTTAACCCCGTGAGGTCTTCCGCCTTTACATCATGGACATGCCGCACTTCAGCCTCGGCCAATGCCGCGCCGATAGCCTCTGCAATCTTTTGGGTATTGCCATAGGCCGAATCATAAACCACCAGTGTCTTCATTTGAACCCGCCTCCTGTAACGGTTGCT
>CAYYNB010000132.1:0-16881 GCA_964472565.1 uncultured Anaerolineaceae bacterium
GCTGCTTGGCACATTACGACGGGAAACCCGTTTTTCAGCCGAGCAGCGCTCGCTCTACATGGTCAATCAGTGAGCGGGGCGAGAAGGGTTTGATAATGTAGTCGTCGGCTCCGGCTGCCAACCCGGCTTCAACATCAATCTGCTGCCCCAGAGCGGAGATCAAAATAATAGGCGGAGCATCGGGATCGGATTTAATATCGCGGCAAATCTGAAGCCCATTTTTTTCGGGCAACATAATATCGAGCAGAATGAGATCTGGGCGTTCTTGTTGAGCCAAACGGAAAGCTTCTCCCCCATTCATCGTAGCGCAGACGGCATAACCGGCCCCTTCTAACATGCGCTGGATCAGGAGCAGGATATGCGCTTCATCTTCAGCTACTAAAACACGTTTTGCTGCCATAGACTCAGGTAGTGCTCCTCATCTGCTGTCAAAACCAGTTTCACTATTATAGTTCAGGTTCGGGTAATAATCCATAGCATTCTGCGGGGCTAAAGGAACGCTAAATGAAAAACAAGACCCCTGGCCTACAGTGGATTTCACCCAGACCCGCCCGCCGTGCATCTCGACAAAAGCCTTGACAATGGCAAGGCCCAATCCAATGCCGCCGATCAGCCGGCTGCTTTCGGTGCGGTAGAACCGCTTGAACAGGCATTGTTGTTCTTCTGGCGAAATTCCTATGCCCGTATCTTCAACGGCGACCATCACACACGGTACAATCATCTGGTCACGCGGGGCTTCGGGGGGAAGTTGATCGCTGTTTTGAATGGATCGGGCGCGAAGGGTAATGCGGCCCGGTTCAATAGTATATTTGATGGCATTGGTCAGCAGATTAGTGATGATCTGCGCCATCCGGGTTTGATCCGCCCACACCAACGGCAGCGCGGTTTGCAAATCGAGCAGCAGGGTATGGCCGTGCCGCTTGACCCGATGCTCCAGGCTGTCTGTGACCTGGTCGATGATGGCGGCTAACGAACAACGGCAGGGTTTCAAATCAACCCGATCTGAATCGATGCGCGTAATATCGAGAATATCGTTGAGCGACTCGATAATGCGATTCGTATTGACCGCAATAATTTCGATGTATTCCCGCACATCGGGATGCAGGGTATTAGAATGATTTTCGAGAATCAGGTCGCTAAACCCTTTGACCGAAGTAAGCGGGGTGCGTAATTCGTGAGAAACCAGCGCTACAAATTCGGTTTGCATCCGGTCAACTTCGCGCTCATGAGTCGCATCCCGGAACGCAAAAATGCGCCCTACCAGCGATCCGCTTTGCGAATAAACAGGCAGACTGTACCAGACCAAAACCCGGTGTTGAAAATCCGTTGAGATCTCAAATTCGCCCCCCAAACTTTCATTCCAGTTATCGGCTAATGCTCGAAACAAATTCGCCATCCGGGTGTTAAGGCCGGGCTGCGCTTCGATTAAATGGATCAATTCAGATACCGAATGGCCGGTGATCTGGTGGCGTGGAAGGCCGGTAAATGTCTCAAACTGCGATGTGATGAGGCCGACAATCCCATCCGGTGTCAGGAGCACGATAGCATCGTTGGTGGCTTCTAAAACCGCCTCAAAACGATCTCGCTCGGCGCTTATATCAATGTTCTGTGATTTTGTGGTTGCCAGGATGAGAACGGGCATAAATACGGAAAGTCGCGCCGCTGTCTCTGCCGCGCTGAGGTCGGGCGGCAAAGTCAAATAGATCGTGTGATGAGCCAACGGGGCCATCACCAACCGTGTGCTCGGCGGCGGTGGTGCAGAGGATGGGAAAATATCGATGGCTGAAACGCGCAGATGCTGGCTTAAAAGCTGGAGTAACTCGTGGATGGGGTGATCATGGGCAGCCAGCAAACTCAACGTGTGAAAAAGGTGGAGATCTTCACTCGTAGGCTGTGGTTGAATTGGAATGGCATCCATACTTACTGCTGAAGCGGTACAAGTTGTGAAATAGTCACTTCGTCCAGTGCTGCAAAGCGATAACCAACTCCGCGCTCAGTTTGAATATAACGGGGATTCTGGAAATCACTTTCGAGCTTTTTTCGCAAACGATGCATATGGACGCGCAGTGTTTCCTCATACACCTCTTCGTTCGGCCATGCCCTGGAAATTAACATGGTGGAGGGCACGATATGGCCGGCATTGCGCATCAAAATATGTAACAAACGGCATTCAATTGGTGTCAGGGCAATCACTTCATCTTTTTTGGTCAGGCGACTGTTGCCAAAATCGATGATTACATCTTCGTCAATTTGGATGAGTGGAATTTGAACATAATCAAATCGATAGATGCGGCTGAGCAGACGCTGAACTTTAGCTAATACAATGCGGAGATCGAAGGGTTTGGTCACAAAATCGTCCGCATAGTTTTCTATGCCTTCGATTATCAAGTCAGCATCATTTTTCTTAGAAATAAAAATAATGGGAATATCTCCCAAAGCCTTTAGTTTTTTGCTTAACTCAAAGCCTGTCATCTCTGGTAAACGGTAATCTATCAGGATGAGATGCGGGAGACCATATTTACGGATATGCAGCAAGGCGGGAGACGCATCACCAAAGGTCAAAGCATCATAACCTTTGAGCTGCAATCCATCCTTGAACTGTTCTAATAAATCCTGGTCATCATCGATGACCATTACTGTATAAGACATACGGCTGCCCCTTCCCCAAACGACAGCGGTAAGCAAGGTGGCCCAAACTTGTCAGGTGTTTGAACAGCGTGCTATCATACCCTAGAATTTGATTCGTGCGAATTTGATGTCATTAGTCTAGCACAATTTTCAGTATATTGATATGAGCCTGTAGGCAAGTATTAGCAACAACCGTATATTTACGCATAGGAAAAAAGTCTGCTTGAATAGCAGAAAATCATATGATAAGCATGCATGTGGCCCGTGTCGCCCGCCAACGCCGCCGCCGACGACAACACCAGGGAGTAAGCGCTCCGCAAGTCATTAAATGGATACTGGCGGTACTCGTCGCGCTGTTAGGACTGCTGCTGGTTTTAACGGTCGTGCTGGCGGGTGTACTTCTGATCGTTTATCGCTACTATGCCAGCCAACTCCCCTCCCCAGATGAAATCGTCAAGGCGCGCGACGATGCGGCGCTGACCAGCGAATTGTATGATCGCACCGGGCAAACGGTGATCTACGAGGTGATCGATCCGAGTGGGGACCGGCGCTGGATTGATTTGGATTCCGTTCCACAATATTTTGTGGACGCAACGGTTGCCATCGAAGATGCCAGCTTTTATGACAATCCGGGCTTTGACCTGCAAGGTATGGGCCGCGCGCTGTGGACCAACCTCACATCGGACCAGATTCAGGGCGGCAGTACGATCACCCAGCAGCTTGTTAAAAATGTGCTGCTGGACCCGGAAGAACGCACTGAGATCAGCGTGGATCGCAAAATCAAAGAAGTGATTCTGGCCGCCGAAATCTCACGTCTGTACAGTAAAGATCAAATTATGGAATGGTATATCAATACCATTTCTTACGGCGGATGGGCCGTTGGAATCGAAGCTGCCGCCCAGCAGTATTTTGGCAAACCCGCCCGCGATCTGACGCTGGCCGAGGCGACCATGTTGGCGGCGATTCCCCAGTTCCCGCTGCAAAACCCGGTCGATAATCCCGATGCTGCGAAGTATCGCCAGGGGCTGGTTTTAGGTAAGATGGCGGAACAGGGCTATATCACGCAGGCACAGGCGGATACCGCTTATGCGGAACAATTAGCGGTCCGCCCTCCGGTAGATCGTTACTATATTCTGGCACCTCATTTTGCCCTGTATGCGCGGGCCGAAGCGGAAGCGATTCTTAACGACCTGGGACTGGATGGCGCAACATTGGTGGGACGCGGCGGGGTGCGTGTCTACACCACACTCGACCTCGATTTACAGCTTCAAGCCGAATGTACGGCGGCAACCTATGTCACACGCCTGGATGGGGCCGACGCGACCTATACGCGCAATACCAGCCTGGGGACAGCCTGTGATGCGGCAAGTTATCTGCCGCCCTATGCACAGGAACTGGTGGGGGTGGATCGAGAAGTCACCAATGCCAGCGCCGTCGTGCTGCGTGCCCAGACGGGTGAGATTCTGGCGATGGTAGGCAGTGTGGATTACTGGAACGAGGGCATTGACGGCAGCTTTAATGTGGCTGTTGCCGCGCGCCAGTCGGCATCCGTCTTTAAGCCGATTGTCTATACTGCGGCTTTTTTGCAAGGCGCACTGCCCGGTTATCCGAATGGAATTACAGCGGCTACCATGCTGTATGATGTGCCGATTGAATTTGATAACGGCGGCGAACCGTATACCCCGGTTAATATTGACCGCCAGTATCACGGCCCGGTCAGCGTGCGCGATGCGCTGGCGAATTCCTACAATGTGCCGCCGGTCCAAGTGGCGAACCTGATCGGCCTGGGGCCAATTCTGCGCACGGCGCACCGCCTGGGGATCAATACACTGACGCAGGGCAGCACTTATGGATTGGCGCTGGCGCTCGGCAGCGGTGAAGTCTCCTTGCTGGACCTCACCTATTCTTACAATGTGTTCAATACCAACGGCTATTTGATCGGGATGCCCGTACATGAGGAGCAGGTAACGCCGGGATTCCGATCTTTGAATCCGGTGGCTGTTCTGCGCATCGAAGACAACAACGGTAAAGTGCTGTGGGAATATGGACAGGATACCAATACCTTCCAGCAGCGGCTGATCCTTGAACCCGCGCTGGCGTATATCATGACGGATATGCTGGCTGATAACGAGGCACGCGAACCCGCCTTTGGATATGACAATCCCATGCGGCTCTCTCGTCCGGCAGCCGTCAAAACCGGGACCAGCAACGACAACAAAGATAGCTGGACCATAGGTTATACGCCGCAGATCGTCACGGGTGTGTGGGTGGGGAATAACAACAACCACTCGATGAATGATATTACGGGGCAGAGCGGCGCGGCTCCAATCTGGCATGCGATTATGGAATATGCGCATACCCGCGATAACCTGCCTGTCGAAGAGTGGTCCCGCCCGGCAACCGTGACAGAGCAGATGGTCTGCCAGATTTCCGGTTTGCTGCCTACTCGCGATTGTCCGACGGTGCGCGAACTGTTCTACGTTGATCCGTCGGTGCCGATTGATACACGGCCTGTCCAGCCAGATACCTATTGGAATACCTATTCGATCAATGTGTGTACCGGACGCCTGGCAACGGCTTCATCGTCGCCGGAATGCGTAGAAAATGAGTTGTACTTCGATTACCCGCAGGAAACACGCGCCTGGGCACGCGATACCGGACAGCGTTTCCCGCCGGATGCGTATGATGTGGTTGAAGATAACTCGCCCTTCAGCGAAGTGACGATTATCTCACCGTCTTATCTGGCGCGCGTGAGCGGTGTGGTGGAGATTCGCGGCAACGCGGACGACGAGAATTTTGCCTACTACCGGTTAGACTACGGCGCAGGTCAGCAGCCCGATGTCTGGTTCCAGATTGGGGAAACGCAAGTCGAACCAGGGCGGGCGATTGTATTGGGCACGTGGGACACGACCACACTCAGTGATGGCATGGTCTATACGCTGCGGCTGCAAATGGTGCGCGCCGACAACAGCCTGGAAAGCGACTATAACCTGGTGACGGTGGATAATGCGCCACCTGCAATCACGCTGACTTCACCCACGCCGGGCAGCACCTACCAGATGGGGCAGGATGTCTATATCGAACTTCAGGCCGAACCCGAAGATAATGTTCAGGTTGGGTATGTCGAGTTCTACCGGAACGATGAACTTTTCGCCACGAGTGAAGCGTGGCCCTATACCGCACGCTGGGACATCAGCGCAAGCGGCGAACAGATCTTTTGGGCAGTTGTGTATGACGCCGCTGGAAACAGTGCCGAGTCGGAACGCATCACGGTAACTACCCAACCCTAGCATTTTTGCCAAACATGGCGCGTTGACAGCCGTATTAAACCGTGTAATGCTAAGTAGGATCGTAAGGGGTAGGAGTTTGGTTCATGAGTGGCGACATTCTCAGCAAGAGTGCGCGCAGCCCCAAGAATAAACTGCGTGCGCGCTGTCCGTCGTGCAACGGATGGGTTAACCTCCGCGACAAATGTGAAGTCTGGGATTTAGTCGAGTGTTCTGAATGTAACGCCTTACTTGAGGTGGTGGAGTTGAGGCCACCGACACTGGGTCTGGCTAATAATGACGAGGAATGGGACGAGGAAGACGAGGACTGACTCGCTTTCGCGCGCCAATTTTAGTCTACAAAGAAATAAGGGCGAGTTCGTGCTCGCCCTTACTTCCCCCCTGTGTGGCATCGCCCAGATGGGCCTCAATCTGGGCTGCCATCCAGTCCCCCTCCCGGCCCTGGATGGCGAGAGAAACGGAGTTTGTATCCCCCGATTAGTTTGAATTCTAAAACCTAAAAACAGTATAGCATTATTTTCTCAAGAAAAATGGGCAGCATCTAAATTTTTTATGAATTCTATGGAGTGGGAAATGACAATCCCTCATGCTAAAATTCGGGTTAGGTTAATTCAGGATAAATATCATGCATATTCTCGTATCGAACGATGATGGAGTACGCGCGCCGGGCATTGCGGCTTTAGCCGAAGCGATGCTGCCTTTTGGCAAGGTGACGGTAGTGGCCCCTGCCGAAAACCGGAGTGCCATCGGGCACCGGAAGACCATGCACAAGCCGCTGCGGATTGACCGGGTGCCTTTTCCGGTGAAAGGCATTGAGGCCTACGCCACCTCGGATTCGCCTTCGGATTCCGTAGCCGTCGCGCTGCTGGGATTTGTACCGGAGCCGATTGATCTGGTGGTGTCGGGTATCAATCGCGGCGGGAATATGGGGCAGGACCTCACCTACAGCGGGACGGTTTCGGCCACCTTCGAGGCCGTGATCTGGCACAAACCTGCGCTTGCCTTCTCGCTGATCGATTATTCTGAAAACGCCGATTACCGCGCGGCGGCTGCCGTCGCCCGGCAGTTGGTGGGCATGGGCGTCTATCGCCAGCTTCCCCCGCTTACCCTGCTGAATGTGAATGTTCCGCCGCTGCCGTTAGAGCAGCTCAAAGGCTTCAAGATCACGCGGCAGGGCCTGCGACAGTACAACGACGAACTGATCACACGAGTTGATCCCTATGGTCGCCCGTACTATTGGATCGGCGGGGCTGCACCTTCGGGCGACTTCACGGAAGAAGGAACCGATCTATGGGCGACGGCTAACGGTTATGTCTCGCTCACGCCCATTCATATGGATATGACGAATCACGCCATGCTGCGCCAGATGAATGAATGGGGAATGGAGACGATGAAACCGGGTACGGCATCCGAAACCGATCAAAACAGCGTGGACTAAATTTGATGAAACGGGCGACCCTTTTGCTGCTCATATTACTGCTGACCGGGCTGGCCTGCACCGCTCAACAACAGGAGGCAGCAAAAACGCTGGTCGCGGAGCAAGTCGCGCCTGCGCCACATAGTCCGGCGGCAGCGGGTACAACGACCACCCCTGAATTCAGCGCGGTAACACTGCCGCCCACGATGACGGGGCCAATGGGGACGCTCACCGCCATTGCACCGATGATGATCCCTCCAACGCTCGATCCCCGGCCTTATGTCATTGTAAACCGGGGCCAACCCCATTTTGTTGAATTTTTCGCGTTTTGGTGCGAGCCTTGCAGCCGGATGCGCCCGTCGGTGCGGCGGATCGAAGAAGTGTATGGGGATGTGATCGACTTTCATTTTTTGAACATTGACCTGCCTTCGACGCGCGATCTGGCAATGCAGTTCCATGTCCGAGGCGTACCCACGATTGTGCTGCTCGATGCAGAGGGGAGATTAATGGAGCAGTTTATTGGCTTCCAATCCGATGACCAGTTGCAGGCCGCTGTCGATCTGCTGTTGGTGGACGGCGCACAGTAGCCGCTACCGGATCACACGGATTTTGGGTAAGCTTGTGGGGCGAGTCTGGAACTCGCCCTGTTTATTGCACGATAGGAACGGCACGTGAATATTTTATTCATTGCATCACTGCACCATCCCCAGGTGCTGGAAGAAGCCAGACGGTCATCGACGGAAGACCTCCTGTTCCCCCCTTCGCAGGCGCATTATTTTTGGGTCAAAGCGCTGCGTAAACTGGGGCATCACTGCGCGGTCTTCTGGCGCTCCGAAAGCGCGTGGCCCTGGGCGAAGTCGCGCCAGCTTCGGATGACCCAGCGCCTCACGTTGGGGCGGGCGGTGAATGCAGCGGCGGCGCGCGTGCCCGCGCTCAACCCCGATTTTCGTCTGCGCAACCGCCACCTGCTCACCTATGCCGCCGAGGTGCAGCCCGATGTGATCGTGCTGACGGGGGATAACAATGTCATTCTTCCCGATACGCTGGCCGCGCTGAAAGCCCAATATCACGCGACCCTGGTCTATGCCTGCGGGACATCGCCGATTGTCTTTTCGCGCCCGGTGGAACGCACCGCTGCCCCACTTTATGATCTGGTGGTGGCGAATGATCTCTACCATGCGATGCAGTGGCGCGAACTCGGCGCGAAACGGGTGGACGTGCTGCCGCTGTGCGCCATCGATCCGGGCTTTCACCATCCCTATGATCTGACCGAAGACGAACGCCAGCAGTATGCCTGCGAAGTCGGCTTTATTGGTACGCTGGTTCCCCCGAACCTGTACGGCGAACGGATTGCCGCCCTGGAAGCGCTCCGCGACTTTGATCTAGGCATCTGGAGCGTGCATGAGGTCCCGCCCACCCTGCGTCGCTATAACCGGGGCGGGCTGCTGGGGGAACAGATGCTGCGCGCGACGTGTGCGGCTAAAATTGCCTTGAATCCACATGGCGACTTTATGCGCTACGGCGGGAATATGCGCCTGTTCGAGGCGTGCGGCGTAGGGGCGTTCCAGATCGCGGACAATCGCCCCGGCATTCAGGAATGGTTCAGCATTGGCGAACATCTGGTGACATACCACGATCTGGATCACTTGCGCGAACTGGTGCGATATTATCTGGATCACGACGACGAACGGCGGCGGATCGCGGCGGCGGGACAGGCGCATGTCCACCAGAATCACACCTATGATCACCGGATGGCGCAGGTAGTCGCCTTAGTCGAGGACATTCGCGGTGCGTAAATTTACCTTAGGAGTTTATCGTGTGAGCTGGCGCACCTTCACGGTGACGCTGCTGGTCTGGCGGGTCCGGCTGGTGCGCATGATCTGGGGGGATAATGATGCCGCCCAATTTGTGACGCGCGCCCGCAAACATGCGGTTATTCCGCTGCTGCGCGCGCTTGGAGCAGCCGTCGATCCGAGCGCCGATGTCGAAACAGGCTTGATCCTGCACAATGCGCACGGCGGGCTGCACCATTTGACGATTGGCCCGCGCTGCCATGTTGGCAAGGACTGTTTGATTGATCTTGCTGCCCCAGTTACGCTCGAACCGCGCTGCACCCTCTCGATGCGAGTCACGTTGATTACCCATATTGATGTCGGCCAAACCCCGCTCCGTGACGAGTTTTATCCTGTCGAGCGCGCCCCGATTATGATTTGTGAGGGTGCCTATCTGGGGGCGAATGTGACCGTGCTGCATGGGGTAGAAATTGGGCGCTGCGCGGTGGTGGCCGCGGGCGCGGTGGTGCGCCAACCGGTGGCTGAAAAGACTATTGTGGGCGGCGTGCCGGCCCAGGTTATTCGAAAATTGGAGACAAAATGAACCCAAATCTCTATAACAAAACGCGCCAATCGTGGGAAGAAATCTGGTCGGGTGCCAGCGTGGAAATTGAACTGCAAGCCCTCAACGAAAAGCGGGTAAGCGAGCAGTTAGGGGTTTATCCGGCCTATTTAAGCAAGGAAGGGTATATCCTGGAAGCGGGCTGCGGGTTGGGCGCGGTGCTGATCAAACTGCGTGAGCAGGGATTTAAAGTGTTGGGAATGGATTATGCCGAAAACGCGCTGCATACGCTCTACCGTTACGATCCGACATTTAATCTGCAAACCGGGGATGTCCACGCCCTGCCCTACCGCGATAGGTCGCTGCACGGGTACCTGTCGTTTGGCGTGCTGGAACATTTTGAGCACGGCATGGGTCCGGCGCTGCGCGAGGCTAACCGCGTGCTGGTCGAGGGCGGCGTGATTGTGCTGACGATCCCCTACCCCAATCTTATCCACAAACTGGTGCATCTCCGGCGGCGGGTAACAGGGCGCGGCGCGCTGACTGATGAGGATTTTTATGAGAGCGCCTACACCCAGTACGATCTGGCGCGCGAACTGCGCAGCGCCGGGTTTGATATTCTGCTGGTGCGCCCCACCAGCCACAGTTTTACTCTGTGGGGGTTGGGCTGGCCGTTCCGGGGCAAGGGGT
The DNA here is from genome assembly GCA_964472565.1 of uncultured Anaerolineaceae bacterium. Classification (GTDB taxonomy): domain Bacteria; phylum Chloroflexota; class Anaerolineae; order Aggregatilineales; family Aggregatilineaceae; genus DATAMF01. Next base: position 10,357 of record CAYYNB010000132.1, read on the forward strand.
ACTATCAAACGACATGGCTGGCCGAAAAAACGGCGGCAGTCGTGCGGCGCGTGGCACCCTGGACCTTTAACTTCACCACGATGATCATCGGGCGCAAGGTGCGCGATGTAAAATAAGGCCGTTAGCGATTATAGACGTCCCACAGGGCGTCTTTATTGGCTTCCTGGCCGGCTTCGGTGACGGGTTGAAAGGCCCAGTCATCACCGCATTCAAGCATCGCGCCGATCACAATATCTTCGACATTCATACCCTGCACACAGGCCCAGGCGCAAACGCGATCCGGCGGGCACTGTTGGCAGCGGCTGGGGGTGGCACGGGTGAGCAAGCGTTGAGTTGGTTGGTGCGCCATAATCCAGGTTCCTCATATCAATTCGTATTTAGATTATGGCGAATGCCTCCGATTTGGTGACAGTGCCAATCGTCACCTGTTTTTTTCCCGCACGCCATCGGTTATAATTCGCCGTACTATTTGAACTCAACCGGAGTTTTGAACCGTGAAAATTGATCGTAAGACGGTAGAACATATCGCGGAACTGGCAAAACTTCAGCTTACGGACGATGAAATTGAGCTGTACGCGGGGCAGCTATCCGCCATTTTAGACTATGCCGAGATGCTGCAAAAAGTCGATACGGATGCCATCCCGCCGACGGCCTCCGTGCTGCCGCTGCGTAATGTGCTGCGTCCCGATGAAGCGCAGGCATCATTACCCCGTGATGCAGCCCTGGCGAATACAGCGGACAAAGTCGATGGACAGTTCCGCGTAGAAGCGGTTATGGGTGACGAGCCATAAACTGCCATGCAGATCTACTTTGTTCGACATGGCGAGAGCGAAGCGAATATTTTGCACGAAGTCTCTAACCGGGGCTTTCGGCATCCGCTGACGGAAAAAGGACGCGAACAAGCCCGCGCCCTTGCTGTGTCCCTGCGCGATGTGCCTGTGATCAAAATTTATTCCAGCCCACTTATGCGTGCTGTGCAGGTGGCTGAAATTCTGGCTGAGACGTTTAAGGTTCCATACGAGACGACTGACGCCTTGCGCGAATATGACTGCGGCCTCATCGAAGGGCAAGCGGATGAAACCAGTTGGGCGATGTGGTCCCAACTGCGCCATGATTGGTTAGTAGATCGCAAATGGGACAGCCGGATCGAAGGCGGCGAGTCATTTTATGACGTGCAGAACCGTTTTGTGCCATTTGTTGAAGGGCTTCTAAACGCAGACACAAATGGGGTGATCGTGCTGGTGGCACATGGCGGGCTGTTTACCTGTATGCTGCCGCTGATGCTGAAGAATGTTAGCTTTGAATTTGCCCGGTCGGTGGGTGTAACCTATACCGGAGCCGTGATCGCGGAAACACGCCCCGATGGATTATACTGTTTGACATGGTGCGGTGAAGCGGTGGGATGAAAGGGGTAAGACCATGAGTCCTGATAAATCAGCCGGACGCCTGCTGATCATTGATGAAGAAGTCGATCTGGCAAAAGCGCTCAGCGTCCAGTTTAACGCAGCGGGGTATGAAACCAATGTCGCCAGCCGTGCATCGGAAGGGATTGTGCTGGCGCTGACGGAACGCCCGAACCTGATCCTGTTGGCCGTTCGTCTGCCCGATATGACGGGCTTAGATGCATTCCAGGCATTACACGACAAACCCCGTACCGGCCATATTCCGGTGATGATTCTGGCGGGGCATCAGGACAGCTTAACGCAGGCGCAGTTTCTTGAAGCGGGCGCGTATGATTTTATCGAAAAGCCGGTGGATGTGGATATTCTGATGCTGCGCGTGCGAAATGCCCTACGCCGTGCCGAACGCGAAGGCTTGACCGAACCGCGCACTGGGCTGCCTACCGGACGCATGATCACTGAGCGGCTGCGTATTTTGGAACATGAAACCGGCTGGTACAAAATCGATCTGAAGATCGATGGCTTCAGCGATTTCCGCGATCTCTATGGATTTGTCACGGCGAATGAAGCGCTGCGTTTCGCGGGTAATCTGGTGGCCCAGATTGTGAATGAGCAGGGCAGCCCGGACGATTTTGTGGGGCATGTGACGAATACCGAAGAGTTTGTGATCATCACCTCGCAGGCGAACGGATCACGCCTGCGAAACAAGCTCATCCAGCAGATTAAGGATGAACTCGCCTCGTTTTATAACTTCATGGAACGCGAGCAGGGGTATGTCCTGGTCGAAGATGGCAGCGGCAAGATGGTCCAAAGGCCGTTGATGGCGGCGCAGGTCCAGGTGACTCTGGGCACGCCTGATCAAAATGGGGGCGATGATATATGGATCGATGCCGAAGAACCGGACGACCAGCCGCCGGACGACACCTCATCAGGCTCGGCCTTTAGTTGGTAGGACAAACGCCGCCCTCAATTATGGAACTCTCGCCTTCTGTTGAATCCGAAACCCCTACCCAGGGGTTTAGTTCGGATGTCGCCAAACGCGCCGCCCGGAATGCGACGGCGCTGGCGCTCTCCAGTATTGCGGCCAAAGGGCTGCAATTTGTCTGGCAGTTGCTGCTGGCGCGCTGGCTGGGTAAGGCGGGCTATGGCACCTACGGCACCATCGGGGCGCTGCTGGCTGTTGGCGCGGCCATTCCCGAATTTGGCATGGGCATGATTGTGATCCGCGATGTGGCCCACCGCCGCGCGGATGCGGGGCGTTATCTCGCTGCCACGCTCAGTATGCAGCCCCTATTCGCTGCGCTGGGTTATCTGGTGGTACTGATGCTGGCGGCCTTTTTGCTCGGATACGGTCCGACGCTGCGCGGCCTGCTGGCGTTTGCTGCGATCAATCTGCTGGTGGATGCGCTGGGCAATATGTGCCACAACCAGCTTCTCGCCGCCGAACAGATGGTGTTCCCCGCGATCATTTCAACCGCGCATGTTCTGGTGCTTGTCACCTTCGCGGGAATCGCGCTGGTGCTGGATACCGGGCTGTGGGGTCTCTACACGGCGACGCTGCTGGCGGGTTTGCTGCGGACCGGGGTGTATTGGGTGGTGCTGCTGAGCTCCGGCGTCCGGCCCGTTTTTCCGCTGGATCGAGCGCTGGCCCGCATGCTGCTGATCAATGGCGCACCGCTGGCGATAACCTCATTTCTATCACTGGCCTACACCCACACCGACAAGCTCATCACCACCGCGCTGTTAGGCACGGAAGGCACCGGCCTGCTGACAGCAGGTTTTGTGATTGTTTTCGGCGTGATCGAACTGCTCAGTACAACGGTGCTGGTGGCGGTTTTCCCGCTGATGTCGCGCACTTTTGCCGACGGCATGCGCGAAATGTTCGAGTTTATGCTCGAAAAGCTCTCATTTTTCAATCTGATGATCAGTTTGCCCATCGGTATTTATACGTCGCTGCTGGCGGTGCCATTGTCGTCGCTGCTGTTCGGCTCCGACTTCACCAAAACGGCGGACGTGCTGCGCGTGCTGATCTGGTATACCGTCGTGACGATGGTCGCCAATGTGTTTTCCCAGGCGTTGATCATCCAGAACAAACAGCGCCGCATCCTGGCGATTCGCAGCACGGGCCTCGCACTAAACATTGCCCTGAACCTGCTGCTGCTGCGCCGGATCGGAGTGGCCGGGGCTGCCGTCGCGTCATTGATCGCGGAGTCGATGGTGCTGGTCCTGATTTTGCGCTCCTTCGATCTTCCTCGCGATTGGTGGCGACGTGCCGCGAATCATGTGTGGCGCTTGGGCCTGGCCGGAATTGGATTAGGAGTGGTAGTTTTGGTGCTGCGGACAGTCCACCCACTGTTGGCCGCCGTCGCGGGCGCGCCGGTTTATATCGGGCTGGTGTTGGTTATGGGGGCGGTTGCCAAAGATGATTGGGATTTGATTTACCGTTTAGCGACCGCCATGCCCGGCGGAACGGTCATCGGACGTTATTGGAAGCGAGAACTCACCTAAATGTGCGGAATCGTAGGCATTTATGATCAGCGCGGCGCAGGGCGCGCCGACCCCGCGCTTGTCCACGCCATGAGCCAGATCATCCAGCATCGCGGGCCGGACGGTGACGGGTTTCACTGCCTGCCCGATGTGGCGCTTGGCATGCGCCGCCTCAGCATCATCGACCTCAACACGGGCGACCAGCCGATTTTTAACGAGGATCGTTCGATTGCGCTGGTCTTCAACGGCGAAATTTATAACTATGTCGAACTGCGCGCCGATCTTGAACAGCGCGGTCACACGTTCTACACCCAGACCGACACTGAAACGATTATCCACCTTTACGAAGAATACGGCGTGGACCTGTTCGGCCATCTGCGCGGGATGTACGGCTTCGCGCTGTGGGACTCGAACCGTGAACGCCTGCTGCTGGCGGTGGATCACATCGGGATCAAGCCGCTTTATCTGGCCGAACACAACGGAATTCTGCGTTTCGCTTCCGAAGTCAAAGCCCTGTTTGCCGATCCGGCTCTGCCGCGCCGCCTGAATCTGGATACGCTCGATACCTATCTCTCGTTTGGCTACATGCTTGGCGCGGAAACGCTGTATGAAGGCGTGCGCCGCCTGCCGCCCGGCCATGCCTTGATTGTGCAAGGCGATCAGCAGCAGTTGATCCAGCACTGGACCACCCATTACGTGCCGGAAGCCGAGCGCCCCACCGACGAACCGACGATCATTCAGGAAGCCCGCGCCCGCCTGAGCGAAGCGGTCCGGCTGCATCTGCGCTCCGACGTGCCGCTGGGACTCTTTTTGAGCGGCGGGATCGACTCGGCGAGTGTGTTAGCGCTGATGAGCCAGATGGAACCGGGGCGGATCAAGACGTTTTCGGTGGGGTACGAGGTTGGCAAGGGTGCGGCTAATCCAGACGATGAAACACTCCACGCCCGCCGGATCGCGGCACACTTTGGCGCGGATCACCACGAGCGGATCATTACCGCCGACGACTGGTGGAATTTTCTGCTGGCTTACGTGTATCACCACGACGAGCCAAACGCCAACCCCTCGATCATTTCGCTGCAAGCGCTGGCCGAAGTCACCGCGCAGCATGTCAAAGTGGTGCTCAACGGCACGGGCGGCGATGAACTCTTCGCGGGCTACCGTTCCCACCGCCGCTATCCCTGGATCGTCCGTAACGCGACCCGGCTGGATCACGTGCTGCCGCGCGCGGCCCGCCAAACGCTGATCGGCAAACCCTGGCAGGTTATCGAGCGTTTTTATCCCTCCATGCGCCGTATACGGTACGTGGGCGCGCTGCCCGCCTATCTTCCTGAATGGCGCGCGTTGTTCCTGCCCACGCACGAAGGCTTGCGGCGGCTGGCGTCCTTTGAAGGACTCGTTTTTTCAGATACGCTGCGCGGCCAGCTCTACAGTCCCCAGCTTCGATCCGCCTGGAAAAACGGGCAGCACAAAGAGCGCACCTATACCGAAATTTTGCGCCGCGCCTGGGCAGATGATCCCGGCGATCTGGTGCAGGCGCTGACCATCCACACCTGGCTGCCCGGCAATGGCTTGTTAGCCGTTGATAAGGTCACGATGGCGCATTCGCTCGAAGCACGTGTCCCGTTTTTTGATCCGCTGCTGCTCGATTTCGTCATGCGGATTCCATCCGCTATCCGCCTTAAAAGTAATAAATATGTCCTGCGCGAAGCCATGCGCGCCGATCTGCCTGATTTCGCCTTACAGCGCCCCAAGCAGCCCTTTGGCACACCGATTCTGCACTGGTTCGATCACGATCTGTCGGCGCGGGTGCAGGAAATTCTGTTGGACGAGCGCAGCTTAGGCCGGGGCTTGTTCAACCGCACTGCGCTTGAAAATCTGCTGCGCCGCCATTTCAACGGCGAAACGGAACAAGTCGAGGTCGTTTTCCGGCTGCTGCTGCTCGAACTGTGGCACCAGTCTACGATTGATGCGCCGCCCCATAAGGTGAATAACCATGCCTAGAGATCCGATTACCAGCACCAGCAACCGCCGGATTGTGGATGTTCGCAAGCTTGATCAGCGCAAACACCGCCAGGAACAGGGGCGTTTTTTAGCTGAAGGCTTGCAGCTTTTGCACATGGCCCTGGATGCCAAAGTTCGCCCGCTGGAAGTGTTTTACTGTGAAGCCCTCTTTACCGGACCCGAAGCGCCTGCGCTGTTAAAGCGCTTCAAAGCCAGCGGCGCGGAGCGGGTTGCCGTATCTGAAGCGGTCCTGCGGGCGCTATCCGAACGGGACGCGCCGCAGGGCATTGTGGCGACCTTTGCGCTATTCGATACACCGCTCCACAGCCTGCGCCTGACCGGAAGCGAACTGGTCATCGTGTTGGATCGCCTGCAAGACCCCGGCAATGTGGGCACGCTGCTGCGCACGGCGGATGCAGTCGGCGCAGCGGCGTTGATTATGCTCGAACCCTGTGTGGATATTTTTGATCCCAAAACGGTGCGCGCCAGCATGGGATCGCTGTTCAACCTGCCCGTTGTACGCACGCCGGATGTCAGCGAGTTATTTACCTGGCTGCACGATCGCGGCCTGCGCTCAGTCGGTGCGGATGTGCAGCGGGGCATGTTGTGGGGTGGGGCAGGCTTGCAGGGCGGGGCG
>CAYYNB010000133.1:0-16814 GCA_964472565.1 uncultured Anaerolineaceae bacterium
CCCCCCCCCCTTTTAACCCCTAAATTTGTCAATTTGAGGGGAAAAACGCACTCCAACCGATAGAGATCCTGGCAAGATCTGGCATTTTCGCGCCACGAGTTGGTTTTGCAAGGTGGAAACCCCAGATTCAACAACCTCTGAGATATAGGATAGCACAGGTGTTCGGAAAATGATAGTCTTTCGATGGCTAACTTGGATGCTAATAATGCGGGGGTTACAGGCGTAGCAAGTGAGGCAATTTGTGAATCGCCCCTACGAGTGGAACAGAGGGGCAGGTTTGCAAACCTGCCCCTACCAATGCCTACCCATTCGATCCACCCCGTTTGCCAACGGTATCGCACGCGGAGAAAGGAGGGGCAGGGCGCTGCTTGCTGCGCCCCTACCCATGGCGGGCATTGAGCGTGGGGCGATTCGTGAATCGCCCCTACGGGCACGTGCCGGTCCGTGTCTCACTAGATGTGGTATCGCTGGCTGGCGAGGGGGAAGTTGGGAGTACGCCTGGTTAATGCATCTCGTAGACCACCGTCACCTGCACATCTAGTGATAGCTGGCCTTCACTGATGGCGGGGCCGCTGCTTCGGAGGGCCATCTTCGGCATGGGAACAGGAATGCCGCCGCCGTGTCCTTCGGTTATGCTGACGGGGTTGCCCAGCGTCAGGCCGAGGCCATCCGCTAAAGATTGCGCCCGTACGCGGGCATCCTCAAGCGCCCGTTTGCGGGCTTCCTGTTCAAGCGCGCCGGGATCGCTCACGCCGAAGTCCAGCCCGTACATCTGATTGGCACCCGCATTAACTGCTGTCTGGATGACTGCGCCGAGTTCAGCGGTGTGTCGCACCGTGATACGCAGCATGTGTGTCACCACAAAGAGCGAGTTGGGGGCGGGGTCTTCGCAGCGATTTTCCTGGTGGATATTAAATTGGGATGTTTGTACGTCTACGGCGGCGATGCCTGCGCCATGCAGCACGTTCTGCACCCGCTGGATGGTTGTGTTGGCGTCGTTCATCGCCTGTGACAGATCGGCGTGGCGGCTCTCGACTCCTAAATTCACCAGCGCGAGGTCCGGCTTGCCGTGTGCGCTGCCTGTTCCCGTAACTGTGATCATCGGCGTGCCCTCTGTTATAATAGACAGGTTCTTTCAGGAAAAGTGATATGACTCGACTTGCGATTATAGCGGATGTACATGGTAATCTGCCCGCGCTCGACGCGGTAATGGCGGACATCCAAGACGCGGCCCCCGATCAGGTGGTGGTGGCGGGCGATACGGTGAATCGCGGCCCGCAGAGCCAGGAATGTTTACAGCGGCTGCGCGCTACCGGCTGGCCGATACTCTTTGGTAATCACGAAGAGTATATCCTCAAGTTTGGGAGCGAGACAGTTCCCGACGAGTGGCTGACCGATTGGTGGCTCCCGGTGCGGCGGGTTGCTGAAGAACTGTCGGCGGAGGAAAAAGACTATCTGCGCACGCTGCCCTGGGATCATGTGGTGGCCGTGCCGGGACTGCCTGCGGTTCGTGTGCTGCATGGCAGCGTCCGGGCATTGAATGATGGACTCGGTTTCTGGAAATCGGATGCGGAACTGCTGGCGGCGACGGATGTGCCGGAACCGATTGTGATCGGCGCGCATACGCACCGCCCCTTTAACCGGCGGATCGGGGAACGATGGGTGCTGAACTGCGGTTCGGTTGGCGCGCCGTTCAACGGCGATTTGTCCGCGCAGTATTTGCTGCTCACTTCGTCCAACGGCCAGTGGAAGGCCGATTTTCGCGCGGTGCCCTATGACCATTCGCCGCTGTATGAAACATGGGCGCGCAGCGATGTGCTGGAGCGGAGCATGGTCGCGCAAATTTTCATGTACGAGGTGGAAACCGCCACGTTTCATCTGATGTCTTATGTCGATTTTTGTGAGGCGAATCATTTGTCTAAAAATTCACTCGATTCGGTGGCCCGTTATCGTGCCGCCAGCGCGAATGTCGTGCCAGGGCGCTCGCTGCGGTAGCTGCATTAATTATGTCACGTCTGAAACTGAAACGATTCAAGGTCAAGCCGCTGGCACCGGATGTGCAGAATCATTATGTGCGCATTTACCATTCCGCCGATCTGCATGCCGCGCCGGAAACGCTGCCCATGCTGACGCCGGAATCCTTGTTTGGGGCGGATACACCGCTGATCTTCGATCTGGGCGCGGGGCGGGGGGATTTTCTGATCACGCAGGCGGCACAGAATCCTGATTTGCGGTATGTGGGGATCGAACTGCACTGGAAATCCGTGTGTGATGCGACGCATAAGGCGGCAGCCGCCAAGCTGGATAATGTCCGGTTGGTGAAGGCTGATCTGCGGTGGGTGCTGCCGAAAATTCCTGATGCGGTGGCGACGGATATTTATATGCTCTTTCCGCCGCCGCGCCTCGAAGCCCGCGAACTGAAATCTGATCTGCTGTCCGAGTCCATCCTGCGCCACATTCACCGGATACTGATGACGGGGGGGCGCTTCCATTTTGTGACCGACCACGAAGCCTATTTCGAGTGGAAACTTGCGCTGATCCGCGACTCTGGCCTGTTCACGGATTTACAAACGTCAAGTTTGATCGAGGGCGGCATTACGTGGTTCCAAAAGCTCTGGGAGAGCAACCAGATCGAATCGCGCCGTTTGGAGTGCCGGAAGATGTAAAGGAGATGAACATGCCGGAAGATGGGATCCGTACTGGATCGTGGTCGGAAATTGTCCGATTTCGCCCTGGAATGTACATCGGCGGCACGGACAGCCGGGCAATGACCGGGTTAGTACTTCAGATCGTGAAGGAACAGGCTGAATTAGCCGCCGCCGGGTTGTGCCGAGAAATCCGGGTTCATCTGCGGGAAAACAACACCGTTATGATCGATAATGACGGTCCAGGTTATCTGCTTTTAGGGGAACAAGCGCTCCAAGTTACCGATTGGGATCTGCTCTTTACAGGACTTAGGGTTGGCGCTACCAGTGCGGCTGTTACCGCTAATGCACTCTCTACCGATTTTAAGGCTGAAGTTCGCCGCGATGGGGTAGCCGCCGTGCAGTCCTTTCATCAAGGGATCGCTGTAGGGTCCACTAACCCTCTACGTCCTTTTGAACCGGGTGAATCAACCGGAATGACCATCACCTTTGCGCTTGACCCCATCATTTTTGGTGAGGCCGCCATCAGTTATCCCGATGTAGTGGCATGTTTGCGTGAATTTGCTTTTCTGGTGCCGGGTTTGCGTATCAAGACCGTGGACGAGCGCCAGCCCAACCCGTCCGTGATTGAGTTCTGTTATGAAAACGGGTTGGTGGACTTCGTTCGTTATCTCAACCGGGACTGTGTGCCGCTGCACGAGGTTATCGCGCATTCCTACGAAATCGAGTTCAGAGAGGCGGAACGCCCAGCCTATACGATCAAAATTGATTTTGCCATCCAGTTCACCGATTGCGCCAAACCCTTTCAGTTGAGTTTTGCTGATTACCGCGAAACCATAGATGGCGGCGTTCCGATTGATGAACTGCGGCGCGGGATCCAGGATGCCGTCTTTAAATCCGCCCAAGAAGCAGGCTTAACTGTCCACCACCGGGGCCATACATTCTTCAGGGGTATGACTGCTGTTATTCACGTTCGCCATCCTTATGCGACTTATGAAGGCTGTGTGAAGAATAGGCTGGTTAACGTTGACCTGAGTGTGGTTTATCCGCTGGTCTATCAAGCCATGATTGACAACCGCTTCCCCATGCCTGACTTTCTGGAGCGGACTTGCACCCGCACCCTACCCATCAAGCCGCGTCGCTATGGGGTATGGGCCGATCAGGTCCAGTTTGACCGTAACCTGCTGCTTTATTAGGGTATACAAAAAAGGCAGGAAGGGGATTCCTGCCTTCCTCAAGCGTAACCTTATTTGGCGGCGATAAAGACCCCGGCGTCCTTCCGGATGCGTATTGCACCGTGCTGCGCGATCTCCTGGGTGAGCATGACGCGCAGATGATCGATCCGATCCGAAAATTCCGCCTTATTCGTCGTCGAGAGGATGTACTGAACCAGCGGCTCAACGTCCGTCACTACGAGACTATCTTCGTAGCGCCGCATTTTTACCTGTGGGAAAACCTGTCCGAGCTGCGCCGCGCCGTTTTCGAGTTCAAATGCCCGCGAGAGCTTGTAATCCATTGGCGTTTCCAGGAAACGATCCACGAGGTCATGGAGTTCATTCAGGTGATTGTGGCCGTTCGTCGCGGCGAAGAAGGTGCCGCCCGGTTTCAGTATGCGGTGGACTTCCCGGATGGCCAGCGCGCGATCCGGCACATGGTAGAGCATGTGGTTGGCGATCACGCCGTCGAAGGTTTCATCCTCAAAGGGAATGTGCTGGATGTCGATCACTTTGAAGGTGAATTTGTGATCCGCTTTGGCGAGGTTGCGTTCGGCCTCTTCGACCATACCCGCCGAAAAATCGGACAGGGTGATGTTCCAGCCAGCGGGAATCCGCGCGGCGTTGTCGGCCCATAACCAGCCCGGCCCGCAGCCGAGTTCGAGCAAACGCGCTTCGGCGGGCAGATCGATCTGCTCGAACATCCACTTCATCCAGCCGTACTTATTCGTGCTGTAGTGGGTGTGAATGTAGGCGCGGGCGCTCAGGTTGCCCGCGTTTTTGTACTGCTCGCCGCGCAGATAGTCTTTGTCGGTGAATTGCGCCTGGGGAAACATCAGACTTCGCTCCTTGTGGTAGGCCGTCAGGAGACTGTAATGTAACACGGTGCCGTGCGGCAGCACATGACGTTTTGCCCACCTTTACCTGACACGTCAGGTAAGCGCCCGTGATTCGGTCTGGCAGCGGTGGGGGGCATCCGGTAAACTTCGGCGGGTGATTTACTACTCAATGGGTCAGTGCATATGCCAGTCTTGCATCGTCGGGAATCATGGGGAATAGCTCTCATTTTGGCAGGGTTTGTCGTGCTGGCAACGCTGTACAGCATGATCACGCCGCTGTTTGAAGCATCGGACGAGTTGTGGCATTACCCGATGGTGAAGTATCTCGCGGATCATGGGATGGCGCTGCCTGTGCAGGACCCGGCTACCGCTGAACAAACGGCGTACCGGCAGGAAGGCGGACAGCCGCCACTGTATTATATGATCGGGGCGGCGGCGACATTCTGGATCGATACGGCGGATATGGATCAGGTCCGGCGGCGCAATCCGCACGCGGATATTGGCGTGATTGTGCCGGATGGTAATGTGAATATGGTGGCGCACAACGCGGACAAGGAAGCTTTTCCCTGGGGCGGCACGGCGCTGGCGATGCACCTGGTCCGGCTGCTGTCGGTGGCGATGGGCGCGGGGACGGTGTATCTCACCTATCGACTGGCGCGCGAGTTGATCCCCGATGTGCCCGTTGTGGCAGTGGGGGCGGCGGCGCTCACGGCGTTTAACCCGATGTTTCTGTTCATCAGCGGCGTGGTCAACAATGATAACCTCTCGACGCTGCTGGCGACGCTGCTGCTGGTGCTGATCGTGCGGCTGCTGAAGCGGGATGACCTGCCGCAAAAACGGGATTATGTGATCCTCGGCGCGGCGGCGGGGGCCGGGATGCTGTCCAAGTTTCAGATCGGATTCCTGCTGCCGCTGATTGCGCTCACACTGCTGATCATTTCCGTGCGGTGGAAGGACTGGCGTCCGGTGGTGGTCGGTGGGGCAATCGCGGGAGGGCTGACGATTCTGATCGCGGGGTGGTGGTACGTGCGGAACTTCGATCTGTACGGGGACGCTACCGGGATCAATGTCTTTCTGGATATTGTGGGGCGGCGCGCCGTGCCCGCCGATTTACAGCAGTTGTGGACCGAACGGGAAGCGTTCGTGTGGTCGTACTGGGGCTTTTTCGGCGGGGTGAATGTGCCGCTGCGCGACTGGATGTACACGGGATTCAACGGGATCGCAGTGGCGGCGCTGGTTGGGCTGGCTGCTGCCGCTGGTAAAGATCGGGCCTGGATGAAAAGTCCGCTGCGGCTGGCGCGGGCATTCGCGGCGCTGTGGGCGGTGATCGTGTTCGTGTCGTTGATCAGTTGGACGCGGCAGACGTGGGCATCACAGGGGCGGCTGTGGTTCAGCGCGATTGCGCCGCTGAGTATTGGAATGGCGGTTGGGCTGGCGATCTGGTGGAAAAAAGCGGTGCTCGGCGCGGCGGCGAGCTATTTTGTGGTGATGGCGGTGATCACGCCGTTGGGGATCATCCGGCCTGCGTATACGCTGGATCGGAACAACAATTGGGATGAGACGACACTCGAAACGGGGCCGGACCAAAGCGCGTGTTTCCGCGAACCGGGGAGCGAGACGGATGCGTTGTGCATGAACTTTCAGCCGATAGCGGGCGAGATGCAGCCGGGGGAGTATCTCAAGCTGGCACCGGAATTTACGGTGAAGGACGCGATCACACGGGAGTGGAGCATCTTCGTTCACCTGACGAATGAGGTGGACATCCGCGAGGCGCAGCGCGATGTGTATCCCGGCGGGGGACTGCTGGCGACATCGGACCTGAAAGTGGGCGAGCGCTGGAATAACCCGATTGCAGTCAAAATTCCAGAGGGGACGTATACGCCGGAAACGGTGAACGTGTACCTGGGATTCTATCACCTGCCGACGTTCGAACGGATGGACGTGAACGGCGCGCAGGCCGACAGCGTAAACCAGTGGATTCACCTGGGCCAGATCACACTCACCACACCGGCGGGAGATGTGCCGAATCCGGTGAGCGTGAATTTCGGCGGGCAGATCGAACTGATCGGGTATGCGATCAGTGATCGATCACTCCAGCCGGGTGACGAGACAACAATCACCCTGTATTGGAATGGGCAGGCTACCGGCGCGAATTATCATATTTCGGTGCAGGTGCTCAAACAGGGCACTACAACGCAAGTGGGACAGGTTGATTGGGAGCCGAGTCCGCCGACGACGGAATGGACAAAAGGACGGCAGGAGACGTCGGCTCCGCTGAAAATTTTCCCGGACGCGGCGGCGGGACAGTATCATGTAATGGTGCGGGTGTATCCGGCAGATGATCCCGGAAATCCGCTGCGGATCGTGACGGGCGAGGGCGGACAGTCGGAAAACTCGGCATGGTTAAGCAAAGTACGGGTAGAATGAAACGCCAGCGAGACATTGTGATTGTGGTGCTGGTGATCGGGCTGGTGGGTCTGCTCACGGCGGCATTCTGGGATTATACACAGGATGACGTATTCATCACATACACCTACAGCCGGAATCTGGCACAGGGTAACGGCTTTGTATTTAATCCGGGTGAGCGTGTGCAGGGAACCACCACGCCGCTGTATACATTCCTGATGGCGGGGGTGTATCTCGTCACCCGCGATATGCTGCACGCGGGGAATGTGATCAGCGCGATCTTGCTGTTGATCACGTGTGGATTGGCTGTCACGCTGCTTCGCCCGTATACGACATGGATTGCGCGGGTGATTCTGGCGGTGAGTCTCGCGGTGTCGCCGCTGGTGTATGTCAGTTATGGTATGGAAACGCTGCTGTACAGCGCGCTGCTGATGGGCGCGCTGGTGCTGTGGTCCCAAAAACGGCGGACGGCGGCGCTGCTGGTCGCGGCGGCGCTGACCTGGACGCGGGCGGATGCGGTGGTGCTGGCGGGGGTGTTGTGTCTCGCGGCGCTGGTCGAAGTGCGGACGCTGGCGGCGTTATGGCGGGGTCCGGTGCGGCTGGGATTGGTGTATGTGGCGGGGATTGCGCCCTGGTTTTTGTTCGCGTGGGGGTATTTTGGATCGCCGCTGCCGCAAACCTTCAGCGCGAAAGAGGAATTTTTGCAGGGGACGCTGTTCTTGACGGATGGGCGCAACTGGTGGGAGGCGTTTTATGGGAATAATCCGCTGACGCTGCTGGCGGTGCCGCTGATTGGAATCGGAATCTGGCAGGGGCTAAAACGGGATGAATTACGCCCGCTGGCGCTGTGGCCGCTGCTGTATATAGGCGGGTATACGGCGCTGAATGTGACGGCGTTCTGGTATTACACGCCGCTGCTGGTGGTTTTGGTCGCGCTGGCGGTGATCGGCGGGGATGGGCTGGCGGCGGCGGTTATGCGGCGGTATCCGGCGCAGAAGCGGCTGGTTGTGGGCGGGGTGCTGATTCTGGTGACGATTGCCAGCGGATTGGGGATCGCGCGGGCGTGGGATTACCGGGAACTGCCGCCGCGCATGGCGACCTATAAAATAGTGGGCGAGTGGATCGAGCAGCACACCGATCCAGACAGCACGCTGCTGGTCAAAGATTTGGGCGTGGTCGGGTATTACGCGGAACGGTATACCCTGGATTCGTTCGGGTTGATGGTGCCGGAGATGCTTTATACGGACGATACGTATGCAACGGCCAAGTTCAAGCCGGATTATACGGTCACGACGCAGTACTGGGAGATGCAGCGGCTCACGCAGGAAGACTGGTTTAAAACTCACTACCACCCGGTGGCCCAGTTCAGCACGGCAGGAGATACGGAATTCAGCCCGATGGCGGTCTATGAGCGGCGGCTGGCGCTGGACACTCCCGCCGAAGTCGTGCGCGGGATGGATTTGCCGCTGACGGTGGAAATCCAACTGAAAGAGGGTGACACACTGCCGCTGGAGATCAAAGCGCGGTTGATCAGCGAAAATCACACGGTGGAAGAAGCGGCGCACCCGTTTCTGTGGAGCCAGTATCCCGAAGCGCAAGCTACCGACGACGAGACATTTATTGAGCAGATCGCGCTGCCGCTGGATGTCGTGCCGGGAGAATATCGATGGGAAGTGACATGCGGCGAAATTACGGCAGAGGGCCATGTTACGGTGCTGCCGCTGACGGAAAGCGATACTTATCGCACGATGCCGCCGGTGGAATGGGGCGAATTCGCGCGGCTGGTGGGAGTCGATACGCCGCTGGGCACGCAGACGTATGCGGGCGGGACGGTCACGCTGCTGCTGGATTGGGATATGATCGGCGCGGCGGAAAGTGATTACAGCTTGCTGGTGCATCTGGTGGATGCCAACGGTCAGGTGGTGGCGCAGGCGGACGGCTTTCCACGCGGGCGGGCGGTCAATACCTGGGCGGCGGGCGAGGAACTGGTTGATTTACGGGAGATTCAGATCCCCGCGACGCTGCCGCCGGGTGAGTATACGCTGCGGGTGGGCTGGTATGATTGGCGGATGGATGGGTATCCGCGCGTGCTGACGGCGGATGGAGCGGATGCGGTGACGCTGCCAGTTACGATTCAGAATGTATGGCCGGGTGGGAGCGGGAAGCCGTAAGCCCTATCCTCCCAACCTCCTTTCCCCGCAGGCGGAGAAAGGAGGCGAAAAACTCGGACCTCACCCCTAGCCCCTCTCCAAATCCTTGGCGAGGGGGAGAAAAGCGGGCGCGGCAAGCCAGTGCCCCTACGGGATGTGGGCAATGTGTGCGGCGTTAATGGCAAGGAAAACATGATGCAAACGGCCCGGTTCAAACGAACAGCGACACATCCAACGACTATCACCCTTGTGGTGCTCACGGCGTTATGGGTATTTTTCTTCTGGCGGCTGCTGACTCCGACGCAAGGGGATCGCGTGATCTTTGCGAAGGGGGATTTTCCGCTGCACTACTATTCATATGCCAATTATCAGGCCGAGCGCATGGGGGACGGCGAGATTCCGCTGTGGAATCCGTACAACTACGGCGGTGATCCGTTTGCGGCGAATGTGCAGTGGAATGTGTGGTATCCGCCGCGCTGGATCGCGATTTTGGTGGCGGGCGACTGGACGATTGAAGTGATGCAGTTGGAAGTGGCCGCGCATTACTGGATCGCCAGCCTGATGATGTGTGCGTTTCTGCGGGCGCTGGTCAAAAAAATGTTCCCGGCGCTGGTCGGAGCGATTGTGTGGACATACGGCGGGTATCTGAGCGGGTATCCGATGCTGCAACCGAGCGTGCTGTATGCGATTGTGTGGCTGCCGCTGATGATGCTGGGCGCACAGTTGAGCCTGACGGATGATCGGTGGCGGGTGCGCGGGATTCTGCTTGGCGCGGCGGCGATGGGTGTGTCGTTTTTCGGCGGGCATACACAAACCACCATGCAGATGACGTATTTCACGGCAGCATATATCGCCTTTGTGGTGTGGCAGCAGAAGCGGCGCTGGACTGAAATCGTGTGGCGGGTTGGGCTGCTCGGCGCGGCGGGAGCGGCGCTGTCGGCGGTGCAACTGCTTCCGGCGGTGGAACTCACACGGCTGTCGTACCGGGCGGAGACATATTTTTACGAGCAAAAATCGGTGGGATTCACCGTGTCGGAACTGGTGCAGTTCGTATGGCCGCGTTTGTTTCAGGCGGAATACTGGCCGCTGTATCTGGGTGTGGCCGGGCTGCTGCTGGCAGTGGGGGCGATGTTACGCCCGCGCGCGGCGCACTGGTTCTGGATGGGAACTGTCGCGCTGATGATGGCGCTGGCGCTAGGCGGACATTCGATTGTGTATGACCTGTTTTACGTCGTGGTGCCGGGATTCAATACGTTCCGGGAGCAGGAACGCGCGGCGTCGTTGGCGATTTTCGCGCTGGTGGTGCTGGCAACGTATCAAATTGACTGGCTGATGACGCGGCGCGGGGAAAACAAGGAATACGGGGAAAATGATGAGGTCGATGCACGGCGATTCCGATGGGTCGTGTTGGGACACTTGATCCTGACGGGGATCGCGTTTGGGGTGATCGTGCTGGCGTACCTGATTTCGGACAAAAAGGGGCTGCCGGGGATGATCCCGGATACATTCGGGTTCGTGTTCTGGATCAGCGTCCTGTTCAGTTTGTGGCTGGTGTGGTTCCGGCGCGGACCACAGGTGCTGCTTCCGGCGGCGCTGGTCGCGCTGATCGTGTTCGACCTGTTCACCTTCGGGATGAAATCGCCCAATTTTGTGACGGATAACGCGGTTAACCGGATTCAGAAGCCGGATCACTATCAACTGCTGCATGCGGATGTTGAGGATATTCAGTGGCATGTGGACGGCGCGGCTGGAATCCAGACGTATGGGACATATTGGCGCATCCCTGATATTTACGGGACGGGGCCGTTTTCGCTGGCGAGCATTGAACGACTCCGGCAGATTCGGGTGGACCGGCGATGGGAAGTGCTGGCGGTGCGGTATGCGACGATGATCGCGGATGTGCCGGAGAATGTGCCCGTCGAAGTCGTGGGCGAGGGGGTGAATTATGACGGGCAGGAATACACCGTGTATGAACTGACCGATCCGCGCCCGTTCGCGCAGTTGGTGTACCAGATACGCGAGGCCAAAAACGACAAGGATGCCCGCGTGATTATGTCCGAACCGTGGATCAATCTGCGGGAGATCGGCGTGATTACGGATGATCTGCCGTTCGAGTTATCTGGTGAACGGCCCGACGATGCCGCCGTGCGGGCGTTTAAGATGGTATCGGCGGAATATATGGAAATGGAAGTGTCCACCAGCGAACCCGCGCTGCTGACGGTGGCGGTAGCAAATTATCCGGGATGGCGGGCAACGGTCAACGGGAAGAAAGTGGATATTGTGGATACTTCCGCCGGGCTGATCGGGATTCCGGTTCCGGCGGGCACGGGGCAAAAAGTCACGCTGCAATTCGTGCCGATGAGCGTCATTGTGGGCGGGGTTGTGTCGGTGATTGCGCTGGTGGGGATGGTGGGGTATGTGGTTGGAGTGGCAATTATGCAAAGACGAAGAATAGCTGGTTAATGTGGTAGGACATCCTGCAAAGAAAGAATTGTAATGGACGCCGAAAAGCGAATCCATAGGATTGCATCGTCGCCACAATATTGGCATCATGGATTTGTTTGCAGCAGAAGGATCAGCCTATCCGTCACTAGCGATGTTTCATCCGCAACCCAAAAGTGCGATTGAAAATAGTTCGGGCGTTCAACAATGGTTGAGATGGGACGTGGATTCGCAAATGATTGAGGACGTGTGAGAATTGCTGTGAATTCTCGCAAAACTTGACGGCTAATCCATAAGACATCTCCATTACGCCGCAGTGTTTGAATCGCATTCAGCGCTTCGGCATGGAAAGGAGCTTCAGCAAGATTTGCCCGCAGCAAAATATTGGTGTCCAGAAAAACTGCTCTACCGTTCGTCGTCACCATATAAATCCTTACGCCGCAGCGACAAATCATCGGGCCATGAACCGTAACTATCTACCGGGAAATCAGAAAGATCGCTATTCCGCAGATCACTTCCTTCAGCGGTCTGACGCAAGGTTTCATAGATCAGGGCTTCCGCCTTATTGCGCAGCAGTTCCCATAATTCATCCAGGGTCAGATGTGAAAGATCAGAAAGTCGTGGTTCGTTCATACATTGCCTCCTGATGTTGATTATGCGATCAAAACTGGCAAAGGACAATCGATGAGGTATAGCACCGCATTGCTATTTAACAGCACCCAACATCGTATCACACAGAGTCCGGTCAAATTGCCCGAAGATATTTTTGAGGAGAATTTAATATGGCAATGACATTAAAGGTCAACGGCCAGGAATACAGCGTGGATGTCCCATCGGATACGCCGCTGCTGTGGGTGCTGCGCGACAGCATCGGCCTGACCGGAACGAAATACGGCTGTGGGCGGGGATTGTGCGGATGCTGCACAGTCCATCAGGACGGCGAGGCGATTCGATCCTGCATCACCGATGTGGGCGAAGTCGGTGAGGCGGAGATCACCACGATTGAAGGGCTGTCGGAAGACGGAAGTCATCCGGTGCAGCAGGCGTGGATCGAAGAGAACGTCACCCAGTGCGGGTACTGCCAGCCAGGACAGATTATGCAGGCGGCGGCGCTGCTGGCGGAGAATCCCGCGCCGACGGATGAGGATATTGATGAGGCGATGGCGGGCAATTTGTGCCGCTGCGGGACGTATCCACGCATTCGGAAGGCGATACACCGGGCAGCAGGAGGTGAGGCATGACCGCTACTGTATCTCGACGCGGATTTCTGAAGTTATCGGCGTGGGCCGGAACCGGCCTGGTGATTGGGTTCCGGCTGGATGAGGTGGACGCGGCCCCGATCAATATGGCGCTGCAAGAGGCCGCTTTCGAGCCGAACGCCTATTTGCGGATCGGGGCGGATGGTACGATTCTGGTGCGCGTTCACCGCTCGGAAATGGGGCAAGGGGTGAATACGTCGATCCCGATGCTGGTCGCGGAAGAACTGGAAGTCGGGCTGGATGCGATTACGATTGAACAGGCTCCACCAGATCGGGCGTATGGTGATCAGGTGACGGGCGGGAGCGTCAGCATTTCGTCTTCATTTCGCACGGTGCGAAACGCAGGCGCGGCAGCGCGGATGATGTTGATCGCGGCGGCGGCGCAGCAGTGGGGTGTGGACCCGGCAACGTGCCGCGCGGAAAACGGAGTCGTGATCCATGACGAATCCCAGGCGGCTTATGCGGAACTGGTCGAGATCGCGGCGACCATGCCAGTGCCGGGGAACCGGGATATTCAGCTTAAAGAGCTGGGCGAATTTCGGGTGATTGGACAGCCGCAGCCGATGCGCGACGGGCCGGATATGGTGACGGGACGGGCGCAGTTTTGCAGTGATATTCAACTGCCGGGCATGCTGATCGCCATGGTGACACACTGCCCGGTGTTCAGCGGCAAAGTCGCCAGTTTTGATGCCAGCGCGGCGCTGCAAGTTCCCGGCGTGAAGCAGGTGATCGAGATCGATGGCAGTGTGGCGGTTGTCGCGGAAACCACCTGGGCGGCGATGCAGGGCAGCAGCGCACTGGAGATTACCTGGGACGAGGGACGAGGCGCTGATTTGAGCAGCAGCGCGCAGCGGCAGCAGATTCTAGATGATGTGAAGCCGAACGATGATCCCAACCGGATCGAAGGGATTTATGAGGTTCCATTCCTGGCGCATGCGACACTCGAACCGATGACGTGTATCGCGGATGGGTGCGAGGTGTGGGCACCGACGCAGGATCGCCAGAGCGCCCAACGAGTTGCGGCGCGGGCGAGTGGATTTTCCGCCGGGGAAGTGATTGTGCATGTGCCGCTGATCGGCGGCGGCTTCGGGCGGCGGCTGCAAGTGGATTATGTGGAAGAAGCCGCTGCGATCTCAAAGGCGGTAGGCGCGCCGATCAAACTGTTCTGGACGCGCGAAGAAGATATGCAGCATGATTATTATCATCCCGCTGGATTCTTCCGCGCATTTGCGAACCTGGATGAGTCGGAGCGGGTGCAGCAGGTGCCGCTGGGCGGAATCGGCGGGGTGCCCACCGGGGCATGGCGGTCAGTCGATAATTTTGACGAAGCTTTCGTGTACTGCGGGTTTATGGATGAGGTGGCGGCAGCTACCGGCAAAGATCCGTTGGAGGTGCATCTGGCGGGGAGCAGCAGCGCGCTGCAAGCGGTGATCCAACTGGCGGCGGAAAAAGCCGGATGGGGAACACCGTTACCGGAAGGGTGGGGGCGCGGACTGGCGGCGTTCTCAACTTTTGGTGTGACGCCGGTGTGCCATATCGTGGAAGCATCGGTGGAGGATGGAAAAGTAATCGTTCACCGGGTGGTGAGCGCGGTGGACTGCGGGATTATTGTCAACCCGGATACACTGATCGCCCAGGTGGAAGGCGGCGTGATCTTTGGGCTGTCGGCGGCGCTGTACGGCGACGTGCCGATTGAAAACGGGCGCGCGCAGATCAGCAACTACCATAACTACCGCGTGCTGCGGATTGATGAAACGCCTGTGATTGAGGTGTATATTCTGCCGAGCGAGAATGCGCCACAAGGAATCGGGGAAGGCGGCGTTCCGCCCGTTGTGCCCGCGCTGATCAACGCACTTTACGCGGCGACGGGGAAACGGATCCGGCATATACCGATTCGCGCAGAAGATTTGCAGTCGTGAGGACAAAAACAGCATGATCAATACGCTTTCATTTTCGGAGAAGCAAAATAATGTCATTCTTGGCGCGACGATTGGCCTACTCGGCGCGGTGGGAGCGCTGTTGATTGTGCTGCTCGGCCCGGTGATCGGCTTCGGGCTGGTGTTCGGGCTGGCTGCCGGGCTGTATCTGCTGACGGATTTGAGCGGCGGATTGTATGCAACGCTGGTTATTGTGGCACTGCTGCCGTTTGCTAATTTCCCCGTTGATGTCGGACTCACGCCGACGCTGCTGGATGGCACACTAGGCGGCTTCCTGGTGGTGTATGCTTTCCAGTGGATGAGCGGGGAACGGCGTTTATTCCGCAATACGCCGATTACACCCGTCGTGGTTGGATTCACCGGGATTATGCTGTTCGCGTTTTTGATGGGGCTGCGGCATGCGTCGCTCACACCGCGCGTGATGCGGAATGTGGTGGAAATGGTGCTCAGCCTGGCATTGATCCCGATTCTGGTGGATGTGGTGCGGGATGAAAAAGCGCTGCGGCGGGCAACGGCTGTGATCATTCTGTGCGGGGCGGTGTCGGCGGCGCTGGGCATCGTGCTGTGGGTGATGAGCGATCCGTTGGCGGAAAGCCTGCTGTCGCGATTGGGGCGACTGGGGTATCCGAGCGGGGGCGTGCTGCGGTACCGGGCCACCTACGGGGAAATCCTGAATGAGCGGGCGATTGGAACATGGGTTGATCCGAATGCGTTTGGCGGATTTTTGCTGATGGTTGGGGCCGTGACGGCTCCGCAGTTGTTCGCGCGGGAACCGGTGCTGAAGCGGCAGGTGGTTGGCGGGGCGCTGGGATTGATCGGAATCGCGCTGTTCCTGACGGATTCGCGCGGGTCGATGCTGTCGCTGGGTGCGGCGTTCGTTTTTATCGCGGCGATCAAATACCGGAAACTGTTGTGGATCATGGCTGCCATCGGGGTGATCGCGCTGTTTCTGCCGCCAACGCAGCGTTATATTGAAAAACTCGAAGCTGGATTCACGGCGCAGGACGTCGAAACACAGATGCGGCTGGGCGAATATAAGGATGCGATCCGGCTGATCGAGCGGCATCCGGTGATCGGCGTGGGATTCTCCGGCACGCCGGAAATTGACCTGTACCTGGGTGTGGCGAATACGTACCTGACGATTGCATCAGCGGCGGGATTCGTCGGGCTGGCGGCATATTTGATTTTGTACGGGAGCGTGTTCGGGTACAGCGCGCTGCATTACCGGAGAATCCAGGCGGCGGCGGGCATCAGCGATATGTGGCTGGGGCTGGCGGCGGGCCTGGTCGGGGTGCTGGTCGGCGGGGTGTTCGACCATTTTTACTTCAAGATCGCTCTGTTCCAGGCGACGATGGTGCTGGAATGGACGATCATGGGGCTGATGGTGGCGGCGACGCGATTGGCGGTGATTAGTCGTTAGTTGTTAGTGATTAGTTCTTAGTAAGTAAATTACTGCGCGGGCCTGGTTGGGATCCCCCCACCCCCCCCTTGCCGTCTTCCTGAGGGGAAAAGTAGTGTTTCTGGTGACGCGCGACGGGGAGAATTGTTGATCTTCTGCGCAAGCCCACGTCCCTAGGAATGGCGCGTCGTGAGCGGGGCGGAAAGCGTGGGGCGGGATGTTCGTTGTATCGGGTATGAGTTGTGAAGGTGCGGCAATTCTGAGATATAGAATAGCACAGATGTGCTAATTTGTCATCACCATTGAGATACTAACTTGAATGACTAACTTGGATGGTGAATCCATTGGTCAGGGGCTTGACAGGGTATGAACGAGGAGCGTAAGGGCAGGTTTGCCCCTACAGCTAAACATTACCCACAAATCAGGGATGAGGGGGAAACAGGCGTTAGGCGGTTGACCCCTATCCTCCCGGCCTCCTTTCCCCGCGCGCGGAGAAAGGAGGGGCAGGGCGCGGCAAGCCGAC
>CAYYNB010000134.1:0-4840 GCA_964472565.1 uncultured Anaerolineaceae bacterium
AGATCCTCACCAAACCCGAACGCTCCTATTTCTGGGAACCGCAAGACCTGGAGACGCTGCGCCAGATGGTCGAGGGTAATGTGGACCAGATCGAGATTCTGAGGACCTTTCCCGAACAGACCTGGCGGCTGCTTCAGATGCGCTACAGTTATCACTTCACCCCTGATAACCACTGGCCGAAGACCTACACCGGCACGGTTACCTATCCCATCCACACCTGTTGGGCAGACACCGAGGAGGCCAGAAATGGTCTCCTCGCTCAACCAACGGCGAGTCAGGCATCGACAAACTTACAAAAGTAATGCCCTGCGCTATGGTCAGCAGCAAATAGATGAGCTGCTCCATCACCCCGAAGATGACCAGCGGCCAGGCGGACGCAATCCGGAACTGCGCCGCACCGGCCAGATCGATTGAAGCCTGGCGTTCCTCGTCGCTCATCGCCTCAAATCGCCAGGAACCGTTACCGGTATAGAAGTAGGCAGCCTCGTCGAACTGCCAGTAGGTCGGCAGGTTCCGTTCGTAGAGCGCCCCACGCGGTTGGAAGCAGGCGGTGAGAACAGGGGCGGGATAGCCCATCACGTCTTCCCCATCGGCGAGCAGGTAGGCCAGCGCCACGTCCAGACCGTCCACCCCCTCGCCAAAAGCGGTCATGGTCGCGCCGGGCAGGTAGGGTCCCAGGGCATCGCACAATTCCAGGGGCGGCAGGTCGGTGCTGTTCACGGCGGCCAGCGAGCCAAAGGGACTACCCACGCCCTGCATACTCTCCAGCGCAACGTGGTAGAACCCGGAGCTGATATCCCGCCGGAACTCGTCCATGCCCTGGTAGAGCGTCGGACCCAGTTGAAAAAACACCGCCCCGGCCAGGTACCAGCCAATCGCGCTGCGCGGGCTGACCACATCCAGCCGCAGGAAAGCCGCCAGCAGGTAGGTGATCCCTAACACGATCAGGGCGATCACAAACGCCAGACTGGCGGTCACCCGCATCTGGTTGTTGGTCTGCGAGATGAGTGGTGCAAAGGCGTTGTTGACCATCCACAGGTTGATCAGGTCGATGGTGTGGCCCATCATAAACAACCCTTTTTGCAGCGACCACCCGGCCACTGCCAGCAGGTGCAGCAGGTCGTACCAGAGTTGGTCGATCTGGACTTTCAGTCCGTTCAGAATGTCGTCTACCCAGGGCATGTCGCCTCCTTACGGCTCGGCAATGTCGCCGGTGCAGATGGTGTTGGTTGCGTTGATCCACGCGACGATGTTGCGTCCCGGTACGACGGTCGGGTTGAGTCCATCCCGCGCGCTGGTATCCAGGGCATATGCAATGCGGTGCGCCGTGCCGCGTGGACCATACGCGGCCAGGGTGAAGGTTTTGGTCTCGTCCGGCTGGATGTCGGTGGCTTCGTAGTTTGGTGTCAGACCGGCTTCTTCCGCTGCCGCCAGGCTCGCCCCCCAAACCCCATCCGAATCAGCGCCGGTAGGCAGAGTGATGGTGCTGACGTACATCTGGGCGGCAGGAAACACGTCATATTCGACACTTCCAACATTCTTGATCTCTATCGTCCAGAGGTAGATCGACTGCAACTGCCCATCCTCATCCGGCTTAGCAGCAGGCACGTCACGAATGTCGGTTACGCGGAAACGCAGGCGCAGGCCGGAAGGCTGCTCGCTGGTGTAAATGGCATCCCCCACGAAATAATCGTTGGTGCGCACGTACTGGGTTGGTGTCGGCCAGGGGGTGTAGGTGGGTCGCGGGGTCGGCGTGAAACTGCCTGGCGCGCCGCCCGGAGGTGGGATCAGGGGATTGGGATAGATGGGATAGTAGACCCGCGTGATGCTGTAACTCCGGTTCGACCCCGCGATCCCGCTGGCGTAGATGTTGATCGTCGCATATGTCACGTCGACGGGGATGACAATACCGTACACGCCGGTCCGGGTCAGGCCGGGGATGGTATCGACGGCGATATACCCGCCGCTGCCTGCCCAGTAGTAGGGATAGGTGCTCATACTGCCGGAGTAGGACACATAGACCGTCCCGGCATTCTGGCCGGTCCACTGGGCAAGGATGACGTTGAAGTTCGGTGCAACCTGATACCAACCCACGTTGGACGCGAAATACGGCGGCCAGGAAGGCAAACTGGTCGCCGGTTGGGTATGGGTAGGACGCGGCGTGGACGACGGGCAGAGGTACTGCGGCAGGTCACCGATAGACAGGTTCTGCACCTGCCCGGCGCAGGCCAGTGCCGCCGCGAATAACAAGACTGCCGCCATCATCCAGGCGAGTTTTCGGTAGTGTTTCATATGCTGTTCCTTTAAGGGATAAGACCGGGCTGGTTACCAGCGGGCAGCAGCAGGGTGAAGGCGGACTCGGTGCCCTGATACCCGTGGGCGATGTCCCACGACTGGCCAAAGTAAGGCACGACCAGGCTGATCCGCGCGTTGGTCTGGATTTGAATGCGGGCGAAACCTGACTCGTCGGTAAACGCCTGCGCCAGCACGCGGTTGGTGGCGGTGTCCACCATCCGTACCGGGATACCGCGCACCCCTTCCGCCGGGTCTACCGCGCGGTTGACGTTTTCATCGTAGGCGATGATCACCGCCACCGTGATCGTGGTGGGCGGCGCATCGGTCGCGGTGGGTTGGATGGCGGGCGGTCCCTGGACCAGTTCAATCTGCCGGGCGGGCTGCGGCTCCGGCGAAGGCGTGAGCGTCAAGGCGGATGCCACAACAGATGAGGGATCACTTCGGTAGATGAGCACCGCGTCCAGGGCGAGCATCGTGTCCGAGCTGGACGGGTTGTGCTGTCTGGTGTTGCGTACCAGCAAGGTATGTGCCCCTGGGGTGACCGGAAAGGTGTCGGTGCAGGTGAAGTGCGCTTCGGCGGAGTAGGAATCGACGGTCCCGACTACCTGCCCATCGATGTTCACTTCCCACAGGCCGCCGTTCCAGAAGGCAACGTAACATACCCGCACCCCTTCGCCTTCAAACGGCAAGCGCACGGCGGCATCCGGGTCTACGCTGTAGCGGTATTCGTTCTGCCCCGCCGACCAGGACCACATCGCGGTCCACTGTCCGGCGACGTATTCCAGGTTGGGGTGGTCGGACTCCAGCCGGACCCACTCGTCGAGCGGGAGTGCTTCCGGTGTGCCAGACACCGACATAACGCCCGGTACATCGGGCATGACCGCCGTGACTTCCAACACCCGTGTCGCCAGTGTGGGTGTGATCGTTGGTGTCGGTGAAGCAGCCGGCGTTGAAGTGTTGGTTGGCGTCAGCGTCGGTGTGGTAGTCGGCACAAGCGTGATCTCCGCCGTCGGGCTGGCGGTTATGGTGGCAGATGGAGTAATTTCCACTGGTTGTGAATCGTCATCGCCGCCCCCACAGGCGGTGAGGACCAGGACCAGCAAACAGCAAAACAGAATACGTGCCATACCCAGACTCCATAGATAGATGTTTTCGGCCATCTACCATCGTACAAGAGTCGGGGGGTCAACAGGCTGTAGGTTTACGGTTTTGGCGGCGCAAACTTGCCGGGAATGGTCAGCAAAGTTACCGCAGTAACAAGAATGCCCCGCGCTGTTTGTGGGAGAAGCCGAGAGGACTGCCCAGGATAGCGACAATGTCGTAGTAGGCTCGATGTTTGGCAAGAGCCGGCTCGTAGAAAGGAAGCCAAATTCCGTGGAATGGACAAGCGTATAATCGTGTAAAAACATCCATGAGGTTGAGCCATCTCAATGGATTGCTTGACCTATCCTGGGGCACCGACAGGGATGGTGCTGCTGATATGAACGATCCAGGAGGGCAGAATGATCACAAAGAATATTTATTGTCCGAATTGCGGGAACACGGCCAAAGTAAGTTATGCAGATTCAATGGTAGGCGGAAGGCTGCGCTGGTATGAATCACAGAATTGCACGATTTGTGATTATGCTACAGAAGCAGATGGTGATGGGCCATTACCGGGTGAATTGCGCGATGAGTTGATGGCTAAGGAAGGAAAATGGCAGTTATGTATCAAACCCTATAGCCACAAGACAGCATTGGTGTTACGCGCTATTCAAAAAACTCTAGGATTATCGCTAGAAGAGGTTACGCCATATCGAGAGCGAATTCCAGGATGTATAGCGGATGGGACGCGAACAGAGATGAACTACCTGGAATATTGTTTACATGAAAGTATCCCTGATCTAGAAATTGAGATAGGTTTGCTGTCATCCCCTATTTCGCACCTATCCGAATGAAATGGGACCTCTTTCCAATCTGTCGTTTGGCAATGCGGAGTGTTATTGGGGTTGCATGTCTAAGTTTTCTAAAAGGGATGCAGTCTAGACACATTCGCTAGTTTTCCCCGTGTTGGAGGAGAGATGTGTTGCGGGAATAACAAAAATGCCCGGTGTTAAGCCAGGCAGTCGATTTGTAGAGATGAGATCGGTTAGGTATCCACTGAGATTATGCCCAGCGCTCGGGTTTCAAAGTGGTTACCTACTACTCGGCAAACAGATAGATTTATAACCACGAACTCAATAGAATAGGCCTTGTGACCCTATTGGGATCGCGTTGAGTTACTCATTCACAACGGCTGGATAACCTAACAGGTATGTGAATACAAACAGAGGGGTGCCTGTGGATGCCTGATCGATCTCCCACGTATAGCCTTCACACTGAATCTGATTGGTGATGTCCTCCAACGCTTGCGGCGAATATACTCTCAAAAATGAAATGATGCCGTCCCAGCAGGTCACCAGTGGGACAACCGGCATCAGGTAGGTCCAAAAAAAACGGCTCAAAGTGCGAGGGCGGAGGAACGGTGTGACAAAAATATACCCCAGGAGGGTCAGCAGGGGACTCA
>CAYYNB010000134.1:4850-16709 GCA_964472565.1 uncultured Anaerolineaceae bacterium
CAAAAGCAACCAAACGAGTTTGGGTCGTTTTAGTTCCGCTTCGAAAACACCAATAGCCGTCTTCTGCTCAACAGCATCCTGTAAAATGGCTTTGGCCTGTTCGGGGTTAAAGTGATGAAGTCCCTCAAAGAGGGTACGCATACCGGTTAAGTGAGCTGGAACTTGCGTCGCATCGACTGACTCCGCCAGATATTCAATGTGGGTATCTGGCCTACGGGGCCACCGTTGAACCGATGCAGGATCAGGATACTTGTCGGTCAGCTTAATCTGGACCGGCCAATCCTCCACCGCTAAGTGTTGATGGAGTTTCAACCAGGGGCCCGTTCCGCCCGAACATAGATCCACAATTTCCTGTGTTTCAGCCTGTTGCATCGCTTTTTTGATTAGTGGAGCGAGCTTCTTATGGGCTGAACCCTGGGTAACAACAAATTGTAAATAGTCGGTTTGCATACGCCGAAATAGCTTTGGATACCAGGTCTGATCCATAAACTCGAACAGATGAATTTGCCTCATATTTTTAGACATCTCCTCGTCTTCCGTCGCGTGAAACATAGTTTCCTGGCAAGGTGTGGAGCGGGGAGATCAAATTCATCTAGAACTCACCAGGGAAGATACCTATACTATAATAGACAATTTCACCGCTTTCTGCTTATGTCTGAACGTGGGGATCGCTGACGCATAAGGTGTAAAGCATTTTTCCAGGGGTTACCTTCTATGGGAGAAATCCCTCCTCTGCTGCGCGGACCATGAGTTGCGCGTTGGTATCTGCGCCAAAACGGTCACGGAGCTTGTTGGCAACCCAGTACACCCGCCGGATGGGCAGCCCACGCATGGCAGCAATCTCCTGCGCCCGGTAGCCATTTGCTATCACGTGTGGTATTTATGGTTGGGCTGTTCACACTTGTTTCTTTTCCGATGAGGCAACCGCACAAAGCACCTTTGAGGAAATGAAGGTGGCTGTGTCCGATATTTTGAGGATGATCCCATACAACGACGATCCTGAGCTTGAGGAAAAGTGCCACGCTGTTGCTGAAGCTATATCGGCTTTTGTGAAACGTTTTTCGTGAACATCGGGTTATGCTAAAAATCCTTCTTCCGCCGCTCGTGCGATGAGATGCTCATTTGTCTCCGCACCGAAGCGGCGGCGCAGCTTATTATTGACCCAATAGACTCGCCGTACAGAAACACCTCGCATCAGGGCAATTTCCTGGGGCCGGTAGCCCTGCGTCAGAAGGTGCAGCACCGTGCGAGCTTCGCCATCCATGCGCCAATCATTCTGTCCGGATTGCACAGCTATCAGATATTCGGCATTTGCTGTGGGCGACAGATAAGGTTTGTTCCTCAAAACAGCCTGAACGGCTTCCGGCAGATAGTAACTTAAGGGATCTCCCTTGTAGAGAAAAGCGGAAATGCCGGCGGCGAAAAGCTCATGCACCAGCAGTCCATCGGATTGGTTGCTCAGGATGATCTGTTTCATACGGGGGGCAGTCCGGTGGATTTGTTCGACCAGCGTTATCCCATCCATATCCGGTTCTAAGCGGTTACTCAGCAGAAGAATTTCAGGACATCTTTTCTCCAGGCTGAATACTAAATCCGCAAGACTGCGACAAGTACTCACGACTTGCAAGTCGGGTTGGTTGCTGAGAACGGCCTGGATGCCAGTTACAGTCAAATCAGCTTCGTCGGCAATGCTAACCGAAATTCCCATTTGTCCTCCCATTGACGATCTCAACATCTCCAGCATAGCAGGGTTGGGGATTTTTTCAGATGGAAATTCGGAAGTGAAGGGCAGCAAAATTACGGTAGGCCGCTGTAATTAAGCTACCTGTCATTCAACAGACCAAGTCGAATCGCTTCGGCTACTACCTGTGCATCAGACCGCACACCCAAAGCATCGCGGAGCCGCGTCCGAGCAGCATACACCGCCCGCGTACTAATACTGAGTTCCTGAGCAATCTGTTGCGCCCCCAAACCTTGGGCGAGCAGCCTCAAGATTTGTAATGCACGAGGGGTGAGACCCGTCAAATCCGCATGTTGTGGGATCAAGGCCGCTTCGGGCGAGAGATACCGTTTACCCTCATAAACGCGGTGAATCCCTGGCACTAAGGTTTCACTCAGCGGTTCGTCCTTGTAAATAAAACCTAACACACCAAGCTGGAACAGATTGCGCATCGTGCCCGCTTCTAAGGGCGCAGCTAAGAGAAGCAGAATAGATGGAGGGTTGAATGTTTGTATCTGACGAATCGCGAGATGAAGGTGGGGGATCGGTTGGATCTGCTCCAGAAGCAGAACGTCGGTTTGATAATGAGCAGGGTCCTGATAAAAAAAGTCAATGGTCGAAAATGCACCTAAAAACTCAATGTGTGGGACAGATGAAAGCAGGCGCTGAATCCCAAAACGAATAACTTCTATCTCGTCAATCAGGGCCACTCGGATCATCCCAATCGCTGCCTTTCTCCCGCATGGAAAAGGTCCAGGAGGTGAAATCGAAATGAACTGAAGAAGATATGGAATATAGTATAGTATACAGAATACGTCAAAGTCTATATCTCTTTTGTATTCTAGACAAAACACGTGATATAATTCATCGTAGAGGGAACCAGGAAGAGGGGTTGGGAATATCCGCAAAATGAGGTGCACTGATGAGAAGCAAAAAGCCATTGCCACTCAAACAACTCGTCAACTTTCTATTTGACAATATCAAACACCCCGATGGTCGTCCTTATACCAGTCAGGAAGTCGCTGAGCAGGTACGTATTAGTCATGCGACCATTAACCAACTTCGGACCGGGCGCAATAAAAATCCTACGCTGCCTACGCTTCAAGAACTCTGCATTTTTTTTAATGTGCCCTTAGGCTTTTTTGACTGTGCGTCCTATGATGAATGTTTTGCTGTTATCGCCCAGGATCGAATGGACTACTCACCCAATGTGGTCCAAATTGCTTTTCGAGCAGGAGAGTTATCACCGGCCTCACAGAAGGATCTACTGAATATTATCTCCTGGGTTGAAGCTGCGGAACGCGAACGGAAAGCGGGGCGCGATGTGCCCGACTTTCCACTTGAGGATAAGAGCTAACTTTTCGGTGGTCAGCAGTTTGTAGAGCTATCCCTGGTTTAATAGATTCAAGTATTTTGACTTGAATCAGCCTGGTACGGGGATGAAAAACCATGACAACAGTCGATGAACGAGTCCAAATGACCATTCAGCATTTGGGTTATGATTTTTCGCGTTTTACGCTGGAAGATTTCGTGACCTATCTGAAACAATGGCGGCAGGATAATCGAGCAATCTTTATTAAAGGTTATGCTTTCGAAGATGAACTGGATGATGGTTTATGGGTGCGGGCCGATACGGCTGACTACATTTTTTATGACCTGCAGTCACATCCGGTTCACCAGAACCATATTCGATTACATGAATTGGGGCATATTGTCCTGCGACATCGGGGGCAGCCGTTGCACGACATTTTACCGCCTCGCCTGCTAGCCACGCTGGGTCAGGCCTTTCCGGCTGATACATTCGGAGGGCTTTTTCGTGCCTTCGAACCCCGCCAGAAACTGGAAGAGTTGGAAGCCGAAGCTTTTGCTCATCACGTGCAAAGGCTTGTAATCCAGGCTAATCGTTTGGATCAGTTGACCAAACATTCGAGCAGCATTGAACTGCTAGCGCGATTCACACGAAGTTTGGGCTATCATGATTGATTCTATCTTGTTCGGGTCGGTCTGGGGATTGGTGATCTACGTCATCTGGCGTGGATATCAGCGTGAGCAAGGCATCACTCGGTATGCGCTGCTCACGTGGTTGGTCTTCATTTCGATTGCTTTCGTCTGTACTTTCCGCCTCTTGATCGTAGAAAAGTGGTTCAGTAACTGGTTTCAGGGACAACCTGTTGCCTATGTGCTCAATGCAACCTTTTCTTTGTCGGCGGCCGTTTTATACGCCATCAGCCTGATGACGCTGCATACCGAAACCCAGACTGTATTTCGGTGGTGGGGTAGTTACAAATGGCTCGTTCGTGGAGGGTTTGTCACCGGTCTGCTCCTCGATGTGGCACTCCTGGCCAGTTATCGGCAATTTCTCACCCCAGAGCAGGCTTATTACACCATGCGCTTGACACTCGAAAGTTACATTTTCGTGCTGGTCATTCTCATGCTGCTGCCCATCAATTGGTGGTTATTTCGCCGCGAACAAGTTCTTCCTATGAAAATAAAGCTTCTTGCAGTCATGGTCGGGCTGGTTGCCTATTCGACCGATGTGCTGGTAGGCCTTCTCATTTTGCCTGATTTCCTCCTGACAGGCCACGCCGATCCAAATTTTGGGATGGGCTTACGGGTTTTTGTCGGTGCCGGATGTATCGTTGTGATTCTGGTTCCCCATCGGTGGTTGGTTGCATTCCTGCCGCCCCGACGAGTATGGTGGTATATCCGCGTAGTGACAGTCGAACGGCACCTGGCTCAACTCATCGCTTTTCGACTGGAGCCTTTCTCCTGGTATGATGTCTTTCGCCCACATTATCTGGAAATGGCAGCTTATCGGGCAGTGATTAACATTATGGATAATTATCGCCGCTTAGATAAGGAGCAGCCCGCCGGACAAAAGCTCCACCAGCAGCTTCAGGAGCTGTTATTCCTTCATTTGGAATATGATGATTTGATACACGCGATCAGCAGGATGCGCCTATGACTGAGGTTATTCCCCATAATCGAAATCGTCTGGGTGTCTGGATTAGCCGCGCCACGCATCCTCTGATCATTTTTATTCCTACCCTGATTATAGTCCTCAAACACACACCGCTGCTTGAGGCGCTGGGATGGATTTCTTTTATAGCGCTGCTTATTTTTGTTCCCGCCACCCTGCTGCTTCGAAGACTGAAGCAGCAGGGAAAACAGACCTATCAGCGTGAAGCGCGTCACATCATCTACGTCACCTTTTGGGTGTGTATGGTGATGAGCACATTCCTGGCCTTGGTTTTGGATGCCCCTTCACGACTGCTTTTTTCCCTGCTGTGTTTATGCATCTGGGTTCCCTTGCAGTATGCGGTGAATGCCCGTTTCACCAAAATATCCGTGCATGTGGCGGTCATCTCCGGAATCATGCTGGCGCTGCTGCTCATGGGCGAACTCTCCAGCATTCCATGGCTGATTGGTGCCATCGGGGTAGTGCTGGCTACAGCCTGGGCACGCTTGGTTACTGGGCATCATTCCCTGCTCCAGGTCAGTTTGGGTATCACTGTCAGTACCATATCCGTTCTGCTCGCTTTTGGACTTCTCGCGCTGTTCCATCTCTTTTAACCTGTTCGAGTTCAAGTCCGTTTGGGCAAAAAGGTAGAGTAAACTGCGGGAACTCCGACTGACCCAGAAGAGCTGACTTTGCGGTTTATTACAACACTCAGCACTACCCTGAATCACTGGAAAACGTTACACCCGCTGGCGTCTATTGTGGTCGACAAGAGAAGGTGCTCTCGAAACCTTACAGGAGCGATGGTTACGCCATTGGCTGCGAGCCGTTTAAACTATCTAATTCACGCTAAAAGTTTCTCTACTGCAGAGAATCGCAATAAGCCCATTCTAAATCTCCATACCGAGGGATCCATACATCCACGAATGCCTGAACATCCTGCCCATTTGAGCGAGTCATAGAAAGCCCATTTCCGTTGTGAGGAGACATCCAAAGAACTTCCTCGCGTTCGAGAAAACGTCTTCATCCAGTCAACAATTCACCGCCACCGATTTCCGCTTGCTGTATTACCCTTACTAAGCCAATGTAGAAAATTGGAATCTCGGAATGTGGAATTTCGGAAGTGCAGCGATTCCGAAATTCCACATGGCTTTTGCGAATGCTGTGATACGCTGGTTGCACTCGCGTCCACAGTCTGAGGAATAAAGCCGATGTACGCTGATACACCCGCATGCGCTGGCATGGCAATTCAAGAGAGGATGGTGTGTGGTGAACCATCCGTCCAGTAACCCTTTTTCCGAACCGGATACCTATGGTCTTGCGCGGGTGTTGGTCGGTTTGCCGTGGCAGGATCTGCCGCTCAGTCCTATCGTGCGCTCTCTGCTGGCGCAGATCAATCCGCAGGTTCCCGACGATATCCGCGCCCTCCGGCGGCTGTTGGGAACGGACCTCCTGCGGCACATCCTGGCCGTGGATCCGCTGGGACCGCCGCCCACCGTCCCGGAATCTGCCACGGAGCTGGATACGATGCCGCCGCTCCCCTCAACCGCGCAGCTCAGTGACGAACAGCAGCAAGCGGCATCCGGGGTCGGGCAGTGGCTGGATGACTACAGCGCCTGGGCGGGCAGTGCCGCCAACGAAACCCCGCTGCTCTTTCATCAGGGTGCTGGCCTGTGGTTAGCAGCGCTCGCCATTGGGCGGCGATTGTATGTGCATACACCCTGGGGACAGCGCGTGTTTCCCAATCTGTATCTGATAGCGGTCGCGGTATCGACGTACTACCGCAAGTCCGCGGGCCTCAAT
The DNA here is from genome assembly GCA_964472565.1 of uncultured Anaerolineaceae bacterium. Lineage (GTDB taxonomy): Bacteria > Chloroflexota > Anaerolineae > Aggregatilineales > Aggregatilineaceae > DATAMF01. Next base: position 11,333 of record CAYYNB010000134.1, read on the forward strand.
CTGGCGGTGGATTTCGCCCGTGCGGCGGTCCCGCATATGCTGTTACCCCAACCCGGCTCGCCGGAAGCCTTCATGTGTATGTTGGGGGGTGTGCTGCCGCCCAATTTCGACAGTCTGGCGCAGCGGGATCGGGAGCGGTTGAGTCGCGGGAACAGCTTCGCCGCGCAGCGCGGCATTGCCCGCGATGAGTTGTCAGCCCTCTTCAAGTCGTTTGGCCGCGACTTCATGGCAGGCATGAAAGAACTGATCATGCAGCTTTACGACTGTCCAGTCCATCTGGACTCCAACACCAACAACCGTGGGCTGGTGGTTATCCGGGATGCGGCCCTGTCGATTCTCGGCGCGGCAACGCCCGCCGAACTAGCCGCCGCGCTGACTCCCGCCGATTGGCATAACGGCACGCTGGCGCGTTTCATTCTGCTGACCCCCGAGCCGGACTATGTGGAACGTCCCGCCGCCCACGACAGTCAGCTGCCACAATCCTTAATCGCCCTTCTGCGCCACCTGCATGAGGCATTACCGCTGCCCGCCGGACCGGAAGCCTTAGGTGATGCGCCTCCGCTCGACCCCTGGTCGCTGATTGCCACCGAGATCTGGTCTCCCTTGTGGGCGTATGAGCAGGCGCTGCGAGCGATGACCGCACCCCACTCGCGTCTGGATGATCGCCTGCGGGGAGTGTACGGGCGGCTGCACATTCAAGCCCTCAAGACGGCCATCATCCTGGCTGTCTTGGACTGGATGGCCCTGGGTGAGCGGCGGCAGGGCCGACCCGTCGTGCGGGCGACCCACTGGTATCGTGCCCAGATGATGGCTGAAACCTGGCGCGCCTCGGCGCACCGGCTGCTGCATGACTTAGGCGAAAATGAAGAAGCACGGTTGGAAACGCGGATTCTCAAACTGCTGTCCGGCCAGGCGCGTGGGTTATCCATGCGCGATATCTACCGCACGCTGCGCTCGCCACGTAAACCGGTTCTGGAAGCACTCAAGGCGCTGGAACAGGATGGGCAGGTTTCGACTGAACTGCTGCGTACGGGGCAGCGTGGACCGGCCACTGAAATCTATCACCTGATCCAGTAAATCGTGACACGTTTTGAAACCTGTCAACGTGTCACCTGTCACACGACCGGGACGTGTTTTCAACCAGGAGTAAAAAGATGATGATCGATACGCGAAGTTTGAAGGAGCAGCATGACCTGCGCCGGATTGTAGAACAGGATCTGGGACCCGCGCCGCGCCGGGGCGGGCAGGCACTGCTGTGGAAATGCCCTTTCCATCACGAGCGGCAGGGCTACAGCCTGGTGGTCTGGTCGAACGGCTACCGCTGTTTCGGCGCGTGCCAGGTGAGCGGTGATGTCTTTGACTGGCTTCAGCGCTACCGGAGCCTGGATTTTCTCGAAGCTGTGCAGGTGCTGAATGGCGAGGTGAGTGCTGCGCCGGGTTTGGCGGTGCGTCACCCGGAACCACCAGACGACGATCCACCGCCGCTGGACTGGCAGGCGAAGGTACGACAGGTGGTCGACCGCGCCGAAGAAACGTTGTGGTCGCTGCGCGGTGAGCCGACGCTGGATTATCTCACCAGGCGGGGTCTCGACGCAGCGGCGATCCAGAACGCTCACCTGGGGCTGGTCCCCGGTGGACACCGCCAGTGGATTCAGATGGTGGGAATGAACGTGCCTTGCGGCATTGTCCTCCCCTGGCTGACTGGCGGTGACGAGGTGTTGTGGGCGGTGAAAGTGCGGCGTGAGACCGGCTTTCCCAAGTACGTGCAGATCGCGGGCGGCAGCAGCGGCGGCTTGTATCATGCCGACGTGTTAAAGGGGGCAAAAGCCGTGTTGTTCTGCGAAGGGGAGTTTGACACCCTGCTGGCGCACCAGGAAGCGGGTGACCTGGTGTCCGCCGTGACGCTGGGCAGCGCAGCCAACCGCCTGAACCGCTGCTGGCTCGCCGACCTGGTGTCAGTCCCACTGATCCTGCTCGCCTACGATATGGATGAAGCCGGCGAAAAAGGCGCGGCGCGGCTGCGTTTGCTCTCGCAGCGCATGCACCCGGTTCGTGTCCCCTGGGGCAAAGACCTGACCGAATTCCACCAGCAGGGCGGTGATTTGTATTCGTGGTTGGCACGCGAATTACGTCAGGTGCGGCAGGCAACGATTTCACACCACATGCGAGGTAAAAAATGACAGCCGATCTGAATACAAAGGCCCGCCAGACGCCCCAGAATGCGTGTAGCGACTTGACAAACGGGCCAACATGTTATAGTTTGATGCTTGTAACAACTGGTAACGACATAGCGAACCATGTGGAGTGCACGAACACCCCACACGGTTCTCACCCGACACTGAACATGGCAGTGAACGGGCTGCAACGCATTATACAAAATCCTGCATCCTTTGTCTTGCGTGGATTCTGCGGCCCTACTGACTCACCTGTCGGTTTGGGCCGCTGTGTTGTACCGGACAAAGGGAGGATGTAACCATGCCGCGTTACATCTTCTCCAACGGCAAGATCACGGTTGAAGAGGGCCTCTACACCCCGCTCAAACGGGAAGAGAAACGGCCTGACCGAGGAATACTGATTCTTGCCAAACCCATTTTTAGTGCCGGTGAATCACAAGAATCTACGAAAAAGGAGCAGTCTCATGACCACGAATAAACGCTTACGCTTCGCCATTTATGCCCGCTACTCATCGGATATGCAAAATGAGATTTCGCTGGAAGATCAGGAAGCTGTCTGTCGCGAAGCCATTGGTGCACGCGGTGGAGTGGTTGTCGGCGTTTTTAAGGATGGAGCCGAACATGGTTGGAGCCTGGACCGTGAAGGGTTCAAGCGCATGCAGTCAGCGGCGGAAAAGGGCAAGTTTGATGCACTGATGGTCTGGAAGTTCGACCGCTTAGCACGTGATTTCGAGCAGTCCGTTATCGTGAAGGCATTCCTGCGCCATGAGTACAAACTGAAATTACATTGTGTGGAAGGGGTTAGTCAGGACGACGACGACAGCTTCTATGGAGCCATGATCGAACAGATGCTGGCTGTGCAGGCGGCTATGTTCTCCCGGAATTTGAGCACGGATACCAAGCGTGCTAAACGACAGCGCGCGATCCGAGGCGAGTTCAACGGCAGTTCTGCTCCCATTGGATATTATCTGATCACCTCTCGCGAGGCTACAGCAGAGCGGCCTGCTGGTTTGTATATCATCCTGCGCGTCGCGGCGGTGGTTCGCCGCGCATTTCGCCTCTATGCGACTGCCAACTTCAGTGATGGCGATATTGCGGATTGGATGAACCGTCAGCGTGTGATCCGGGAACTCCGCGCCGGGCAGCAACCGATCAACAAGGAAATGGTGCGGGACATGCTCCAGAACCGTACCTATACGGGACGTGTTTCCTACGCAGAAACTGTTTACAACGGGACGTTGGGTGAGGCAAGAAAATCCGCTCGTGGTCGCAAGATCTGGTACGATGGGAAACATCAGGGTTTCATTTCCGACGAGTTGTTTGACCTCTGTCAGGAAGTTCGCGCTGGATTAGCGCATGCCAGCACCGTACCCAGTCAACATCGCACCTACATTTTGCATGACCGGGTTTTCTGCGCCGAATGTATTGCTCATAAGCCTCATGGGCTGGTTGATCCTTACTATGGTAAGATGCGTCCCTTCTGGCATACGGACAACGAAAAAGCCTACTATCGCTGTTTATCCCGTCAGCGAGGTTATGACTCCTGTGGACAGCCCTACATTGGGGTGGACGATCTTGATGAGCAGGTTGTCTCTATTTTATCTCACCTGGTCATTCCCGAAGGTTTTCGTGGACGAGTGGAGACGGCGGTACGCAGTCGGGTCGAAAATGAAGTGGCTTTGTCCCGAATGGCTGAGATCCGCGAGATCATCCAACGCATTGACTTTCGCTGGGATCAGGGGTTCATCTCTCAGGAGGAATATACTGAAAAACGGCAGCAGTTGCAGCGAGAGATGGATGCCCTACGTCCTATTGATTATGATGACATGGTGGAAGCTGCTGATTTAATCGAGAATTTCCGCTCTTACTGGGATCAGTGCGAGACGGTCGACAAACCGGAAGCCGCACGGCAACAACTTTTGCAGAAGATTGTCGAGCGCGTTTTTGTACATGCTGGGCAGGTCTTGGCTGTGGTCGTCCATGGAGATTTTGGCGTAGTGCTAGGGGAAGATGAAAAAACAACCGCCGACATTGCGGCGGCATTGGGTATAAACAATTCGGCTACGAGTGACCTTAGTTTCACTCGTAGCCGCGACGGGAGCGACGGGCTTGGAACCCTCACCGACCGCGCCGTGTTTACGTGGAAATCGAAGCAATATCGCTTTGTGTTTCCCAAAGTCCTCGTCGCGTAAAACCACTGACATGATCCGTATGACTACAGAAGGTCTTCGTGATCGAGCAATTTGGCTCACTTATTCAAGAGCAACGTCAAACTGAACGTCGATCTGCGTATACGGTGCAATCAGGGCATTTGTGTTACTACCACCAGGCTGCCCAAGGTTCATTTCTCGCGAAGATTAATTTTTGAACCTTACGGGGAACGCTGGCGTATCAGGGCCAAAAATCTGAATGATGGTTGACCTTAATATATAGGGGCAGCGAGAAATATCCCTGCTCCATTTTGATCTGGGAGCGGTTGACATGCTTGCTCAATCACGCGAATATGCGCTAAATACCCCCGAACGCCTCTTTGTCTCATGGATTAGGCCGTCTGATGCCCATTTCACGCGAAGATTAGTTTTTGCACCATACGGGCTGAGCCACCATCCCCAGCTATTGTTACTCGTTTACTTTCGGCAGATCACTCACCGACGCATCGGTGACAACCAGACTGGCGAAAATCCAGGCATCAATAGCTACCTCGCCTTCGCCTAGCATGGTGCGGATGCGCAGCCAGTCGCCTGCTGCATTGCGGCCCAAAATTCCAAACTCGTTGCTCAGCACTATCGATCCGGTGCTATCGAAGTTTGTCTCTGGCCCTTGGCGCCGATTGCATTTCCACTTACAGTGCCGGTATACATGCATCCACTCGCTTCAATCATACCTATTTGGTTAGGGCACTCGTCATCCACATCGGCTACACCATCGCTGTCAGTGTCCGAACAGCCGTCTAGTTCCGCCAGCCCGTCAACGGCAGGATAGGCTCCATCGGGTATCCAGCACCTCATCCTCATCGCTGTCCTGACAGTAAATACTGCAAGAGTGGCATCAAAATCGGCCTAATCGAGACCTGTCAGGTCGGATATATCCCACAACCGCAGCGTTTTGTCTTTCGAGCCAGAGAGGGCATAGTGACCATCGGGTGAAAAGATTACGCTCCGTACCGAATCGGTATGTCCTTCCATTACGCGCACGGTCTCGCC
>CAYYNB010000135.1:0-16698 GCA_964472565.1 uncultured Anaerolineaceae bacterium
CCCCCCCCCCCCCCCCCCCCCCCCATCACTCCCACCATCGACAAAATCCCCCATATTCACCCCCGAAGAACCCTCAAACACCCCGGCCAGGGGGGCTAAGTTGAGAAGCCAAGATCAACAAACCAACCCGTCTGAGCGAAAGAAGTTTGATCTAAGGTCCACCTTAGATCAAACTTAGGCTAGCCTAAAATTTTGAGCATTTACCCGAATATTAGGCGGCTACCGCGTAAACAGTTAGCACGACCAACCCCAGCGTGTACAGCGCCGACGGCAGCGCCCACCGCTGGAATGAGTTCTGATCTACTACACTTAATCCCACATCCGTTGCCGGATCACGCTGCACCTGATACGACGGCCCAATAAACCACGCCAGCACGACGCCGCCCACCAGCCCGCCAATATGCCCGGCGTTGTCAATCTGGAAACTGCTGTCGCCCACCGTCGTGATGAATCCCAACGCCAGGTTGATCCCCATCAGCATGATCAACTGGTTGAGATGCCGTTTCCCCGCCTCACCATGCAACCGGCGATTCTGGTAAAAATACACCATTTCCGCCCCGAATATCGCGAAGATCGCGCCCGACGCGCCCACCGATGGCGCGGACGTAAAGATAAAACTCGCCAGCGAACCCGACAGTCCGCCCAGGAAATAAATCAGCCCAAACCGTGCGTGTCCAAACAGCGCCTCGACATCCCGCCCAATGATATACAGCGCATACCCATTGAAGAAAATATGCATCAAATTCAGATGCAGGAACATCGATGTGAAGAGGCGATAATATTCACCGTCTCGAATCAATTCGTTAACTTTGGCCCACTTCGTGAGGAATTCGTTCTGTCCTACCGCCGACTGGCCGAAGAAATACAGATATACCAACCCAATCACCGCCAGCAGCATATACGTCAGGCGCGGCTCAGCCACCGGCATGCGCACCGCCACGCGGTAAGGAGCAGGAGCCGGACTGCTGTTTTCTCGATCATCTGGAGGGCGTTCGTACCGATACATACAGTAAACCTCGAATGGATGCGATATGATCTAGAATACGTACATTCTACCCTAAAGGGCGCGGGAAATGAGCAAGATTCACATTAGAAAGGTAAGGTTATCTCATGCCCACTTATGAATATCGCTGCAATGCCTGCAAACGCAAAGTCAGACTTACAACCAAAACATACGCAGAATACGATTCGCTGGTTCCCACCTGTAACTTTTGTAACAGCACCGATCTCACCCGCCTGATTTCGCGTGTCGGCATTCAGCGCTCGGTTGTCTCCCGTATGATGTCCGGTTCTATGGACGATGACAGTGCGCTGGATGGACTGGACGACTCCGATCCCCGTACCTTGGGCCGCTTCCTGCGCGAGATGAGCGCCGAAACCGGCGAAGATATGGGCGGCGAGTTTGATGAAGTGGTCACCCGTTTAGAGCGTGGGGAAAGTCCCGAAGATATTGAAGCCACCATGCCCGACTTAGGCGCGGATGATCCTGGTGGTGGTTTGGGCGGCGCAATGGGTGGTTCCCCCATGCTGGGCGGACTTGGGGACGATCTCTAATTCGGTTAGTCCGGTTTTCGTCCACATCTGGTATTTGTCCGCCAGATGTGGACTGTTTACTGCGATGGTGTCGGCAGGCGCGATAACACCACCGCGCGAATTTGCTCCTGAATAGCAGCCTGCTCGCCCACCGCCGGAATCCGTTTCCAGCGCTCCGGCTGGGCTTCGATCATTTTAAGATAGCCTTCGCGCACGCGGCGGTGAATGTCGAGCGAGAGCGCATCCATCCGGTTCCACTCGGCTCCGTCTTTTGCTGCCTGTTGGCGGCGCACCAGTCCTTCTTCGGCGGTAATATCCAGATAGATCGTCAGGTCCGGTTGTAATCCTCCGGTCGCAAACGCCAGAATATACCGCAGCGTGTCGAGGTCCAATCCCCGCCCGTATCCCTGATAAGCTAATGTGCTGTCGGCATAGCGGTCACACACCACAATGTCACCTGCTGCCAGCCGAGGCCGGATTTCCTGCGCAACCAGTTGGGCGCGTGAGGCGCAGTACAGCAGGATTTCAGTATGTGGATGCATGCCCTCATTTTTGAGATCATGCAGCACCTGCCGAATCTGATCCCCAATCGGCGTTCCACCCGGTTCGCGCGTTCGATAAATCGGATACCCCAGTTCCTTCAAAAAATCACTCAATAAACAAATTTGAGTAGTTTTACCGCTGCCATCTGGTCCTTCAAACGTAATAAACATCGTTACTGCACCGTGATTTGCAAAGGTTCCCGCGCGGCGCGCTCTATCGGAATACCCAAAAAGCCGCCCTCGACCCAGATCATCAATTCCCCATCATACGTACCAGCAGTGCCCGGCATAATTTCCATCCGCACGCGCACCCCTTCATCCTTCGGAATCTCCCGATCCAGCTTATAAAATTTCCACTTGTCCATCAGAGGATAACTACGGCTCTCTTCAACCAGTTTGACCGGGACGTCATCGATCCATAAGGCAGTGATCGCCATTCCTTCGGTCAGCTTATCATCCAATCCCAGCCCTGTAATCTGGATATTGGGTTTACCGACCTCCTGATTTTTGATGTCAAACTCCAGGCTAAAGGCTTGGTTCGCTGGAATCACCGCGCCGCTCTCAGTATAAGGCTGGCTGTTGACTCGCAGATCGCGGGCGTCGATCCCAACCGGTTCACCACCCATATAATTCATAAACCCGGCCCCAAAACCCCCGCAGGTTCCAAAGGCAAACAGGGCCACCAACAGCCGCATACAGCCTATTCCCCGGCGGCGCGGGCGACCATTATCTGGATGATTTTGACTTCGGCGTCTCACGTGTTCCTCCTCCAATAGAAAGTTCGCCGGTCAGTGTGTTTGACCGGCGATTGTTCTAGACTATAACGAGGGTTCAGTTACAGCGCCAATTATGGACCAACCGGTTCGTCACGGAAAATCCGCACCCGCCGGTTTGGTTCAGTGCCATAACTGTGCGACACTAAACGGGCCATCCGGGCTAGTTCGTGCTGCTTGCGCCGCACATACGATGACTGCGGCGACAGATCGACGGAACGCGCACCGCTTTTGATCCGGCGAATAGCCTCTTCAGCTTCACGCATCGCTTCGCCAAAAGGGTCGTTTTCGTCGCTCTCATCCCCTGACAGTTGGAACGCATCCACCATGAAGTCTTCCATTTGTGCTACGGTATTGGCTCGCAGCACATAGATCGATACGCCCGTTCGTTCCGCATCTACAATCAAGCGTGGTCGGCGGCGATAGTAGTTCTTCAGCGTCACCACGGCCTGTGCCGATTCGAGATCATCGACGATCTCAACCGGGACACGAAGCTGCTTGGCGACCTGGATCAGACGGTTACGCGCGACACCATAAGCGAAAACGCGCAGGGTGCGCAGTCCTCGCCCGCTGGATTGGGACTCATAAGCATCCTCTGGCATCACACTGACATCCCGGCGGCTTCGCTCCCGCTCTGGCTCGCGGCCCCGACTCCGCTCTCGTTCGCGTTCGCGCCCAGTTACTGGAGCGCTGCCCCGTCGTCCGCCATTCCGATCTCCGAAGGCGTGGCCTTCGGGTTGTGCGGTTTCGACCTGAATTTCACCCTGTTCATTCCGGTGGCGAATCTCAACTGGCAGCGGGCGTCCGCGCAAATTGGCATCGACTGCCCCTGCGACATCTTCGAGAACCACCAGCCGGTCCCGCGTTTGAATTTCGATCAGCACATTAAAGGTTGGCGGTGCGCGCCGTTCCAATACGGTTTTTTGTGTTCCGCGCCGCCGTGCTTCTTCGTCCGACAGCGTGACGGATTCTATGCCGCCCACTAGATCGGAAAGCGTCGGGTTCAGTAGCAGATTATCGAGTGTTTGGCCGTGTGCTGTGCCGATAAGCTGTACGCCGCGCTCCGCAATGGTGCGCGCTGCCAGCGCTTCAAGCTCGCGCCCGATTTCGTCAATCACAATCGTTTCAGGATTATGATTTTCGACGGCTTCGATCATTACTTCGTGCTGCAACAGCGGTTTGGCAACCTGCATGCGCCGTGCCCGGCCAATCGCCGGGTGCGGCACGTCACCATCGCCGCCGATTTCATTCGATGTATCGACAATTACCACGCGCCGCGATTCCGCCAGCACGCGGGCTGCTTCGCGCAGCAAAGTGGTCTTGCCCACGCCGGGCGGTCCCAGCAGCAAGACATTGTTGCCTTCTTCAATAATATCTTGAAGGATGTCAATTGTTCCATACACCGCGCGCCCAACCCGGCACGTCAGGCCGACAATGCTGCCTTTTCGATTGCGAATAGCGCTAATCCGGTGCAGTGTGCGTTCAATCCCGGCCCGGTTATCTTCGTCAAATGCGCCGATACGCTGCGCGACATACGCCAATGTATCGGCATCGATCTCGTGTTCGTCGAGAATCACTTCCTCGTCGATATACCGCGCGGTTGGCACTCGTCCCAGGTCCACGATAATTTCCAGCAAGTCATCCGGGCTGCGATTTACCGCTTCCAGGGCTTTGACCAGATAGTCGGGCAGGACTGCCTTCAGTTTTTCAAGGTCATCCGTAATTCGACGTTCCATAGTGTTTGTCTGTGTTTGCGTGTTCGTCTGTCTAGTTATCTGCCGTTGCGCCGCCACAGCGACCAACGACCATCTCGATGCGTCCGTTTATGATGCACGGGAATCGGCCCGTCCACAACCGGAGGCCGCAGACGGCTGGCTTCCAGGCCGGGCAGCGTCACCGTTTCCGGGCGCTCCAGCCGGATGAGGGTATATTTAACCATTAATGCCTGATGTGCCCATGTCTCAAACTCCACTTGTTCTAACATGCCGCGCAGCCAGTCCTGGTATGCCCGCGCATACAAATAAACCGGGAGCTGCTCAGCACGTGGGATATACGTCAGCGCGGACAAAATAATCGCGGAGGCCTGATCGTACACTTCGGGATGAAAATAGGGTTTAATCACAACCCCACATTTCCCTTCGGTTACAGCCAGATACCCCGCGATCTGACCTTCCCGTTCATAAACTAATCCATCACACGCGGAGCCAGGCAAAGGCTCGGCTTGCTGCAACAACCGGGGTACGGTATTGGCGTACAGCATGTTGATTGCGATATTGTCGTGTGCATGTTCGGGCCGCACCAGTGTTGGATCTCCAGTGGGGAGAGGCACCGGTTCGCGGCGTAAAATCACCTGCCGCGAATAGACCGCAAACCCCGACATGCGAAAGGCGACAAATGCCGGATGATTTTCATCAACCTCAGCATTAATGGAATGCGCGCCCCGTTTTCCCGCTTCTTGTGCAATGCCTTCGAGCAAACGCATCCAACTGTGAATGCTTCCGCTGTCATTTGGCTCCGGCGACAAAAAAGTTAACTGGGCCACACTCTCGCCCATTCGGTGACGAAACTGCCCAACAAATGCATGATCGTTCCGGTAAACCAGCGTCGGCGCACCGAGATCAGCCAGCGGCACTGCCGACAGCAGCGCATCTTCCAGCCCGCGAATCCCGCGCGTCAGCTCCGTCACCATATCCAACGGCAGCATGCTTTGTCCTACCACCCGCCGCACTAACGCCAGGTCCAAAGGGGTCATCAACCGGGGTTCAGACCTGTTCATAGTCACTCTCTACGCACATAACTTCAAACACGTCAGGCAGAAGGAATACCTGTGTGGGAGCTAGATCCGCTGGGAGCCAACGGACGACAGGCAGAGGCGTTGTGTAGGTTCTCATCTTGGATCAATTCTATCATCAGGTAACATCCCCTGACAATAGTCGTTTGTCCTACGTAATATTTAAAGAAATTTGGGCGTCATTTAACAAAATATGGATTACTGCATTAAAAGAGTAAGTTTTTTCGGCTCAGTGACCGATTTTATTTTGTAGAGAATACGCTCTATTCCTTCATGGGGTTGCGCTCGACACATACGGCATCTCTGAAACACTTGAATTCGGTTTGAGGCTCGCCCATTAAGGCTGATTCTGATTGCCAGCCGATATAAAAAACACCCCGATTGATCGAGGTGCTTTGGTTGTCACTGATGAAGCGGAGCGCGTTTCGCGATTACTGCACCAAGTAGGTGATCGTCACCGCCATGCTTACACTAAGCTGGCCTTCGCTAATTGGCACGCTCGATGATGCACCCATGCCGCCGCCGCCACCGCGATCATAAAGCGGGATAGAGCTTTGGTCGCCTTCGACTACGCGAATCACTTCGACCACCGTTACATTCAGTTGAGCCGCTAGTTCGTCAGCACGCGCACGCGCATCGGCCACCGCAGCGGTGCGGGCCTGCGACTCGAGGGTTGCCCGGTCAGCAATGTCGAACTGCATGTAGTTGACGAGATTTGCGCCTGCGGATACGGCAGAAGCGATCAATTCGCCCACATTCTCGGTGTTACGCACGGTTACTGCAAGGCTTGTTGATACCCGGTAAGCCGGTGTAGATTGGCCGCCTTCCATCGGTTGCGCGCTGCTGTAGCTGTAGTCCTGGTAGATCGAGAAGTATTCGGTGCGAATATCTTCCAGTGCTACTCCCGCATCCTGAAGCGTCTGCATCACGGCGTTGATCCGGCTGCTGACATCATCCATCGCCGCCATAATATCAGGATTGACCGATTCTACACCCAATCCCACGCGGACAATATCCGGTGCGCCATACGAAGTACCATAGCCCGTAACGGTAATCGTACGTTCTGTGGCAGCCTGTTGATAAGGTGCAGCTTCCGAATGGAGCGAGGTGCTCCACATAATAGGTGCAGACAGCAATACAATCGCAACCGCAGCCATCAAGAACTTCTTCAAACTCATCGTCGTATTTCTCCTTGTGTTTAGGGATTACTTCAGATGCTAACAAAGTCATGTTTCCCCATCCAAATGACCGGGGCATATCTTTGTCGATAATAAGACGAGCACCCTATCAAAAAAGTTCCCACGCTTTCTCAACGCTTATCTGACAAAACATTCCAAGCTATCATTTAGCGTTATCATTAGTGACATCACCTGTTGCCGGGTCAGACTGTGTGAGTTATGATTTCGCCGATATTAGATGCGGCGCGGAGAAAACCCATGAAGATTACCGTGGTCTTGCCCACGTATAATGAGGCAGAAAATTTACCGAAGATGATCGATGCGCTCACCGCCTTAGCCATCGAGGATTTTTCCATTCTGATCGTTGATGACAATTCCCCCGACGGCACTGGTAAGATTGCTGACGAGATCGCAGCTAAACGGCCCGATGTGTCAGTCTTACATCGTCCGGGTAAACAGGGTTTAGGCACCGCCTATATCCAGGGTTTCCGCGAGGCATTAGCGCATGGTGCCGATGCTGTGCAGCAAATGGACTGTGATTTCTCCCATTCACCTTCGTATATTCCCCAGATGATCGAGACAATGAAAAACTGCGATTGTGACATTGTTATTGGCTCGCGTTACATCAAAGGCGGACGTTTAGACGAGCGATGGGGCATTGGGCGTAAACTGCTTAGCTGGTGGGCCAACAGCGTCTATGTGCGCATGATCCTGCATACCAAAGCTAAAGACGCAACCGGAGGCTTTCGGCTGTGGAAGCGCGAAGTGCTAGAGGGTATGGATTTGAGCCGCATTCGCTCGAATGGCTACGTTTTCCAGGTCGAAACCATTTATGTAGCTGAAAAGTTGGGTTATACGAGTACGGAAATCCCTATCTATTTTGAGGATCGACGGCTCGGCCAGTCAAAGATGAGTTTCCGGGTGCAATCCGAAGCAGCGCTGCGCGTCTGGCAGGTCTGGGGACGGCATCGCCACCTCAAACCCTCAATGCGCAAATGAAAATTCGCTCGCTCTTCCCCGACATGCTGGTTGTGGCAGGACTTTTGCTTCTGCCACTCTTGTTTTTTGCTCCCGTGACTATTGGCGGCAAGACCCAAATTCCCGCTGACAATTTATACCAATATGAACCCTGGGCTTCTGTCCGATCAGAGCTAGGCGTGCCAGAGATTTCTCACAATGCGCTGCTGTCTGATCTCGTTCTGCAAAATTACCAGTGGAAATCTTTTCTCCGCCGCAGCATTTCTGATGGCACAATTCCCCTCTGGCAGACCAATCAATTTGCGGGTACGCCCTTCTTAGCTGCCGGGCAGCATTCAGCCCTCTATCCCTTCAGCATCATTTATTATATTCTGCCTTTATCTCGTGCCTATGGCTGGTTTACGGTAAGCCAGTTGTGGTTGGCCGGAACTCTGATGTATTTATTTGTGCGCGGAATCGGGCGCAGTCGTATGGCAGGTGCAGCAGCGGGACTGGCTTATCAGTTCAGCGCCTTTTTTATTGTAAGTGTTGTTTTCCCCATGATGATTGCGGGTGCGGCGTGGCTGCCTTTCCTGCTGCTTATGATTGAATTCGTGATCCAGCGCCGCCCCTTACGCGGTAGTCGTTCTGCCACTCCGCTTTGGATCGCGCTGGGTGCTGTTGCACTCATGATGAATATTTTCGCCGGGCACGTTGAGATCACATACTATACGCTGATCGTGATGGCCTATTATGCGGCGGCGCGGCTGCTGGTCGAATGGTGGCCGAACCGCCGGGCGTGGCGGCGAATGGTGCGCCCGGCGGCATCCCTGATGGCGATGGTCATTCTAGGATTGGGCCTCGGCGCGGCGCAGTTTATTCCCCTGTATGAGCTGGGGTCACGCAACTTCCGCGAAGACTCCGTCGATTTTGCCACAGTGCAGAGTTATGCATTTCCCAAGCGCCACGTGCTCAAATTTTTGATGCCCAATGTATACGGCAACCCCTCTCAACACGAATACCGCGATGTGTTCAGCGGGGAGATGGTCGTGCTGGATTGGGAACGCACAACGGGTGAAGATCAGACAGCGCGCGTTACCAGCACCGACTTCGGCATTAAAAATTATGTCGAGGGCGGAGCCTACATGGGCATCCTGGTTATGGTGCTGGCTGGAATTGGACTCGCTGCAAAACCCCGCACTATTCCCTTGATTTTGGCGTTCCTGGCGTTTGTTTCGCTGACTTTTGCTTTCGGTTTACCCACCTATGCACTGCTGTATTATGCCTTTCCCAATGTGAACCAGTTGCATACACCGTTCCGCTGGATTTGGCCCGTCACTTTCTGCGTGTCGGTGCTGGCCGCTTTTGGAATGGATGTGCTGCGCGAACGAAAATGGGCGGCGATCCGGTGGCTCGGCTGGGGATTGGTGACTGCTAGCGGAATTGTACTCGGCGGGTTGCTGCTGAGCCGCCTGGTTTACCGCGATTCGCTGATTGAATCGATTTTTAATCACCTGCAAAAAGCAAATGAAGCGTTTCCCAACGTCAAAACCTTTTACAGTTATGAATTTTGGAATATATTGCTGTTTGGGTTGTTTCTGCTGGCGGCAGGCGTCGCCGTTCTGCTCAGCCGTACCAAATTAACTGTGCGCATTTTTCCTTTATGGCAACCGCTCGCATTAATTGTAATCGCGCTTGACCTGATGATTGCTGGGTGGAACTTTAATCCATCGGCTGATCCGGCCTGGTTGGATTACACGCCGGATTCTGTCAAGTGGTTGCAAGAACGAATGGCGGCTGAGGGACCGTTCCGCTATACGACCTTTAATGTCGAGAAAAATCCTCTGCATGCTAATGTCACATGGCGTTATAACTTGCAGGATGTGCGTGGCTACGACAGCATGATCCCCAAGCAGTACGCCCGGTATATGGAGTTGATCGCGCCGCAGGGGTTACAGCACAACCGGATCGATCCTGTGCAGCGGAATAATCAGGCTGCTCTTGAGTCGCCTTTTTTCGATTTGCTCAACATGCGTTATGTAGTCACAGACGGGGTTCTCCGCGATCCGCTGCCCGAAAATTACGAAGAAGTTTATGTTGATGCAGCGGTGCGCATCTACATAAACACCGATGCGCTTCCGCGCGCATATACACTACCCTACTTCGATCTGACTGAGGAAATGTGCGGCGCATTGCCCGATACATTTGCGACGATTGTGCAGAGTTCGGATTTCACCGCCGATCCCCGCCGCGTCGTGATCGAGGGTTTTCCCGCCACCGGGAACTGCGATCTTGTTTATGAGTGGCCCACTGCTGAAAATGAGGCTGATCCCGGCCCGGCGATCATCACTAATTACGGCTCCAATGAAGTCATTGTCAATGCCACTGTGGAGCGTGAATCCTGGCTTGTATTGGCCGACAGCTACTACCCTGGCTGGAAAGCTTTTGTGCGGCCCGCCGGTTCGGACCAGAACAAAGAAAAAGAAGTCGAGATTCACCTTGTCAATGGTAATTTCCGGGGCGTGATTCTGAAGCCTGGTGCGTGGACGATTCGCTTTCGTTATTCCCCACAAAGTTTTCAGATCGGGGCATTCACTTCGTTTCTGAGCGCTATGCTTATCCTTTTTATGCTGATGCTGTGGTTCTGGCGGCGTATCTACCGTGAGGAACATGAGGTAGATAGCGCGAAGCGGATCGCCAAAAATAGCCTTGCTCCCATTCTTCTCAATCTATTCAACCGGGGCATTGACTTTGCCTTTGCTTTTATCATGCTGCGGATGCTCGGCCCGGCCAATGCAGGCGTATACTATTATGCGGTTGTTATTTTTGGCTGGTTTGACATCCTGACCAACTTCGGCCTTAACACCCTGTTGATGCGCGAGGTCGCACGCAACCGAGACGATGCAAGCCGCTATCTTTTCAACACTACGGTGCTGCGCCTGGGACTGGCTGTTATTGCAGTACCTTTGCTGATCATTTTCCTTGTGATCCGTCAAACGATGGTACACCCCGAACTGGAGGCTCAGGCTATCGCGGCTATTCTGCTGCTCTACGTTGGCCTGCTGCCGGGCAGTTTCAGCACAGGATTAACAGCACTATTTTATGCCTTTGAAAAAGCTGAATATCCCGCTGTAATTACAACGGTCAGTACGATAGTCAAGGTAATGGTTGGCTTAGCAACTCTTCTACTGGGGTGGGGCGTTGTTGGCCTAGCTGGTGGCGCAATTCTGACCAATCTGGTCACACTGGGGGTGCTGGCCTGGCTGTCACGCTCATTGATTACAGGTTTCTTCCAGCCCCTTGATCGCGATCTGATCCGGCATATGATGAAACTAAGTTGGCCGTTGATGCTCAACCACCTGCTAGCCACTGTGTTTTTTAAGATTGACGTTGTGCTGATGGAAGCTATCAACGGTAAGGTCGTCGTAGGACAATATTCATCGGCTTACAAATGGCTGGATGCGCTGAACATTATTCCAGCCTTTCTCACTATGGCGCTGCTGCCTATCATGGCACGTCAGGCGCACGAGGATCGGCCCGGTCTCAAACGTAACTATATTTTGGCCGTTAAACTCCTGGTCATGGTCGCGCTGCCCCTTGCAGTTGTGACAACGTTCATCGCACAGCCATTGATCCATGTGTTGGGTGCGGCGGAGTATCTTCCGGCGGGCGGGATCGCTCTCCAACTGATGATCTGGAGTATTCCCATTGGCTGGATCAACAGCGTAACAAATTATGTAATTGTCGCTTTGGATCGCCAGCGAACACTGACCATTGCCTTTATCTTGGGTGTTGCTTTTAACTTGGTGGCTAATCTGATCTTTTTGCCTTCTTACAGCTATCGTGCGGCGGCTATTATTACTATTTTCTCCGAAGGCGTGCTCATGTTGGCCTTCTATTGGATTATCCGACAGGAAATTGGCTCAATGGGTTGGCTGCATGCGCTTGGTCGTCCTGTGATTGCAGCCCTGCTTCTTCTGTTGGGAATGCTGCTGATCTGGCAGGCGGCACCGCTCATTGTATTGTTCTTTTCGCCAATCGTGTATGGTTTTATCCTACTCGTACTGCATCCCTTTAGCCAGGATGAAGTGGAGCGCATTGCGCCACTGTTGCCCGGTCGCCTACGCCGCTGGGCGCTCAGGGGAACGACTTGAATAACTTGATACCCGATCTTATTATCAAATAAAAGACGCGCTTCGAGCGCGCCTAAGTGTGATAACAAACAGATCTTTATACTTGAGCTTCACCAGGCACTTTGACATTGTCTCGTCGCAACAAGACAACCTTTAAATGATGCTGTTGTAACAGACGACGCACAATCGGATTACTTTGAACGGGAAGTACTTGAACTTGTTCATCCTTCATGAGTTCAAAGTGATATACATCTACTCGGCGCACGCCTGCATGCCAGTGTTCTTCCAATCCAACCACTGGACTGATCATCCATCCGTCACTGATATACTGAACCAGGACATCAACCGGTGCATAAACTTGCGAAGTGGGAGACCAATGCCGTCGGGTATCCGTTGTTCTCAATTCGGCTTCAATAAAAGACGGTGAAGTTCCTGCCATAATCTTTTTAACCTCCTAACAACCCTGCGGATGAAAATTATCATCCTTTCTCAAAAACTGTGATAGAGTACCTACAAATCTATAACTCTTTATATACTCTATTTTAACAGAAAAGGAG
Source organism: uncultured Anaerolineaceae bacterium (assembly GCA_964472565.1). Lineage (GTDB taxonomy): Bacteria > Chloroflexota > Anaerolineae > Aggregatilineales > Aggregatilineaceae > DATAMF01. The sequence goes on from CAYYNB010000135.1 coordinate 12,465, forward strand.
GATAAAGATAAATCTTTTTAATTCGATTAGTACTAATGGCCTATCCTTGCTTGACCGTCTGGAATCGCCGGGCTAGAATACGCGTTACTTGCATTATATCACTATAAGGAAGTTTATACGTGACAACTCTTGTTCAAATTACCGATCTTGCTCACTATGAAGGCCAAGATGTCACTGTTCGCGGGTGGGTATACAACCGAACTGACAAAGGTCGGCTTCAATTTCTGTTGGTGCGCGACGGTACAGGTATTGCCCAATGCGTCGCCTTTAAAAAAGAATTAGCCGAAGAAGCCTTTAACTTAGCAGCTAACCTCACCCAGGAGTCCTCGATCACCATTACGGGAACAGTGCGCAAAGATGATCGTGCGCCAGGACATCCAGGCGGCTATGAAATTGGTATCAAAGAATTAAACGTGATCCAGATGGCAGATGAATATCCCATCCAGCCGAAAGATCATGGTATCGAATTTCTGATGGATAACCGGCATCTTTGGGTTCGCTCACTGCGTCAATGGGCTATTCTCCGCATCCGTGCCACTATTATTCGTACCATTCGTAATTGGTTAGATGATCATGGTTATCTTCTGATCGATACGCCTATTTTGACGCCTGCGGCTGGTGAAAACACCACAACTCTGTTTGAAATCGATTATTTTGGTGAACCTGCCTATCTCGCCCAAACAGGTCAACTTTATAACGAAGCGAACATGGCTTCTTTCGGAAAAGTTTATTGTTTTGGCCCTACGTTTCGAGCCGAAAAGTCCAAAACCCGCCGCCATTTAATGGAATTCTGGATGGTCGAACCCGAAATGGCGTTCTTTTCGCTAGAAGACCTGATGGCAATGGAAGAGCAGTTCATTAGCGCCATTGTCCAGGCTGTTTTACAAAATCATCGTATGGAACTGCAAATTCTTGAACGGGATACAACCCGCCTCGAAAACATCAAGCCGCCGTTTCCACGTGTCAGTTATGATGAGGCGGTCGAGCGTTTGATTAAACTGGGGGGAGAAATTGAAGATCCTGAACGTAAGGCTGAGTTAGCGATCAAATGGGGCGATGACTTTGGCGCGCCGCACGAAACTGCTGTAGCCGAGATGTTTGATCGCCCGGTCTTTGTTTATCATTATCCGACTGCTGCCAAAGCATTCTATATGCAGCCCGTTGAGGGACGGCCTGAGTCCTGCCGCAGTGTAGACTTATTGGCTCCTGAAGGATACGGGGAAATCACAGGTGGGAGCGAGCGAATCTATAATGCAGATTTGCTAAAGGAACGTATCGACGAAATTGGAATCGACCCAGCCAGCTATGCGTGGTATCTCGATCTAAGACGTTTTGGCGCGGTTCCTCACGCTGGTTTTGGCTTGGGAGTTGAGCGTACAGTTGCCTGGGTCTGCGGTTTGCCACATATTCGTGAAACGATTCCTTATGCTCGTATGCTCAATCGCCTTTATCCATAATGAACGTTTCGTCATCGATTCACGAACAGCGGCGTTTAATCCGCCGTATTCTGGATGATTCCAGCCCAGGGGATGCGCCGACAGCCTACTATGCATTATTTTATGATCCTCAGCGTTCAGTTTTATTCTGTCGAACGGACGCGAGTCAGCATATGCTTGGTTTTGCCGGCGTTTTTCAAACCGGGATCGACCTTTTTCGTCCTTTAATCAGCCTCCGCTGCCAAACGCCTGAATGTGCCGCAGACCTCTTGGCGGAGGCACTTCAACCGGGCCGTCCATATATCTTGTTTTGCAATCTCAATCAGCTACCCTTAGTTGGAGGTAGTCTGCATATTGAGAATCTCCGTATTTTGCAGATTTACCAACTCGACTCGGCTCGCTTTCGCCCTGTGATGAATGTCCTGGTACAAACTAAAGTGCAGCCTACACCCCGCTGCGAAATTAATTCAAATGGATTGAAAGCCGTTGCCGGAGTGAATTGGCAAAGCCCCGCTTTTGCCGAAATCTGGGTTCATACAGATGCTGAGGCGCGTGAGCGTGGTTGGGGTGTCAGTGTTGCCTCGGCGGTGACAGAACTGATTTTGCGCGGCGGGCGTATCCCGCTTTATCTGGTGGAACACGACAACGAAGCATCCCTCGCTTTGGCATCTCGCCTGGGTTATGTCGATACAGGAGTTCGTCAGGTATACGCGGATGTAGTCTATGAGGGGCACCCTAATCGGGTATGAAAGCGCCATGTTTGAACATCTACTTGGCTTCAGTGCGCGCGAGCACTGGCAAACCTTTGAGGATAGTTGGCCCGTTGATCGCCAAGCGCTTTATTTACTTCGCACAGACCTTGATAAACCCCTTTCAACCGACACCTTCGTCTGGGCATCACTTTTCCCCACTTTTGATTTTCAGCCGACTCTGGAAGAACTACAACATGCGCTCGCGCAATCTGACCCTGAAAAACCCTACTGCATTATTGCCATTACTCAAGTGACAGTTCTTGAAGAGTCTACTTTGTCGCTTGATTCCGGCTGGCAGCGGTTGGGGTATGATGTGGCTGATGACTCACGGTTGAGTGGGTTATCCAACTGTGGTTATTTGAGAGACGAGATTGACGATCTACGCGAGGAGTGGGGACCTTATTTAAACTTGTACCATCTTTTTGAAGACGCGGAACGAGCCTGGGATTTTCGCTCATTGACCAATTGGCGCGTTCCCGAACACGCTCCTTTTTATGTCTATGGCTTGTATCTGGTGGAACAACATGGTTGACTTTACCCATTACTTTCCGGCAGGCTTTCTTTGGGGAGCGGCAACGGCTGCGCATCAGGTTGAGGGCCAGAATACGAATAACAACTGGTCTGAGTGGGAAAACGCCGGGCGTATTTTTCAGAATCAACAGGCTGGTCTGGCGTGTGACTGGTGGGGCGGGCGCTATATTGAGGATTTTGACCGCGCCGCAGAAATGCATCATAACGCCCATCGTTTTTCGGTGGAGTGGAGCCGTGTTGAGCCAGTAGCCGGGAAGTATGATGATGCTGCGCTCGATCATTATGTTCAGATGGTAGCTGCGCTGCGCAGCCGAAAAATGGAACCGATGGTCACACTCCATCACTTTAGCAACCCACTGTGGCTCGAAAAAAAAGGCGGCTGGACTAATCCTGATGCGGTCAAGCATTTTGAAGACTTTGTCTGCCGGGTAGTCGATGCGCTCGGAGATCATGTCACTATGTGGTGTACAATCAATGAGCCGATGGTCTATGCTTCGCAAAGCTATCTGCTTGGCCGATTTTCCCCTGGACACCACAACCCGCGCGAGGCTTACTGCGTGGCGGAAAATTTGCTGCGTGGACATGCTGCCGCTTATCGGACCATCAAAAAAGCGAGTCCGGGGGCACAAGTGGGTTTCGCCAAGCACATGATCAGCTTGCGGACCCGCTTTCCGGCGTGGCTTAACGGCGGCGCACAGAACCTGATCCGCAATGCCTTTAACCGAGCCTGGGTGCTGGCTTTCCAGACGGGAACACTGCAATTCCCGCTCTTTAAGGCCAATGTTCCAGAAGCACAGGACACGCTTGATTGGATAGGATTGAACTACTACTACCGCTTTCTTGTCTATTTTACACCGCTACGCCCACAGCAGTTATTCATCAACCAGACAAAGCCGCCTGACGGCATCCTGGGGCCGGGCGATGTAGGGGAAATTTGGCCTGAAGGACTGATGGAGCATATCCGGTGGCTGGCCGAAACGATAGGAAAGCCGCTGTATATTACTGAAAATGGTGTCCCAGATGCTGATGACGTGCTGCGCCCCCTGCATATGATCCGCAGCCTGCGCGCTGTCTGGAAGTCTATCGGCTATAACTACCCGGTCAAAGGCTATTTCTGGTGGTCGCTGGTCGATAACTTCGAATGGTCCGAGGGGTACGATCCGCGCTTTCGCTTCGGACTTTATGGCTGCGATCCGGTCACACAGGAACGAACCAAACGCCGCAGCGCAGACCTTTACGGGGAAATCTGTGCCGCGAATGCCCTGACGTCCGACATTGCACGCCGCTATATTCCAAGTGACTTCGATACCCTTTTTCCGGGCCTTGATGTTCAGGCCGAAGTCGCGCTTCCGCAGCGCACCTAGCGGCAGGAAAGCATAAAAACGCAGCGCATTCCGTTTAGCCAGGGTGTTTTTGTATAGGCTTGGCTAACAGACGGATTTCACACAAAAGCGCGAATCGGCAAAATAACCTTTTTCAAACTGTCAGCAGGTTAGGATATGGTAAAAGTAGGCT
>CAYYNB010000136.1:0-16617 GCA_964472565.1 uncultured Anaerolineaceae bacterium
GGGTATTATTCGTTCGTGGTATCCGGTTCGTCGTCATCGCTGTCTGTGCGCTCGAAAAACCACAGCAGCGTGTTGCCATACACCCGCTCATCAAACGGGCGCAGCACACTCAGATCAAGGTCTTCGCGCTCATGCGGATCAATCTGAATGACGACAATGCCATCCGGCTCGATATGCACGGGATTTGCATCCAGCGCCAACAGGACATTTTTCCACATGCCTTTATACTGCGGAGGTGCAACATAAATATATTCAAATGCATCCGGTTCAGCTTGGCGCAGATAAGCGAACGCATCCGTTCGCAGCACATCAGCCCGGTCTTCCAGCTTTGTGTGTGCCAGATTTTCCTGAATCGTCTGAATCGCGGCCTTATTGCTGTCGATAAACAAAACATAATCCGCGCCGCGACTGAGCGCCTCGATCCCGACGCTTCCTGTTCCGGCGAAGAGATCAAGAAATGTGCTGCCGTGAATCGCGGTACCAAGAATGTTAAACAGGGCTTCTTTAGCCCGATCCATAATCGGGCGTGTCGAATCACCCGGAACCAGCTTCAATTTCCGCCCTTTGGCGGTGCCCGAAATTACCCGTATCGGCATATCAGGCCTCAACCACTTCGCGCGCGGCGCGAATATTCGATTGCGGCGTGGTAGTCATGATGACACACCCCGTCGATAAAATGAATCGCCGCCGGTTGGTCTGTTCGATAGCATGGCGAGCCTGTGTGCGCACTTCGACGGGTGTGCCGCTGTGCATCGGGTCCCACCGTCCGATTCCGCCGCTCACTGCGCCCTTGAATTTCAGTTTCCCTTCGTTGAGATCCGGTGCGGTTTCGCGGTCATGCCAGTTAATAACCTGAACCGGATAATCTGCTACCAGATCAAACATCGGCAGCTTGCCATGCAGATGCATCATATTGAGCCACCAGGTGTCGGGAATCGCTTCGAGGATGCGCAAATCATACGGACGCCCAAATTCCTGATATTCCGCTTCAGTCATCATCGAATAGGATGCATGCTGGACCGCGTAAAAAATGCCCGACACGCCGCTTTTTCGGATCGCATCTATAAAGCGCAGCGTGCTGTCCGTAATTGTATTCAGGCCCGTTCTAACCCGATCAGGAGCCGTCCGCATATGTTCAATCAGCGCCTCGCCCCCGGCAATGTTTTTCGCTTGTGCCAGCGGACTGAAAATCGTCTGAATGAACGGCGTCTCGGTGCCAAAGGCATCTTTCAACAGCCGCAGCACTTCAATCTGCCGCGACAGCACCCCCTTCGACGGGTCCAGCACGCGGAGTTCGGTCCAATCCAGCGAGCGTTCAACGGCCCGCCGCGTGTATTCGCGTGTGCCTTCCAGGTGTCCAGCCCATCGATCCTGGACCCCATAATCGGTAATGCAAAAGCTGCTGGTGGGTGTCACTTTGACAAAATCAAAATCCCACTGCCGCTGAAACATCACCGTTGCTTCGGCCAGGTCAGCCGCGCGTTGATCATCACCCGGCCAGTGACGCCACAACGCCACTGGCACGCGGTCAGTTTCTTCCCCCAGAATCGTCTTTTCCAGACGTTCGCGTTTATTCATTATTGGCTCAGAAAATCTTCCATCTGCTGAATCTGCTGATCGACCATCCGGTTAAGCATAAAATAGCGGCCTAACTCGCCTGTTTCGTTCGCCAGATAGTTGGTAACTAATTCTTTGACCTTTTTGAAAGCCTTCATCGCCTGTTCTGTATCGCGCATATCCCGGTAAGCCAGACCCAGTCCCCAATACACATCCACGTTGTCGGGTGCTTCCTCAAGCAGCGCCAGGAACTTGTTGATCGCTTCCTCATCCTTGCCATCATAATGGGACTGCCAGGCAGCACCAATTTTTGCATCAAGATTGTTTTGATTATCCATTGTTTTCTCCACAGTAGCGCACAAAAAGGCTTGACAAAGGCATTAAATTTATATCTAGGGTCGAATACGAATTGGGACAGGCAAAATAATGTGCTGCCCCATACTGCTGCCTCGCTCATCACGCACAAAGAGCGGGTCAATCGTTTTACAGGGAAGCAAGGTCGATTGGCACAATCCAACCTGAATTACGATATTATACTCTCCTGCCACAGCATTTTGATCCACGCGTAAATAATAAGTATCACGCACATAGAAATCAAACAGGGACCACTGACTACTAGGAATCATACCCGGATGTCGATGTTGTGCAAAACTCGCCTGTCGCTGTGCTTCATCCACGACAGCAACATCCACTTGCAAATCAGGTAAGTCTGGTCTTACCGCACGCCAGTACAGCGTAATTTTAATTTCATCGCCGGGTTTAACGTCGCGCTTGGAAACATCAAACGCCAGCAGATCAATTTCCCCCTGTACAATGCGCGGTAAGGCTTGTTGCGCCGTCTTTACAACACCAGGCGGTGACTGAATAGTGACCAGTTCCGGCTTCATTCGAACAACAACGGCTGCTGTGATGAAAATCAGTGTGATCCCAAGCAGCAGCAGTTTTTCTGATAACGGTGCTGCACGATACCCCACACTCATTTCCGGTTGTTTCCGTGTGCGTTGGCGCATGCCAACCACCACCAGAATACCGGCTGATCCGCCCGCTATGATCCAGCTTATCGTGCGCTTCACTGTGCTGCCAAAGCGCACCACAACTTCATGCTGTCCGCTTGGCACCCGGAACGAGAGCAAGCCATCATCCGCGCTGGCCCGCACCGGGACTCGCTGTCCATCCACTTGTGCCTGCCAACCGGGGAAATAAAAGGTGAGCAGCACGATTTCCGTCTCATTCGGCGTCTGTACCGCCAATCGGTCGATATTCGGTTTATGGATGATCGTATCAACCTGCACCGCTGGCGGAATCTTATCTCGTGCAACTTTATCGATCACTTCGGTGCGATACGAATTGTGCAAAGTGGGTGATGGTGATGGTGGTTTTTGAACAGTTTCTGGCAGCAGCCAGCCGGTTGTCTGTGATGCGACGCTATAACCGCGCACTTCATCATCCAACAGCGTCAAAACGCTGGGCGTCCGTTGCCAGGCCGACCAGGGCCATTCTGCTGGATACAGCGTCGGCAGTGCGGTCCCTGCGATACCGGCGAATGCGACACAAGCCAGCAGGTTAGCTTTCCAGACAGACTCCATTTTTTGAAGCAGAGCGCCGAGTTGAGCCACCACCAACGCGCCGCAGGCCGCCATTACCGGCACAAGATCAGATGGATACAACGGCGGCCATTCAGGAAAAACATCCCACACCGGGCCAAATAGCGGGGTTACAAATACAAAGAGCAATATCCCGACCAGCCCAAAATAAGCCGACTGTTTCGTGGAATTGGACATGTCCCGGATCAGTGTAATAAGTTTTTGCTGGTATGCTTCCCCACGCGACTGAACACCGGGAATGAGTGGTGTACGCCGCCATCCCACAATAAATAGTATGCTGCCCGTGATTAGCGCCAACAGCCAGATCGCCGGACCAATCGCTAAACTTTGTTCCGGGTTAATTGCTGCCAGGTCCAGCCGCTCTGGAAAAACCAGCATTTCTTCTGGCGTCAGGCGGTGCCAGTTCTGCATCGGATAATGGGTCATCGACTGCCACTTCACATCACCACTTTCCAGCAGTGCAGGCAGCCAATAAAATGCTGAAAGGCCGATACCGAGCATCAAGGCGCGGCTAATGCGTCGGGAATAAGATCGACTGGAAGCGATAAACGTGTAATTCCACAGAAGCCACCCGGCTAAAATCAGCACCAGCACCAGATTGAGCGGCGTACTTGATAGAACAAGCGCAGCGACTGCTGCCGCCGCCCCAATGACATTCCACTCTTTACCGCCTTGCAGCAGTCGGGAAAATAGTTCCAGGCTGAGAAAAAAGAAGCCGAGTGCCAGCAACCCCGGTAAATCACCTTGAAGATAGGGCAAAACCGATAGAATCTGCGGGCTGAAAAGATAAACAGTGGCGGCGATAACGCCTGCCAGGTTTCCCCATTGTCGCCGAGCAAAACTAAATAAGCTGACGCCCAGCAACGCACAACTAAAGATCATGGCCGTTTTAACGCTGATTTCGGGGTTAGCCTGGCTTAAGAGGTAGTGCAGCCCCGTCAGGTAGTGTGGCAGTGGAGCAAGATAATTCCACAGCGGCGAGCCATAACCATAATTAAAATCCGCCGCCCAACGTGGATAAAGTGTGCCGCTTTGAATGCTCTCCGCCATCTCGATGGTACGGTTAACCTGAATTTGCATGCCCTGTGTGTAGGGCAATCCGGATCGTACTATCAGGGGCCAAACCACAATGGCGCACAGCAGCACAATAACGACCAATGCCCAATCTATCTCACGCCGTGTTTGGCGCATCCAGGCTGGCAGGTCTTCAGGAGTAATGCCCAGCGGCAGTTCGCGGCTTTTACGTGAAATCACCAGTTGCCCTTTTTGGGGTATAAAAATCTTTGCGCACGCATTATAATGAGTGAAATCAGACTCCGGCAAAAATCGGATAAGCCGAGGCAACCAAGATGTCCTCACAAGAAACGATTCTCAATGGGCGTTATCGCCTTGTTGCCCAACAAGGCTCAGGCGGCATGGCGGTGATTTATAAAGCCGTTGACCTGGCACTGGGCCGAACCGTAGCCGTAAAAGTATTGCGCCCTAGCCTGACCAATGACCCCGAATTCCTCAAGCGTTTCCGCCAGGAAGCTCGTAACGTTGCCAATCTTTCCCATCCCAATATTGTTACCGTTCATGACGTGGGCCAGGACGGTAATACGCACTATATTGTGATGGAGTTTATTGATGGTGAGGACCTCAAGCGCCTGATCCGTGCGGAAGCGCCTTTTTCCATTGATCGCGCCCTCAGTATTGGGATTAAAATTTGTGCAGGTGTTGGTTACGCACATCGCGCGGGTTTGGTACACGCCGATGTGAAACCTCAGAATGTGTTGGTGACAGACCACGACAATGTAAAAGTAACCGACTTTGGTATTGCCCAGGCGCTTCAGAATACGCAGCCGCGCGAACGACAAAAGGTGGTTTGGGGCAGTCCGCATTACTTTTCCCCGGAGCAAGCCCAGGGCGAAGCGCCAACCCCCGCCTCGGATGTATACGCCGTCGGGATTGTGTTGTTCGAAATGCTCACAGGCCGCTTGCCGTTTGTGGGAACCGATCAGCAGGAACTGGCAATGGCTCACATCCGAGAAATGCCGCCGAATGCCTCAGACTTTAACCCCAACATTCCGGTTCACCTGGACCGAATTCTGCTGAAAGTCCTGTCCAAAGAGCCAGCCTCCCGCTACCGCACCGCGGATCAGCTAGGTCGCATTTTGGTGAGTTATCGTCGTCAGGGACAAATTACCACCGATCAGGTTCCGCAGGTTGAGGGTCAGCTTGATGAAGAAATCGAACCACCAACCCCGCCTACATTGACACACCTCCCTGAAGTACCAACGAACAATTATCCTCAACCTCTCTATGCTGCCAATAGCACCCTGAGCAGCAGCGCCCCAGTTTCATCAACCCAATACTATCCGCCACGCGTACCCGATGTGATGCTTCAATCCCGTTATCGAGCAACAGAACCACCTGCTCAACTCGATTTAGTCACTCTGGTTCTGGCTTTTTTGGCTTTTATTGCCATCATGGGATTAATTCCGGTCTGGATTATGGTGTACCAGCGCTGGCTTGGTTAACGGTTCTACGGAAATTCAGCGTATAATCAGTATTGGAATTTCTTATACAACGTTAATTCGCACAGACGATACGGCCCTGGTTTTTAATCATTGGCTTTTGTATAATTCTGAGTACAGGATGTGAAATCATTGACCTCACCGGCTTGTTTGATCTTGAGTTAGACACATGCCAGATAGAGTGAGGGTTGGAGGCTTACAGTGAATAACCGCTCCCGCAATATCTTTGTGTACATCCTTATCATCGCAGCCATCGCTGCGATTGTGTTTGGGGTACGCAACAACAGCGCTGGTTCGAAGGAATTAACCTTCCCCGAATTAGCTCGTGATATGGAAGCTGGCGAAGTGATCGCCATTGCAGTCGGTGAAGATGGCAAAGTCACCGTCACCTATCGCGATGATACTACTCGCACCACACAACTCAACTCAAATGCAGATAATCCCCTCCAGGTAATGGAAGATCTGGGTATTCCCACCGAACCAATCAAAAATGGCTCTGTTCGGTTTGAATTCACCAAGCCCAGCAACTTGTTCAACTGGATCGGTTTGATCGGCACTTTTTTGCCGCTCTTGTTGATCGGCGGTTTCATCTATTTGATGATGCGTCAGGCGCAAGGTTCCAATAACCAGGCGATGTCGTTTGGCAAAAGCCGCGCGCGTATGTTCACGGGCGACCAGCCAACTGTCACCTTTGAAGATGTTGCCGGGGCTGATGAAGCCAAAGAAGAACTTCGCGAAGTCGTTGAATTTTTGAAAGACCCTGAAAAGTTTATCCAGCTTGGTGCGCGTATTCCTAAAGGCGTGCTGCTCGTAGGCCATCCTGGAACAGGTAAAACGCTTCTCGCGAAAGCTGTCAGTGGTGAAGCCGGTGTTCCATTTTTCAGCATTTCGGGTTCCGAATTTGTTGAGATGTTTGTGGGTGTCGGTGCCAGCCGTGTGCGTGACCTGTTTGATCAAGCCAAGCGACACAGCCCCTGCATCGTCTTTGTAGACGAAATTGATGCGGTAGGCCGGCAGCGTGGCGCAGGCTTGGGCGGCAGCCACGACGAGCGTGAACAAACGCTCAACCAGATTCTGGTTGAAATGGACGGGTTTGATACGGACACCAATGTAATCATTGTTGCGGCCACCAACCGTCCAGATATTCTTGACCCGGCGCTGCTCCGTCCTGGGCGTTTTGACCGCCGCGTGGTGCTGGATCGACCTGATGTCAAGGGCCGCGAAGCTATTCTCAAAGTGCATGTACGCGGCAAACCACTGGCCTCCGATGTTGACTTGAGCGTGTTAGCCAAAACGACACCGGGCTTTGTCGGCGCAGATATTGAGAACCTTGTCAACGAAGCTGCAATTGTAGCTGCGCGTAAAAACAAGAAGAGCGTCAGCATGCGCGACTTCGAAGAAGCGGTGGAGCGTGTAGTGCTTGGCCCCGAACGTCGCAGCCGCATTATCACTGAAGAAGAAAAGCGCGTAATTGCCTATCATGAAGCAGGTCATGCGGTTGTTTTCCATATGCTGCCGCTCTGCGATCCGGTCCGCAAAGTGACGATTGTGGCGCGTGGTATGGCAGGTGGTGTAACCTGGGTCATGCCCGAAAACGACTCGGCACTTGGCACAACCAAGCGCTATCACGATCAAATTGCAGGTGCATTGGGTGGTCGTGCTGCTGAAGAGATTGTATTCGGTGATGTAACAAATGGTGCATCCAGCGACCTTGAAAACGTAACGCGCATTGCGCGAACGATGGTAACGCGCTGGGGTATGAGCGAAAAGTTGGGACCGCGCGTATTTGGGCAAAAAGAAGAACTGGTCTTCCTCGGTCGGGAAATCGGTGAACAGCGTGACTACAGTGAAAGTGTTGCCGAACAGATTGACCATGAAGTCCATGAAATCGTATCTGGGGCTTATGATCGGGCCTTCACAGTCTTGACTGAGAACCGGGACAAACTGGATGCGTTAGCTCAGCGTCTGATGGAAATTGAAACAATCGGTCAGGAAGAGTTCCTGGAACTGATGGGTGATGTACCGCCACGGGAACCTACCAATTCCACGCCCAGTGCGTCGAGTAAGGCGGCACGTCGTCCAAATCTCGAAAATGAACAGCCTGACAATGACGTGGCGACAGGGCCGTTGGGTGCGCCTTCTCCAGCTTAAAACCGAAGTCCTGTTATGTTGATAAAAAGTCCCGTCAAACTTGGCGGGACTTTTTCGTGTGATTTACACAGGAAAAATTTGCCACGCATGCTCCCGCGCCGTAGCCCGTAATGCCGAATCCGGGTAAACCGCAACTGGATATCCCACATGGGATAGAAAACCAATATCCGAGCGGCTGTCCCCATATCCTGCACACTGCTCAACTTGAATATGCGGATGCTCTCGTGATAAGTATTCACGCGCTGCAATAACTTTTCGTTCGCCCGAACACGTCAAGCCTTCAATTCGGCCTGCACAATAACCGTTACGCATTGCAACGCGCGATCCTAGCCCGGCATCGGCACCAATAGCGGCTGCAAAACGCTGCACAATGCCTTCGAACATATTCGAGGCCAGAATTACAGGATGCCCCTGGTTTTGATGCTGTTTCAGGATATTGATTACATCTTTTCGAAGTGCGGGAAGCAATACCCTATCCGTGATTTGCTCGTATATCGACAGAACTCGTTTTTCGGGCCAACCTTTCATCAATCCAGCCATCAACCGGACCCAGCGATCCCGAAAATCAGCCTCGCTTATTATTCCTATTCGACTCAACGTATAGCGCGGAAGCACAGTAGCATATAACTGCCGTTTGCGAGAACGAGATATTTGCTTGAGCAAAACACCCCAAACATCACCACCGGTAGTCAGTGTTCCGTCAATATCGAATAAGGCAGCACGGCAGTTTAATGCATCAGCCATAGACTCATTCCTCAGCCTGTTCGCGGGCTTCCATTTCCATACGTGCCAATTCCCGTCGCAGAATTTTGCCTACCGTTGTACGAGGCAGCTCTGGAACAAATTCAATTCGGGTCGGAATCTCATAGCGCGCCAGCTTTTGGCCTGCAAACTCAATCAGTTGTTCTGCGGTCAGACTCTGGTCTTCATATAGCACAACCCACGCCTTAAGCGCTTCCTGCCCGACCTTCGTCGGATGTGGAATTGCGACAACGCCAACCTCGCGTACAGCCGGATGTTCCATCAGTTTGTCTTCGACGTTACGAGGGTAGACATTATAACCGCCAATTAAGGCCATATCTTTTTTGCGATCTACGATGTAGAAATAACCATCCTCATCCATTCGTGCAATGTCACCCGTGTACAGCCACTTTTTGCCGTCAGCGTATTCTCGCAGTGTATTGTTCGTTTCGGTTGGCATACCGTGATAGCCCTTCATGAGTTGAGGACCATACATCAGCAGTTCGCCCACTTCACCCACAGGCACCTCGTTTGTTCCTTCGTCCAGATCTACAATCTTCATTTCCATATCAGGAAGTGGCAAGCCAATTGATCCGGTACGATTCTCCCCTCGGACAGGATTCACATGAGACGCTGTAGGCGCTTCGCTCATGCCAAAACCCTCTAGAATGACACCATGAGACAGTTCTTCAAAACGACGCTTGGTTGCGGGCGGAAGCGGAGCAGAGCCGCTGATACAGGCATAAATAGACGATAAATCATATTTCCCATCAATAATCCCCTGGTGGTTATTGATAGCATTAAAGAGCGCGGGAACTCCCATAAATAATGTGGGACGATACTTGTGAATATTATCCACCACGTCATCAATCTGACGCGGGTTGGGCACCATAATCATGCGCGCATGCGAAGCAACGGCAAAGCTCATCACAGCAACCATACCAAAAACATGAAAAAGCGGAATGGCGGCTAAAAAGATTTCTTCATGACCAGGACGAGCTAACCAGGCTTTACATTGAAGCGTATTTGCGACCAGAGCTTTGTGGGTGGACATTGCCGCTTTGGGAATGCCAGTTGTTCCACCTGTATATTGGAAAACAGCAATATCATCACCCCGCACCTCGACGAGAGGTTTTTTACCCATATAGCGCTTTAGAATATCTTGCAGCCAGTGGTCCTGGGGATGTTTTTCGATGCGGTGGCCTTCCTTCTTCTCTTTCGCCAGGGTGAAAAGGAATTTAGCCATTCCGGGAAGATATTCCTTAATGTTGCTGACAACGAGGTGTTTGACTTGTGTTTGGCTCTGAATTTGCTTAAGATTGTTGTAAAAAAGGGTTAATGTGAGTGCTGCAATGGCACCACAATCTTGTAATTGTTCCTGCAATTTGGCTGGCGGAAACGTAGGATTACAAGCGACTACAACAGCACCCGCCTTTAGAATGCCATAAAAGGCGACGACGAATTGAGTGCAATTGGGCATGATAATAGCTACACGATCACCCTTTTTGACTCCCATATCAATGAGGGCACACGCAAGCGCATCGGAAAAGTCATTGAGATGGCGATAATCCAGGGCTTTGGAAACACGGCCCACCAGGGGCAAATGAGCTGAAGATAAGGTGGCAACTGCATCACGGTGATGTTGGGCTGCTTCGAGCAAAAATTTATGGAGTGGGTGATCGGGATATGGCTCTAGACTTGCTGGAACACCCGAATCATACCGTTTAACCCAGGGTTTGTCTTGATATGTGACCATAGTTCGCGCGCAGGGAAGCGCAATCCTCCTTTCGTGAGGGAGTAACTTGTTTTAATTTAACAGAATCGGATATATTATTATTAAACAATTATAGTTTTCATGAAAGCGCAATGGCAATAGGTATGGTAAGGAAATACAATGATTACTCGACAACTTCCACTATTTCCTACAGATAGCGAACATGCCTTAACACAGCATAGTTTGCTTGCCGAAGCGATAGGCCCGTTCCAGGAACGCTTGCGACTTGAAGGTCGCAGCCCGCATACGATTAATGCTTTTACCTCTGATTTGCGATTACTGTCTGAATTCTTTGGGCCGGACATGCGTTTGCGTGAATTTACCACAACTGAACTCAACCGCTTTATGGAATGGATCGAATATGGTCGCGGGATTCCATGCAGCCGTAAGTCTTACGCCCGACGTGTAACAACACTCAAGGTCTTCTTTAAGTTTCTACGGGAAGAGAAAATCCTGTCCGATAATCCGGCCTCCGCAGTGCTGCAACGCTCTGGTGCTGCACCACTACAAAGCGCCTTAACGGAGGGAGAAATGCAGCAGGTGCTGGCTTACACGCTTTCGCTGCGTGTGGCAGAAAAGCCCGATGCTCGACCTGATCTACTGGTCCGCTTGTTGCTCGATACTGCAATCAAAAAGGGCGAGTGCATGGCTATTACACCCGATCATATCCTGCGTGATAATCCAGAGGGTCCGGTTCTTGTGGTGCGCTATCCGAAGCCCAACAATGTATACAAAGAACGCCGCATAATGCTGGATGCAGAATGGCTTGAAGTTCTAGATGAATATATGGCACAGTATCGACCCGCTGCCGAGATATTCGACTGTACAGCTCGTAATCTTGAGTATATTCTGGATGACATTGCAAAAGGAGCAGGTATCGAAAGCCGAGTCTCGTTTGAAATTCTGCGATGGACCAGCGCCGTACGCGATTATCGTCGTGGAATGGATATGGATATCTTACGCGAAAAAATGGGGTTGAGCCGGATAAGCTGGCGCGAAACCAGCGAGAAAATTCTCCGGCTTGCAGCATTGCAACACACGCGCCGGTAAAAGACTACCAGACGCGGCACAACAATCCTTTTAGATAAGCACCTTCAGGGAAGGTCAGTGCCACCGGATGATCGGATGCCTGTTCCAGGTGGCGAATGATGTGCGCTTCACGCCCGGCGTCCACTAAAGCCCCGAATACGATCTGCTGGAATAACCGCTCGTCAATTGCGCCAGAGCATGAAAATGTCGCCAGAATTCCACCCGGCTTGAGCAACCGGAAGGCCAGCCAATTGATGTCTTTGTAGCCGCGTGCAGCGCTTTCGACCTGGCGGACGGAATGGGCGAACTTCGGCGGATCAAGAATGATCATGTCAAAGGTTTGCCCTGATTCGCGAAAATAACGAAGCACCTGGAATACATCACCTTCAACGAAGTCGTCATCGGAAATGGGGAACCCATTCAGGCGCATATTTTGTTTGGCGAGCGACAAGGCTTCAGCAGAACTATCCACGTTCACAACGCGCTTGACCAAACTGGCGAGCGCATAGATGGCAAAACCACCTGTGTAGGCAAAGGTGTTTAAAACGGTGCGGTCAGAAGCATGATCGTCCCAGCGGAACCACTCGCCGATAATGGCACGATTTTCACGCTGATCGAGATAAAAACCCGTCTTGTGCCCGTGACGCACATCGACCAGAAAACGCCGCCCATTTTCATCAATCTCAATCAAATCGGGCGGCTCTTTGCCTTTCAAAAGACCTGTTTCGGGCGGCAAACCTTCTTTCGGACGCACGTCTACGTCGCTACGTTCGTAAATTCCGGCGGGATTGAGCAACTCCATAAGGAGATTGGCTAACATTTCACGGCGAACCGCAATTCCTAATGTGAGCGCCTGGAGAACCAGCCAATCGCCATACCGATCTACAATCAAACCTGGAAGCGCATCATTTTCGGCGTTCACTAACCGGTAGGCGTTGGGTGTGCCATGTTGGTAAATCCGGTTTGCGACGCTGCGTTCGGCGATAGCACGTTCGAGACGACGACGCCAAAAAGCCGTATCGATTGGCTCATCTTTGTCCCAGGACAACAGCCGAATGCGAATGTCGGATTTGCTGTTCCAGTAACCACGCGCGAGAAATTCACCCTGTTCGCTGCGGATGCTCACCAGTTCGCCGTCGCCGGGTGTGCCATCGATGCGTGCGATTGCACCCGAAAAAATCCAGGGATGGCGGCGCTCAATCGCTTTTTGACGCTGGTTACGAATAATAATCGATGCTTCAGTCATGCTTCACCCACAAGTGCCAATAATGCGGCTTCATCCAAGAGTGGAACGCCGAGTTCCTGAGCTTTTGCCAATTTACTACCGGCTTCATCACCGACCACGACATAGGAGGTCTTTTTGCTGACGCTGCCGGTTACTTTGCCGCCGTGACGTTCGATTATTTCCTGCGCTGCGGTTCGGGTCAGGTTGGGCAGCGTACCTGTCAAAACAAAGGTCAGTCCGGTCAGCATGTCAGAGGCTAATTCACGTTGCGGCGCATCGTCGGATAATCTCACCCCTGCGGCGCGGAATTTTTCGATGAGATGCTGGTTGCGCGGATTGGCGAACCATTCCGCGATGGCGTGCGCGGTATGTGGGCCAAGTCCTTCAATTTGAACCAAATCATTTTCAGACGCGCGGGCCAAATCGTCAACCGAGTGATAACGGTCTACCAGCAAACCGGCAACGGTGTAACCAACGCTCCGAATGCCGAGCGCGGAGAGGAAGCGAACCAACGGGCGCAATTTGGCGGCCTCGATACTGGTCAGCAGGTTATTGATCTTTTTGGGGCCAAAGCCTTCCAAACCGTCAAAATGACCGGCGTTAAGGTAAAAAATGTCGGCTTCGTCCTGGATTAGACCCTTTTCGAGCAGCAGACGGACATTACGTTCACCTAAACCTTCAATGTCCATTGCGCCGCGCGACACAAAATATTCGATGTTGCGGGCGACGCGTTCGGGACAAGCGGGATTGGCGCAGTAATAAGCAACTTCGTCCTCGTCGCGGTTGACAGGCGAACCGCATACGGGACAGACTTCCGGCGGATTTACGACTCGTTCTTCGCCGGTTCGGGCGGCTTCAACCGGACCAACGACATAGGGAATCACTTCGCCGGAACGCTTGACGATCACGGTGTCGCCAATACGAATATCTTTCTGGCGGATCAGATCGTAGTTGTGCAGGCTGGCCTTGCTCACTGTGACGCCGCTGACAAAAACCGGCTGCAACATCGCGCCGGGCGTGAGAACCCCGGTACGGCCCACATTGGCGGTTACGTCGAACAGTTTGGTGGTGGCTTCTTCGGCGGGGAATTTGTAGGCTATCGCGCCGCGCGGGTCCTTGCCGACGACACCTAAATCCTCGGCGGTTTGAAGCGCGTTCACTTTGATTACCAGACCGTCGATTTCATAGGAGAGAGCGTGGCGGCGCGGTTCAAAGTCGTTGATAAAACGAATCACCGAGTCGAGATCGGCACAGTACACGGCGACATCATGCGCGGTAAGGAAACCGAGGTCGCGCAGATAGTTCAGGGTTTCCCACTGGGTAGTTGGAACAGAACCGTCGGCATCCATAATCGCATAACAATATAATGTCAGCGGGCGGGCGGCAGTGATACGCGCATCTTTCTGCTTGAGTGCGCCGGATGCGGTGTTGCGCGCATTCACAAAAGGCGTGCTGCCTTCCTCGACCATACGCTGGTTGAGAGCTACAAAGTCCTTCTTTAAGAAGAGCATTTCACCGCGCACCACTAACCGGGATGGCGGTTGGGGTCCGTTGGGCGAAACCGGAATACGCAGGGGAACCGTGCGAACGGTGCGAACATTAGGCGTTACATCATCGCCCACTTCACCATTGCCGCGCGTGGCGCCGAGGGACAGGAGGCCATTTTCATAGGTCAGAACAACGGTCAGCCCATCAAGTTTTGGCTCGACAACATAATTCAGTTCGTAGTTGGCGGGCAGCAAACGACCAATGCGTTCGCGCCATGCTTTTAAATCTTCGATGCTGTAAGTGTTGCCCAAGCTGAGAATCGGCGCGGGATGGCGAACTTTGGGCAAGTCGGACTGGAGATCACTGCCAACCCGCTGGGTAGGAGAATCCAGCGAAATGAGTTCAGGGTGCTGAAGTTCTAACTCTTTTAGCGCGTTGAAGAGTTGATCATATTCACCGTCGGTGATGATTGGCGTACCGAGCACATGATAACGATAGAGATGTTCGTTGATTGTGCGGCGCAGTTCATCCACGCGGGCGGTCAGGTCTTGTTCACTCACAAGCGGCTCTCCATTACTGTACGGTTAAGAAGTTGCGCGCTGCCCAGCCATTCCGATCTGAATCTTCCGGGTCTTCGATGCGCCACCATTCCATTTCATCGATAGTTTGCGGACCTTCAACTATCACAAATGAATCACCTTCGGCGGCGCGAAAACGGACGTTACCCGCTAACCCTGGAACGTCGCGCACATTCAAGCCGCTGAGATCGACACCTACAACCTGCACAGAAGCACCTACGGCAAATTCGCCGGGCGGCAGCGACGGACTGGGGATCGGTGTGGGAAGCGCTACAGTAGCAGTGGGCGGCGCGGCGGGAATGTTGGGCGCGGCGGCATAGGGAGATTGATTAGCACTGGTCGGTACAAACTGGTTGCCAAGTGTCGGAGTCGGATTAAGCACTTCGACGCGCGGCGGCTGATCACCAAGCGTATTGGGGTCGCTGAGTTCGGCGATCACCAGCAAAATGGCAAATGCCGCCACACCGACGAGCACAATCATGACCACTAATGACCACCAGGGAAAATATAAACCGCTGTCGCGCGGGGAGGGTGCCTGGCGGCGACTATAGGGATCGTAAATGGGCGGCGGGGCGGACGCGCGCTGCTGCCGAGGAGCGGGCGGCTGCACCGGACGCGGCCTGGGCGGTGAGGACTGCGCAGGCTGTTGAGCGGGCTGCTCCAAGCGGCGAGTTGTGTCGGTGCGCTCCGTATCACCTTGAGCCATAATGAACCTTACTCCCTCATCATTTTGGTGTCCATTATAACACTTGACGCTGTGCAAGACATGCAGTACGCTCATGCGATCCTTAACGATTAAGTTGAGAAGTGTGATGCCTGAATACGTTGGCAACCTGCACGTGCATACGCCTTATTCCGACGGCGAAGGAAACCACCGCGACGTGGCGGATATGGCTTTGCTAAGCGGCCTGGATTTTGTGGTTTTCACCGATCATAACCTGTGGGTCGGCGGCATCGATGGGTATTATGGCGACGAACAGCGCGGGTATGTGCTGGTGATGGCGGGTGAAGAGGTGCATGATCGGGCACGCGCACCGCAGTGCAACCATACGCTGGTATATGGCGCGGGACAAGAAATGGCGCAGCACGGACACAGCCTGGCGACATTGATCAATGAAACCAAACAGCGCGGCGGACTGACATTTATTGCGCACCCATGCGACACTGAAATTGAGTGGATGCGAGAACCCGGATTACGGTGGGAAGATCAGTTTGTGGATGGCTTCAACGGGCTGGAAATCTGGAATTATATGTCCGATTTTAAGCCCTATTTACAGGTCAAGCGGGAAGCGTATCGCAACGTGTTTCGCCCCGATGAGGTGATGATCGGACCTGCGGCTGCGACACTGGAATTGTGGGATAAACTGCTGGGTGAGGGAAAAACCGTCGTCGGGATCGGCGGGGCGGATGCGCACGGTACACGCATGCAGAAAGGTCCAGTTAAACACACGATTTTTCCATACGATTTTTTGTTTAACTGTGTTAACACCCACGTGCTGACGAAATTCCCGCTGGTGGGAGAAACGCAGCACGATAAAGAACAGATTTTCCAGGCATTGGAGCAAGGCCGCGCCTTCATTGGGTATGACATTCCGGGGCCAACACGCGGGTTCCGATATTCGGCGCAGGGGCAAAACCAATCGGTGGTGATGGGCGAGCGCATCCGGCTGGGGCACGGCGTCACCCTGCAAGTGCTGGCTCCAGGACCGGCCCGAATCAAAATTATCCGGTGCGGCGAGGTGGTGGCAGAGAGCAGTCATGTTGAAAGCCTGTCACACGTCGCACGGGAAGAAGGCGCGTATCGAGTTGAAGTCTGGCGGACTTATCACGGTGTCGAGCGGGCGTGGATTCTGAGCAACCCGATTTATGTCGAACCGAATCCGAGCAAGCTGACACGGTCTACCGGACAGTATGATACTGTAAAAATTTGATTCCGCGGCGGGGCCCGTGTGGG
>CAYYNB010000137.1:0-16567 GCA_964472565.1 uncultured Anaerolineaceae bacterium
TGTTTAGCCCCTTTCTGCCTTCTTGATCCCGGCATCCATTTTTTGCAACAGAACCCCAGATGACCCGCCGCACCAACAGTCAAGCGCTTGAAGTCGTGATTGAACGACTGAACCGTTACATCCTGGGTTGGGTCGGCTACTTTCGCATCGGCGATGCGAAAGACCATTTACGCCACCAGGATGAACATCTGCGCCGCCGTTTACGGCAACTCGTTTGGAAACAGTGGAAAACGCCTGCCAATCGCTCTCGGAACCTCCGTGCGCTCGGCATCTCAGACTTCTGGGCTATCCGTGCCGGGGGAACCAGTAAGGGCCAGTGGCGGCTGTCCGCTTCACCGCCGCTCCAAAGGGCACTTAATAAGGCTTATTGGGAGCAACAAGGTCTGGTCAGTTTCTTCAACCGTTACCAGTCTTTTCGTTCGACTTGACCGAACCGCCGGATGCGGACCCGCATGTCCGGTGGTGTGGGAGGGGGCGGCCTCAACCGTCCCCTATCCCGATTATTTCGTTTTTCGGCGTGATCGATTTATGACCACGCCTCAGCTAGTTTCTGTTCCGTTGTTTTATGCGACACTTCTTTTCGCTCCTGTTTGGATCCATTGGTTGTCTGGTCACTTCCAATTCTATCCAACAGGAGCCACTCATTTCTCTAATTTCCAAATGCGCTCTACCCAATAAATAGGGTCGAATCATTGAAACATATTTCCAACTATTTGGCACTTGTTGATGTCAAAAATGGCGATTTGGCAAACGGTTTGGGATTAAGCAGCACTGCCTGTCCGTTTGAAGACAGTTAGAGTGATTCAGTCCTACCCAATAAAGATTACCCCTTTAAAAATCCGCGTTGCGAGGTATCATTGCGTTTTTGTTAATTAAAGGTCTGTATTTTCAATATGATCTATCATTCGACTAGCACCTCCGACACCATGCACACTGTTGAACGAGAAATAATAATCAAGCCCACCAGAAGTTGGTTCTCATTGAATCTGGTTGAGGTATGGGAATATCGGCAGTTATTGTTCTATTTTGTGTGGCGTGATGTCAAGGTCCGCTATAAACAAACCGTTTTGGGTCCATTATGGGCAATTATCAATCCGGTCGCCAATTTAGTTCTGTTTACCATGCTCTTCGGTGGTTTGGCAAAACTCGATTCCGAAGGAGTGCCATATTCCATCTTTACGTTCGCGGCGATTTTGCCCTGGACATTTTTCTCTGGCGCATTATCGAACATCACGACATCCTTGACAGGAAATACGACGCTGATCCAAAAAGTATATTTTCCACGTCTCATTCTGCCGCTAACAAATGTTTTCGGGCGTTTGCCTGATTTTCTCTTATCATTTCTGGTCATGATTGGCCTGATGATTTACTATAATATTTTTCCATATCCCTTCCGATTGTTGTTACTGCCCGTGTTAATCCTGTACGCAGCTATAGCCTCGCTCGGAGTTGGACTTTGGTTCGCTGCTTTGAATGTTCGCTATCGTGACATTGGGTATATTTCGGCGTATGTAGTGCGGTTTTGGATGTACGCAACTCCGGTAGTTTATTCTATTAATGAGATCCAACAACGTAACACAGGATTCCTATTAAGTCTCTATTATGCCAACCCGATGGTGAGTGTAATTGAAGGCTTTCGATGGGTATTGTTGAACAAAGGTGGGGGAATCCAGTCGGAAATGCTGGTTTCAGTTGTCGTAACCTTTACTGTTTTTTTGACAGGCTTGATGTATTTCGGACGCATGGAAAAATACTTTGCGGATTATGTGTAAAGAGATAGATGTCGATGCCTGATGCAGTTATCAAAGTACGAAGTCTGGGCAAGCGGTACGAAATTGGCGAACTGCAAAACAAGGATACCAAATCCATCCTTGATATTGCCAAAGATGTTTATCGTGGATCAAGGCGGACATTGCGTTCCCTCTACAATCCTGGTAGCTTCCGGAACGGTGATTCTCACATATGGGCGCTGCGCAATGTGAGCTTTGAGGTGGAGCGTGGAGAGACGCTAGGAATCATCGGTCATAATGGGGCAGGCAAAAGCACTCTTCTGAAGATCCTTACACGCATTACCGATCCCACCGAAGGCGAAATCCGTTTGAAAGGTCGTGTTGGCGCTTTGCTTGAAGTAGGGTCGGGTTTTAGCGGAATGCTCAGTGGACGCGAGAATATCTATCTTAATGGTGCCATTCTTGGTATGACTAAAGGCGAAATTGACCGCAAGTTCGACGAAATAGTTAATTTCGCTGGAGTCGAGCAATTTATTGACACGCCCGTTCGCCATTACTCCACTGGTATGTACTTGAGACTGGCCTTTGCTGTGGCTGCTCACCTGGAGTCGGAAATTTTGCTAGTTGATGAAGTGCTGGCAGTAGGAGATGCCGCGTTTCAGCAAAAATGCTTGGGAAAGATGAGCAGTGTAGCAGGCGAGGGTCGGACCGTGTTGTTTGTAAGCCATAATATGGCTGCTATGGAGCATTTATGCTCGCGGGCAATTCTGCTGAATCAGGGTCAGATCATCGCTGAGGGCGAACCTTCGGCAGTTATTGTCCAGTATTTTTCCAGACTGAGCGGTGAATTGGGCGAGAACCATTCCTACAGTATAAATCGCGAATTAATAGCAGCGCAAAAGGATTCAGATTTTCGTATTACAGACCTGGAACTGCTCGATGCATCTGGCAAGTCGTTAGTGATGCACCGTACTGGTGAGCCGCTGACACTTCGAATCCAGTATGAAGCACATGCTCCAATTACAGCACCTGCCTTTGCAGTTTTTGTCAAAACCATGTTCGGTCAAGAAGTCATACGATTGAGTACGATGCCCATCAGCGGTTATCGTATTGAGCAACTAGGCGAGCGTGGTATAGTGGATCTTCACATCGATTCTCTGCCCCTGACCGGCGGGCGCTATTATGTTGACGTAGGTCTGGCTCACGAAAAAAGCGGTTGGGTAGTGCGCCTGGATCAGGTGATTACATTAGATATTGTTGCCAAGGATGTATACGGAAGTGGGATGGCGCTTGACCAAAAGCGCGGGCTATTTGTAGTACAGCATCAATGGGATCATCGTCCCATCGGAACAGGTGTTGGGAAACGATGAGCACAGTTGATCACGGGGAAAACTTAATATTTCTGCTCTCGCAGCCGCGCGCCGGATCCACACTGTTGCAACGAATGTTGGGGACACACCCTGCTATTCACACCGTAGGCGAACCTTGGTTGCTGTTGCCCCTACTTTATCTGCTTCGTTCTAAAGGGATACAGGCTGAATATGATGCTTGGCAAGCGCACCTAGCAGTGAAGGCTTTTCTCAAAGAGTTGCCTGATGGAGAAGATGAATATTTCAAAGCCGTGCGCTGCATGGTGAGTTATCTCTATAAACAGGCACAGTCCGGCACCAAAACACGTTACTTTTTGGACAAAACCCCCCGTTACTATTACATTATCCCTGAGTTGGTCCAAACCTTTCCAGAGGCGCGGTTCATCATTCTGCTGCGAAACCCACTGGCTGTGTTTTGCTCGCGGCTTCGGCCCATGCTGGCGGAAAATCGCTTGTTCCAACTGCGCGACTTTGGAGCGGACGATTTCCTGCTCGCTCCTGCGCTGCTGTTGGCAGGCATTGATCTTTTAGGTGAGCGTGCCGTAACCCTGCGTTATGAGGATTTGTTGAATACGCCAGAAGCCGGGCTGCAGATCCTATGCCGATATCTCGATATCGAATTTCTACCGCAGATGGTGGATTATGGCAATTCCGACCTGTCGCAATGGAAGTTTGGCGACAAAACCACGGTCTATAATCGACAACGACCAGACCCCGCATATGCAGATCGCTGGCTGGATACCCTACGCGACCCGCAGGGCTGGCGACTGGTGAGCGATTACCTGGAGATGCTGGGGCCTGACACGATAGGACGGATGGGATATAGTTACCCTGAATTGCGGCAGACGGTGGAGTCGTGCCGCCCCGTATCGCTGGCGCTGCGCTCGACATGGTCGCTAAAAAATCTGTTAGCAAAGCGCGCAGCTAGTCGCCGCCGATGGGAATGGTGGGTACTGCGTGCCGGCCAGAGACTGCAAAAGTCCCTGGGCCAGTTCCGCCATTTCGATGACTCTGAAAAGGTAGAGCACTGAGGGCACATCATGTTACCTGGCACCCCACCCCGGATCAGCGTCATCATGGTCGACGGTTCGTTTCGAGAGCATTTTCATGCTATCCGCTACTTTGGGAACCAGACCCTCGCGCCCGAGGAGTACGAACTCCTGTGGGTAGAGTTTTACCAGGATGTTAAGCCAGAACTAAGGGCAGAGATCGAAAAGTTCCCGAATTTCCGGATCATTACTCTTGGGAATAACGCCACTACTGTTTATCATTCTTCGTTCTGTTTCAATCGTGGCATTGTAGAAGCCCAAGCAGACCTGTTAGCAATTCCAGATGCTGATGTGGTCGTTGAGCGCGATTTTTTGGATCGTGTCGGCCAGGAGCACCTAACGAATGACAAACTGGTGATGTATATTTACCGGTACAACGTCTTCGAGAACGACCATATTCCCAACTGGACGCTTGACCATTTGCGCAAGGTCAGCCGGAATTCGAATCCGAATAATTATGGGAGCTGCCTGACTGTACGTAAAAAATGGTTATTACAAATCAATGGCTACGACCAGCATCCCATCTTTGAAACGGAGATGCACGGGAACGGTTATGATGTTTACTGCCGTTTGAAAGCATTTGGGCTGCATATTATGTGGTCCCCCGATATCAAGATATATCATCCCTGGCATCCGATGACGGGTGTCTGGCACGATAATTACGAAAAACAGCACGTAGTCTCCGACTGGCGCTCAAGGGCATTGGTGTCTGTAGCCTTCCACGGGATTGAAAGTGAGCGCAACTGGGACCTGCCCCTCGATCTGCGAAAAGCTTTGGACAATATCAAAAAAACATCACCAAGCAAGAAGCCTTCACCCTCATTTAGGCGCTTCTTACTTCGAGTAAGGCACAAATTTTGGATGATTAGATGAAGATCTACATTCAGCCGAGTGGACACCGGATCGTTAATATGGGCGATCTGGCGATGTTACAAGTAGCAGTCTCTCGCCTAAACCAGTTGTGGCCGGACTCCGATATTTTTGTTTATACCCAGGCTCCAGAACGTCTAGCACAGTATTGTCCAAAGACCAAACCCGTCAACAAGCAGTCACTCGATGAACTGCTCAGAGAGAGGTATCTTTTCCCAGAGGCATGGTACAAAAAGTTACCGGATAAGATATCGTACAGACTTGGATATTTCGAGAGTATATTACGCCGCCGCCATCCTCGTTTGTCGCTTTGGCTTCAGAAAATGGAGACGGCATTATATGGAGAAGATAGAGTTTACTTTGAAGAACTACAGGAGCGTATCCTTGGGTCGGACTGCGTCATAGTCACTGGGCAAGGTGGCATGACAGATGCATTCGTTTGGAATGATCTCCGTATACTGAGACTACTTGATATAGCGCATAGCCTGAATAAGACGACGATTATGTTGGGGCAGGGAATGGGACCGGTTCAGAATAAGGCGCTGCTGCAAACGGCATTTAAGGTACTTCCCAAGGTAGATTTCATTGCCCTTCGCGAAAAGCGTTCCAGCTTGCCTTTTTTGCAGAAAATGGGTGTTGCTCTTGAGAACACTATCGTGACTGGAGATGATGCTGTACAGATGGCATATGAAGCGCGGGCGACGCAGATCGGAAATGCCATTGGCGTGAATTTGCGTGTGGCCGAGTATGCGGCAGTGAATACCTCGCTTGTTGAGCCAGTTCGTAGAGTGCTCCATTCGGCCCGCAGAAAATACCGCACCGATCTGTTACCTGTTCCCATCGCGCTGCCTGGTGATATGGTTACGAGTGCCGATATTATCGGCGCAGAAGCCGAAGAGTATGCCCATAATCACGATCTGAACTCGCCTCTCAAAATTATTCAGCAGATCAATCATTGTCGTGTTGTCGTCACTGGAAGTTACCATGCTGGAGTGTTCGCGTTATCACAGGGTGTGCCAGTTGTGGCTCTGGCGAAATCACCGTACTACATTGACAAATTTCTTGGTCTCGCCGATCAATTCAGGGTCGGATGTGAGGTGGTTCTCCTTGAAGGTCATAATGTCGAGTCCGCATTGGCATGGGCACTCGATACACTGTGGGAACAGGCTGATGCAATTCGTGAGAATCTATTAGCTGCCGCCGTCGAGCAAATTGAAGCAGGATGGATAGCATACCGGCATGTATATGATTTAGTCGATCAGTCGCTTGATTCACAGCATAGATGAATATGATCACTATCGTTATGGGGTATCGCAATCGTGATCTGGCACGTGTCCAGCGTTGTCTAGATTCGCTGCGAGCGCAGACTTTCCACGATTTTTCGGTCATCTTTGTCGATTACGGCAGCGATATGGATCGTGCGCAAGCGGCACACACCCTGACCGGGGCCTATGATTTTGCAAAATATATCTACAGTGATACACGCGGCCAGCCCTGGAATCGTGCACACGCTCTCAATATCGGTATCCGCGCAGCGAATACCGATTATGTGATCACAACAGATATTGATATGATTTTCTCCCCTGGGTTTATGGCAATTACAGCGGCGCACGCGGCACCGGACCGCGTGATCTACTGCCCGCCTCGCTTCTTACCAAAAGACTTCGCCGATTGGAATCATCTAGAGCACTACATTGACACCCTTCCGATTGGTGATCGTCGGCAGCTAGGTGGCTTTCAATGTGCGTTGACTCGTGTGTTGCATGATCTGCACGGGTTTGATGAGTTCTATCGTTATTGGGGTGTCGAAGATCGCGACCTTGCTACGCGGCTTGAAAAGAAGGGGATAACGCATTACTGGCTGCATGATCATGCCCCTGATGCCTCACATCTGTTTCACCAATGGCATCCCCCTTCGAATCATCTAAATTATGACTTTATGCCTTTAGGTGTATGGGATAGCGTCATTCTTCATAATTTACAGCATGAGGATATATTGCTTCGTAATCCTCAGCAGTGGGGATCCATCGCCACCACTGAAGAGCGGACAGTCTTGCAGTTTCTAGACCTGGAGACTTCCCAACTGATCGCCCATGACAGCCTCCATATCTTTAGTGACGTACCCACAAGCAACCAATCATTAAATCGTGTAGTGCGCGTATTCCGGGAATTAGAAGCAGGTCATGCACTGGCAATCGATCATGCCTTTTACCCCGAGAAAAATATCTGGGGCGATAGAATTCTTCGCTATGGGAATCGCCTGTTACAATTGCTTAGCGTACAAAATACGTTGATAGCCTACGATGTTAATCGCTTACACAACTTCCTGGCCCGGTTCATTCAAGAATATGGCGAGACGATGATTGCCGACTACTATCTAAACTTCCCTGCGCGCAAGGGTACCACAATCTTGGTTCGTGCATAGACTGTGCTGGCTACACCAGATATCCGTTCGGATTTGAGGGGAGATTCCTCACTCAAGCAGCCTTATAAAAATAGGCATGAGGGATCCCACCCACACCGGGGTAGTATCGGGAATGCAAGATAATTCGAAGTATGCCGTCGAGCACACCCAACAGGGCAGTCGAACCATGTGCGACAGTTATCGAGCGCTCAGCCGAGTGCAAAAGACAGGATTGACCTTCCCCATCCGCGCAGGGCAACCTCAATCGGGAGTGTGGTTCCCGGCGGAAGTGTGGGTAATTCCGAATTCCCCGTAAAAGGTCTACTGCACACATACGCCGCGCCACCCTTGTTCGGAAAACTCCAACTTTGCTAGATGGGTTACACATGCGTATTTTTGCCTGAGTTTCGGGTCTTATTGACCGCTTCGAATTGCTCACACTTTACTTGGGGTGTACCTGCCGCTTAACCATTGGCTCTTTTGAGCCTCACTGTACTAGTACAGGCGGGCCTAAAAGAAGCGGGAGTTAAGCCGTAAAGGGCTTGCCCTGATAAGTCCAACGAAAAGGCTTAGCCATGGTTCGGTTGAAATACGCGACAAAAGCCAACACTTTCGCCTTAAGATCGGCCACCGAAGAGAAGTGGCCACGCTTGAGCAGCTTGCGAGCCAGGATCGAGAACCCAATCTCAATCTGGTTCATCCAGGAAGCGTGCTTCGGTGTATAGTGAAAGACCAGGCGATGGGTCGGATCAGAGAGAAAAGCGGCGCGGCTCGCCATTGAAGCCAGGATGCCCGATTGGCCTTTGATCCCCAGGTCAATGTCCAGATCCGACTCGTCAGCCACGTAGCGGACCAGGGATTCGGACTGGTGGGTATTGAGATTGTCCAGGATAAAATGCCATTGCACGACGTGCGGGTCAGCTTCAACGGTGCGCCGGATATGAGCGAGAAAATCTTCTTCCGTGCGTGTCGGGCCAGCCGAGACTTGTCCCACCATGCCATCCGCCACTTGAAAGTTGACGATGAACGACAGCGTGCCATGCCGGATGTATTCAAATTCCCGGCGCAAGACATGCCCTGGAAGCATGGGCCGGTCCGGGTGCTTGGGTTCCAGAGCTTGTACGCCCGTCATTTCATCCGTACTCACGACGGCTTCGCCTCGTTTGGCTCGTTCCTGAGCTGTTTGATACAGGTGATTGATGTCTGCGATTTTCTCATCCGACTGCGGATCGGGTTCAGGGTTCAGATAGTAGCGCATCAAGTGCGGCTGGAGCCCCCTTTTTTGAGCAGTCGCGCGGCATGGCGGCGGGAGATGTGCTCCACGATGCCCCGTGCCCTCATCTCGTCGGCGATCTCCCGTCCGGTCCATTGGCTGATCGGTCGTCCCGCTTTCTCTGGCGTTTCGCACGCCAACTGCTCGATCTGGCAGCGTTGGTCCGCCGACAACTGGGCGGGTGCGCCGGGTCGTGGTAAATCTTCCAGCCGCTCTTCCACACTCAAATCGTCCAACGCCAGCGGTTCGAGGTCGATCCAGCGCCGCCGCCACAACGTCGCCATATCCACCGAAATCTTCAGATCACGGGCAATCTCGGCATGGTTTTTGCCCTCGGCAGCTTTCAAAATGATCCGTGCGCTTTGCGCTTTCTGCTGTCCCGTCGTGTGGCGCGCCACCAATTTCTCTAGTTCTTGGCGCACCCGCTCACTCAACTCGATTTTCTTAGGCGTTGGACCGGGCATGGCGGCCTCCTTCTTCTTCAAGGTCGCTCTATTCTACTCATCTCCGGTCCAATTTGCGCCCTGATGTACTAGCCGAGGATTTCGGCAATTCGAGTCACTTTTATCACCTATTCAAACGCTATTTTGGTATGTCGCCTGCTCGTTACCGTCGCGCGAACCGCCACCGCGCAATTTCCTGAACGCAACGCTTACGTCCTTGATCATGTGAAGTTTGCATCCAGCACAAGCACCTAATCCGGGCCGCCGAAATACGCGGTCATGAACGTATGATCGCTGCTGGGGTCTGACTGACCTCGGATCTGCGGAGATTAGAAATGTCGCGTAGACTATGGAAAAGGGGGCAGGTGAACTTCAGAGCACCCCGGAAACCGAGCGGGAGGGCGAGAACCGGCGCTTTGCCACTCGTGACGAAGCTTGCGTGGCCATTTTCGACTACATCGAGGTTTGGTACAATCGTCGTCGCCGCCACCCCACTCAGGGTCATCTCAGCCCAGTGAACTTTGAGCAACTACACGCCGGTGACAAAATCAGTGTTTACTAAACCGAAATCAATTCAAAAGGAAATGTTACACATGATCGCACCTCACAACCTGTGTATTGCCGACTCAACGTTACAGACCCCGGCTGCTCACCCCAGCGGTAGTTATGTCACGCTACTGGGTGAGCCGTTCTATCGAATCCAACACTATGACGCCATGCAGCCGTTTTTCATCTCGTTGGTCAGCAGTTCCGATCACTGGCTGTTTATCTCGACAACAGGAGGCCTCACGGCGGGCCGAAAAAACGCGGATCATGCGTTGTTTCCCTACTATACGGAAGATCGGATCGCCGAGAACTATGACAACACGGGCAGCAAAACACTGCTGTTTGTGACTCAGGCCGAATGCACGCACCTGTGGGAACCGTTTTCGGAACGCTATCGCGGCCTATATCGGATCGGGCGCAACTTATACAAGAATATCGCGGGGACTGCGCTTGTTTTTGAGGAAATTAACCATGATCTAGGATTGGTCTTTCGCTACGCATGGCGGACCAGCGAGGTCTTTGGCCTTGTGAAAACGTCCTGGCTGCTGAGCGAGCGTGCTGATCACTGTACAGTCATGGTGGTGGATGGCCTGCAAAATCTTCTGCCCGCCTATGTCAGCGTCCAGATTCAGAACGAATTTAGCGTATTGCTCAACGCCTACAAGCGCTGCGAGCTGCACCCGGAGACTGGGCTGGGGCTGTTTACCCTGAGTTCGCGTCTGACCGACCTGGCCGAACCCAGCGAATCGCTGCGGGCGAATACGGTGTGGCAGGTCGGGCTGAACGCTGCCGCTCACCTGTTGTCCAGTGATCAACTCGATGCCTTGCGGTCAGGGGCCGCCATTCGACCCGAAACTGACCTGCGCGGTCGGCGCGGAGCTTATTTCGTCTGTGCCCAAGTTGACATCGGGCCAGCGGACGCCCAAACCTGGCATCTGGTGGCTGACGTAGATCAGGACAGCGCGGCAGTTGTGCACTTAGTCCAGACCCTGGCGGGCGGGGCCGATACGCTGTACGAACAGGTGGAGCGCGACATTGTGGCCAGCAGTCACCAACTGACGGCCATTGTAGGCAGCGCCGATGGGCTGCAAATATCCAACGATCACCTGAGCACCGCGCACCATTTTGCCAATGTCATGTTTAACGTGATGCGCGGCGGCATCTTCACATGTCAATATCAGATTGATACGGCGGACCTGCGCGATTTCATCGCCACCCACCACCCGGCGCTGCTGCATGACCGTGCCGATTTTTTCACCACAGCGCCGCCCGTCATGACACTGCACGAACTGAAAGCACGTGCGGCAGCCATTGACTCAGCTGACCTGACACGCCTGTGTCTGACCTACATGCCACTTACCTTCAGCCGCAGGCACGGCGATCCCAGCCGTCCCTGGAATCGGTTCGAGATCAACCTGCGCAGGGCGGATGGCTCGCAACAGTTGGATTATCAAGGTAACTGGCGCGATATCTTCCAAAACTGGGAAGCGCTGGCGTATGCCTATCCCGAATTCCTGGAAGGGATGATTGCCATCTTCCTGAACGCGACGACTAAGGATGGCTACAATCCCTATCGCATTATGCGCAAAGGGATTGACTGGGAAATCCCCGAACCAAACAATCCCTGGGCCAATATCGGGTATTGGAATGACCACCAGATCATCTACTTGCAGAAGCTGCTTGAGGCGTGCATGCGTTTTTACCCAGGTCGACTCGAGACCTTGCTCGCTTCTCGCAGCTATAGCTATGCCAATGTGCCCTACCGGATCAAGCCGTATGCCGAGCTGCTGAAAGACCCCTATCACACGATTGAATTCGACTGGGATGAGCATCGACGGATTGAGGCGCTGGCGCGTGACTACGGGGCCGATGCGCGGCTGGTGCTTGACACAGAAGGCCGCGTGCTGCATACCACGCTGGCAGAGAAATTACTGAGCCTGCTGTTGGCCAAGCTGGTTAATCTGGTGCCCGGGGGTGGCATCTGGATGAACACGCAGCGACCCGAATGGAACGACGCCAATAATGCCTTGGTAGGCAAGGGTGTCTCGGTGGTGACGCTGGCCTATTTGCGGCGGTATCTAGTTTTTTTCAAAGACCTGCTGGCCAACAGCGGGCTGGAAAAGCTGTCATTGAGCACCGAAATCACCGGGCTGCTTAACGCGATCCGCCGCATCCTGACGGAAAACTACCTGGCACTCATGGGCGAAATCACGGATGTTCAACGCAAGGTGGTGATGGATGCCCTCGGCGAAGCCGGCACTGCCTTTCGGGCGCACTGCTACCGCCAGGGACTGTCCGGGGAAGTTGTGCCAATCGCGATGGATGACCTGATCGCCTTCCTGACGATGGCGCAGGCGATTGTCGAGCATACACTGCACGCCAACCAACGGCCCGACAGGCTGTATCACGCGTACAATGTGCTAAGGTTGGCCGATGATCAGGTCGCCATCAAGCGTCTCGATCTGATGCTGGAAGGGCAGGTAGCGATCCTGTCGTCAGGGCTGTTGGCACCCGCCGAGGCGTTGGACCTGCTGCGGCAACTGCGCGCGAGTCCGTTGTATCGCGCGGATCAGCACAGCTATATCCTGTATCCTGACCGCGACTTGCCGGGCTTCCTGGCGAAAAATGTCATTAACTCCGCCGAGGTACGCGATCTTGCGCTGGTTTCGGCCCTAACCGCCCACGCCGATTCGCGCCTCATCAGTGCGGACATTCACGGCGTCTACCACTTTAGCGGCGACCTCCGCAATGCCCACGATGTAGCGCGTGTCCTCGCTGTGCTGGCGCAAGAGCCGCCGTATGCCGCCCTCGTTGCCGCCGAATCGCACGCTATTCTCGCGCTATTTGAGCGCGTCTTCAATCACGATTCGTTTACCGGGCGTTCCGGATCGTTTTTTGCGTATGAGGGACTGGGCAGCATTTATTGGCACATGGTTTCCAAGCTTTTGCTGGCGGTCCAGGAAACGATCTTTGCTACCGATCAGGCTGACGATAAGGCGCGGACCGCGCTGATTGACGTGTATTACGACATTCGCGCCGGGCTGGGTTTCAACAAAACGCCGGATGTGTATGGCGCGTTTCCAACCGACCCCTATTCCCATACGCCGGGCGGACAGGGCGCAAAACAACCGGGTATGACGGGCATGGTCAAGGAAGAAGTACTCACGCGGATCGGTGAAGTGGGACTGGTTATCAAGAAGGGGCAAATCACCTTTAACCCAGTGCTGCTGCGCGCTGAGGAATGGCTGAGCACGCCGTCGGCGCTGCGCTATTTTGATGTTGCCGGGCAGGAAGCCTCCACCGATGTGCCTGCAAATGCGCTGGCCTTTACGTTTTGCCAGGTTCCGGTCATCGTGTACGCAACTGATGAGGCGCGTATCGATGTTACGCTGCATGACGGCAGCATCCAGACCATCACCGGCCACAGCCTTGGCCCGGAGCTGAGTTCCCGTATCTTTTTACGGGATGGTGTTGTCCGACAAATCACCGTGTTTATCAACACCCGCATCGCATCGAAGCGGCTGACGTGAACTTTTCGATCTCATCCGTCAATGTGATTTGGCTGTGGTGAGCGAGTGGAATATGCCGATCCTGGTTGTGGAGGCTTTGATCCCCAAAATCGAATAGCCAATCATCCATAGGCAGGGCGCGCGTCGTCAAACCATGAGAGCTGACACACGCAGCGCCAAATGGAGGTAATTCGGTTCCGGCTCGGCAAACGCGGTCTGGACTGCGCCAAGCACCTGGGCGGCTTGATGCAGTCCGATTCGGGTGTTCTGCCAGTGACTTAAAGCGGGTAAGTGCATTGGCTTCTCTCTATTTCAACCGGATGCGCGGGTTCAGGACCATATACAACAGATCGGCGATGAAGTTGGAAACCAGGATGATCGTTACTGTGACCATAACAATATCCTGAATCAGCAGCAAATCGCGTTTGTTGATGCCATCCAGAATCAATAAACTGCCCAATCCCTCATAGCTGAATACCGATTCGATCACGACCAGTCCGCTGATGAGCCAGCCGGAGCTGGTTGCCAGCACGGTCACGGTGGGAATCAATGCGTTCCGCAGCACATGTTTTACAATCACGGTCCGGTAGGGCAAACCCTTCAGCACGGCAGTGCGGACATAATCGCGCTTCAATTCTTCGATGACGCCCGCGCGCACCAATCGCACAACGTAGGCCATCAAAACAAGCGTCGCGGCGATGGCGGGCAGCCATAACGCAGGCAGCGCTTCGCGGAAAGAAACGTCAGGCGGTAGGCGCGAACTTGGCGGAAACCATGTGCCGAGTTCCTTCGCCAGCCAGCTATCACCCCATTTCAGCGCTACCACATTGATCAGGAACAATCCGGTTACAAATTCAGGAAGACTCACGACGGATAGTGAAAGCACCGAAATGATGCTATCCGGCAGTTTGCCTTCGGTCAGCCCGGCGATTACACCGAGCAGGATTGAAATAGGAACCGCCATCAACAGGGCGACCAGCGCGAGACGGCCCGATGTTATCAGGCGAGACTGAATCAAGGGGCGAATGTCGCGCAAGGGGCGGGCGGATGTGCTGCCCCAATCACCCTGAACAAAGTTAACGGACCAATCGGTATACTGAACCAAAATAGGTTTGTCGAGGCCCAACTCGGCGCGTTTGGCGGCGACGGCGGCTTCGCTGGCATCACGGCCCAGCAGCACACGCGCGACATCACCGGGCAGCAGCCGCACCAGCAAAAAAACGAGCAGTGAAGTCAGGAACAGGGTAAACGCAAAAAAGACAATCCGCCGCAAAAAATAGCGCCACATTTTAATCGCTCCTCTTGATTCCTGCTCCCTGCTGAAGCTGAGTCAGTTCATCGATTTCACGGTGGCAGCGGATAAAATGGCCGTCGCCATCGTCACGCCAGGGCGGTTCTTGCTGCTCACAGATGATGCCAAGTTTGCGCGGGCAGCGCGGATGAAAACGGCATCCGGTGGGCATGTCGCGCGGGATGGGAAGGTCATCGGAGAGCGGAACCGGCTTGACACGCTGCTGTGGATCGGCAACTGGAATGGCAGAAACCAATGCTTCGGTGTAGGGATGGAACGGCGGTTGGAACAGATCGCTGCCATAACCAACCTCGTATAACTGGCCAAGATACATCACGGCCAGATAATCGGCCAGATAACCTACTACCGCGAGATCATGCGAGATAAAAAGATAGGATGTGTCGCGCTCATGCTGCAATTGGGCCAGCAGATTCAACACGGCGGCTTGAACGGACACATCGAGCGAAGACACCGGTTCATCACAAATAATCAATGCTGGATCAGAGGCGAACGCGCGCGCAATGGCAACGCGCTGTTTTTCACCGCCGCTGAGTTCACCAGGATACCGCGCGGCGTATTCGGGTCGTAAATTGACCGCTTCCAGCAAACGGATTACTTCGCGGTTGGCTGCGGCGCGGGACAAACCCGCTAATTTGAGCAGCGGACGGCGGATCGCCTGCCCAACAGTCAGGTAAGGATTGAGTGAATTCTGTGGATTCTGGAAGACCATCTGAAGTTGGGCCAGAATCTTTTTGCCGCGCTTATGGACATCGCCGGGAATATCTACGCCGAGCAGTTCAAGCGTGCCGGAGGTGCGATCTTCGAGGCCGATCAGCACACGGGCTAGGGTGGTTTTGCCGCTGCCGCTTTCACCCACAAGACCGAGCGTGCGGCCTTTCTGAATGCTCAGATTCACGCCATCAACGGCGCGGACAGGTGCGGTTTTTTCGCGGCGGACAATTTCGCCTAACGTGCGGTGGATCGGGAAGTGCTTGGTCAGATTATCCACCTGGAGCAGATTTTCGCGGTCTGCGGCACGAATGGCTTGACCCAACTCATTTCGCTGTTCAACCGGGCTGATCGTGCCGCGCGCGATCTCCTGCCAGCGGTGGCAGCGGACCAAACGACCTTCGGCGGGCGCTTCGAGCGGCGGTTTGGTTTTGCAGAGGGCGACGGCTAACGGGCAGCGCGGCTCATAGGCGCAGCCTTGCGGCATTCCGGTCAGGGCGGGTGGTCGTCCGGGAATGGTTTGCAGTACGGCGGCTTGTTTGGTTTCGCCCAGGCGCGGAATGCTGTTCAGCAGGCCGATGGTATAGGGATGAACCGGGCGGGCAAACAGATCCGCGACGGACGCATCTTCCATGATCTCGCCAGCGTACAGCACCACGACACGATCACAAATCTGCGCGATCACGCCCATGTTGTGTGTGACATAGAGCGCGCCAGCCTGCGATTCGTGAATCAGGTCGCGCACCAAATCGAGGATCACCGCCTCGGTGGTGACATCGAGGCTGGTGGTCGGCTCGTCCAGAATGAGAAGCTGCGGCGATGTGATGAGCGCCATCGCGATCACAACGCGCTGCTGCATGCCGCCGCTGAGCGCGTGGGGATAACGCGCTAATAAACTCACTGGATCGGCCAGATTGACGCGCCGGAAGGTGTCGATCACCTGCTGACGCGCTGCCGAACGATTGAGATGCATGTGCTGGCGGACGATTTCCGCGACCTGCTCGCCGACGCGAAGCGATGGATTGAGGGCGGCAGACGGATTTTGGGGGACGAGACTGAGCCGCGCGCCCCAAAAATGCTGCATCTCGCGGCGCGATTTGCCCGCGAGATCGTCACCCATAAAACAGATGATGCTGCCGGGTTCCAGACGGCCATTCGGCGGCAGATAACGCATGATGGCGGTGGCGACGGTGGATTTGCCTGAACCGGACTCACCAACGACGCCGTAAATCTGCCCGGCATTAATTTTTATCCGAAAATCGCGCACCACCGGGATCCAGCGGCGCTCAACCTGATAGCTGATATGGAGCGCTTCCACCTGGAGGCAGGCCTGGGGGGGGGCGCGGGGGGGGG
>CAYYNB010000138.1:0-16535 GCA_964472565.1 uncultured Anaerolineaceae bacterium
ATCATTCGGCAGATCAACAATTCTTCCCGTCTCGCGACGCGAGAACCCCCTTCGCGTCGTCAAATTCAGTCTTTTCTCCCTCAGATGGTTCACAAAGGGGGGGCGGGGGTTCTTACTCCTTTCATCAAAGATCGCGCTAGAATTAAACGTATAACATGCTGCAACAGAAGGAATGGCTTACATTGTCGCACGATCACCATCATCATCACGGCGACACCGGCAATATCAAGGTGGCGTTTTTTCTCAATCTCGGTTTTACCATCGCTGAAATTATCGGCGGTGTGCTGATCAACAGTATCGCGGTGTTGTCCGATGCGGTTCACGATCTGGGCGACAGCGCCGCGTTAGGATTAGCGTGGTTTCTGGCGCGTTATTCCCAAAAAGAAGGCGACGCAAAATATTCCTACGGCTACCGCCGTTTTTCGCTGCTCGGCGCGCTGATCAATTCGATCATTCTGATTGTGGGATCGCTCCTGATTCTCTCCGAAGCGATCCCGCGCCTGTTTGATCCCGAAAAGTTTGACGCGCAGGGCATGATCGTTTTTGCGCTGCTCGGCGTCGCTGCCAACGGACTCGCCGCGTTTCGCATGCGCCAGAGCGAATCGGCCAATGCGCGCGTCGTCGGGATGCACCTGCTCGAAGACGTGCTCGGCTGGATCGCGGTGCTGATCGTCGGTGTGCTGTCGCTCTTTGTCAACTGGCCCGTGCTCGACCCGCTGCTCTCGATTGGCATCACCTCGTTTATCCTGTTTCGCGTGGTGCGCCAGTTCAAGACCATCATGGAGTTGTTTTTGCAGGCCGTTCCCAGCGAATCCAGTTTACGCCTGATCCAGTCCCGTTTTGAGACGGTAAACGCTGTTTGCTCGACGCATCATGTCCATTTATGGTCGCTGGATGGCGAACACCATGTGCTGACCGCGCATCTCGTCGTGGATGAAGGACTGACGGGCGATGATGTGAAGCGCATCAAGCGTGAGAGCAAAGCCGCCATCGAAGATTTGGACCTCGGCATCGAGCATATGACGTTGGAAATTGAGTTCGAAAATACCGATTGTTCTATGCCGGAGCATCACCACTAGCCGCGATCCGGCGGATCATCGCTACCCGCGTCTCTGGATTCAGCCCAAGCGCGATCTCGTCCGCCGCTATTCCGCGCAGATCCGCGCCCCACTGTGCCTCCGGCAGAATCTCGAATCCCAGCCGCGCATAGTAGGGCGCATTCCAGGGAATATCGCGTTCGGTGGTCAGCGTCACGAACGAATACCCGTTGTTCTGCGCCCACTGGCACACCGTCTCGATCATCCGCCGTCCCAAACCCTGCCGCCCATGATCGGGGTGAATGTCAAGTTCCGCAATATGCGGACGCCCATCAACCAGTTCCACCGCCGCGAACCCCACCGGCTGATCGTTTTCATCCGCCGTGACCCACAGCCGCCCCGCCTCGCAGAATGCGCGGTGCTCCTCGACGCTCATCGCATCCGCGAGCAGATGCTGAAACCGCTCATACGCCGCGAACAGGGTCGCCGCCGCCCGTTCGATTCCTGGTAAATGCTCTAAATCCGTTTCGCGTGCCAATCGAATAGTGTAGTTCATCGTGTTGCTCTCGTTAGGTTCATGTCAGGCAAACGCCCTATGATAGCACAAAAATCCTTGTTTGTTGCGCTTACAATGAATAAAACCAACACGCGCTGGCCTTAAATGGAGAATCCTATGATCCGCAAACCGATTAATCTTGTCAGCTTGTTGATGTTGTTGTTTGTGTTGCTGCCCATGCCCTTGAAAACTTCTGCTCAACAAGCGGATTATTATACGGTGGATTGGAGTCCCGATGGCAGCAAGATCGCTGTGGGCACCGGATTGGGCGAAGTTTTGGTGATCGACGCTGCTACCCAACAGCTATTGTTGGATGTTCGAATTACGAAGGATGGCAGTGTGGAACGTGTGCGCTGGAGTTCCGATGGCAATTATTTGGCCGTTGGTCTAGGAGTTTCGGGGGTAATTTATATTCTGGATCCAATGTCCGGTGAACAAGTGCATTCGCTCTATGATGAGAACAATTTCTCCACGCCAATGCTGGAATGGAGTCCGGATGGCACGATGTTGGCAAGTGCCCATGCACGCAAGAATCTGGGTTTTGCTACCCAGGTTTGGCATGTCTCAACCGAAGACGTACTGATGACATTGGCCGACAAGGCAGTGGGTTGGAATGCATTTGCGTGGAGTCCAGACGGTACACACCTGATCGCTGAGAACAATGAAGATCAGTTAGTGGTCTGGGATGTCGCTACTTGGCAATCTGTTCGAACACTGGACTGTCAAGCTCACGCTCTGGAAGTGACCTGGCAGCCGAACGGAGACAAAATTGCGGTCTTGGCAGGCAATTTAGAGAATCGGATTGAACATGTTCGTATTTGTGATGCGACAACGGGCGATATTTTGCGCACTATTCCCGCGATGTATGCCACCAGCGTACGCTGGAGTTCCGATGGGAAGCGATTAGCTATCGGTCAACTGGAGCAGTTTCGCGTCGTGGATGTACAGAGTGGACAAGACCTCTTTACCTTTGACCTGTTGTATCCTGATGAAGCCGCATGGTCGCCGGATGGTACCCGTTTAGCCTATGCGGGTTATCAGCAGTCCAGCCTGATTATCGATCTTCCACCCGAATTAACTGCTGCTTCAGACTGATAAGGTAAGGCTGGCAGTCGCACCACCAGCCTGTAACTCAATTCCTGATCATCCCTGGTCCAGTCGGAAACCATGCCCTCTCACCGTGACAATGTACTGGTATTCGGGATCAACCTCGGCAATCCGATCTCGCAGGCGGCGCACCAGCGCATCAATCGCCTGTTCGCTTACGCCTTCACCAATCGCATCCGGCCACACCGCCTCGACCACTTCATCCCGCGTGCGGACCGCACCCGCGCCATCGTACAGCAGTTCGAGCAGCCGATACTGCGGCAGGCTCAGCGGCGGATCGACCTCAATCCCATTGACGAACACCCGCCGCGAATCGCGGTTGAGCTGCAAGCGCCCCAATACGCCGGGAATCTCATCGACCAGCAGCGGCGCGGTAGCCTCGGACCCCACGAACGTCATTTTGACCGCCAGCGCGATCTGAATCTCGTCCCCGTCGCGCAGCGGCACCGTCGTCGCCTTGACCTGTTTGCCGTTGACCCAGGTGCCGTTTTTGCTGTCAAGGTCTTCGAGATAATAACCGTCGTTCTGCCGGAAAATCCGAATATGCTCGCGTGACACCTGGCGCTCCGGCAGCACCAGGTCGCATTCGCCGCCGCGCCCGACCACGAGCATATCTTCGCGGATGGTCCAGCGTTGACCAGCCTTTTCACCTTCCTGAATAATCAGCACGGGTTTCTCTGTCGCATCTGACATCGCTAACATCCTTGACATTTAGTGTGCGCCGGGCTATGTTGGGCGTGTGCCGCTGGCATTCGGATCACTGTATAGGAGTATAACGAGAAGTATGAATCACCTCAAGCCCGGAGATAGACTGCGCCAGCGCTATGAAATCATCGAAATCATCGGCCAGGGTGGCATGGGCTGCATCTACAAAGCGGCGGATATACGCCTGGAAGGGCGTTTCACGGCGATCAAAGAAGTCCGCCCCGATCCGAACGACTCGCCGGACGAAAGCGACCAGAACCGCCGCCAGTTTCAGCGTGAGGCCAGCATTCTCGCCCGCCTGGATCATCCCAACCTGCCCAAAGTCTCCGACTTTTTTGCCGACTCCGAGCGTGATTATCTCGTGATGGATTTTGTCCCCGGATACGATCTGCGTCAAGCGATTGAGCAGGCACTCCGCCGGGGCGAATTTATCCCCGAAGAGCAGGTGCTCGACTGGGCGCAGCAGTTGATCGGCGCGCTGCGTTATCTGCATGGACAAAATCCCTCGGTGTTACACCGTGATATCAAGCCCGCCAATATCAAACTCACCCCTGACGGCTTAATTAAACTGGTGGATTTCGGTCTCGTCAAATTATTGCAATCCGACGACGCGCGCACGATCACGGTGGTGCAGGGACGCGGCACCGCGCTCTACACGCCGCTGGAGCAGTACGGCGGCGATATGGGCCATACCGATGTGCGCAGCGACTTATACGCCCTCGGCGCGACGTTATACCACCTGCTGACCAATACGCCGCCCTCCGAAGCCAAACAGCGTTTTTTGACGCCGCGTGCGCTGCGCGACCCCCGCGACATTAACCCCGTCATCACTGACCGGACGGCGCGCGCCGTGCTGTGGGCCATGTCGATGCATCCCGATGATCGCCCCGAAGACGTGCGCATTTTCAGCGAGGCGCTGCTCGGTCAGGGTCTGCTTCCCACGCGCAAATTGTCCGCCGGACTGCGCCGTGCCGAACTCCGCACCTCGGAAAGCCCGCGCGACCCGGAGATCGCCCAGGGCAATGTCGCGCTGGCGATTCTCGCGGCGGTGCTGCTGGTCGTGGCGCTCGTGGTGACGGTGATCGGCCCGACGCTGCCTTAAAATTTACGTTTACTCATTGAAAAATGATCCGTAAAGGATTAAAATAGGCAGGAAAATACTTAATGCATGAGACAGCAACCATATTGAATATCCTCAATCGAGTTTTCACTTAAATTTTCATCAGGCTGCCCTAAAAAACACTATTTTGAGGATAGAATGCAGTCTCAAGCAACGCGTACCCAGGCTCTTAACCGGATCTACGGACTGTCGTTAGCGATCAACCTGATCATGCTGACGCTGAAGTTAAGCGTTGGTTTTATAACCGGCTCGCTGGTCATGGTTGCCGATGGTGTTGATTCGTCACTCGATGCCATTGCCAACATCATCGCGATGGTAGTTACGCGGATTTCCGGTATGCCGCCGGATGATGATCACCCCTATGGGCACCGGCGCTTTGAAACGCTGGCTGCGATGATGGTGGGCGCGTTTCTCCTGTTGACAGCCTCCGAGATCGTCCAGAGCAGCGTTTCGCGCCTGTTCTCCGGTAAAACGCCCGAAATTGGCATCCCGAACTTTTTGGTCATGCTGTTGGCGCTGGGCGTGAATCTGGGCCTCTTCTTTTTGCAGCGGCGTGAAGGCAAGCGGCTGCGTTCTGAAGTGCTCATGGCGAGTTCCGAAGACAAACGCAGCGACATTATGGTTTCTATCACCGTGCTGCTGTCGCTCGTGACGGTTCAGCTCGGCCTGGGCTGGATTGATGCGGTTGCCGCCCTGGTAGTGGTGGGACTGATTGGCCGGAACGCGATTGGTATTATCCGGCACGCGGCGAATGTGTTGGTGGATCATGTCGCGCTGGACGCCGCCGAGGTCAGCCAGATTGTCTTAAAAGTTCCCCATATCGAAGAAGTGGTGCGCGTCCGAAGTCGTGGTTCAGAAGATGACATTCACCTGGCCTTGCTCGTGCGCGTTGCGCCGCTGACACCAGTAGAACATACGGCGGTGATTGCGGACGAAATCTGCAACCAGCTTCGCGCCCAGCTCAAGGGTCTGGCGACGATTGATGTTAATTTTCTCCCGGCCCACGAACTGCCGCCCGATTATGCGCAGATCGCCCAGACAGAAGCGGTGGCATTGGGCGTGAGTGTGCATGAAATTGCAATTTCCGAAGTGGAAGATGGCATCACATTTGATGCACATGTGGAAGTGGACGAACAGCAGACGCTGGATGCCGCGCATACCATCGTCTCTGAATTTGAAGAACGGCTGATGCATGCCATCCCAGACTTGACCAGCGTGGTGACACATATTGAGCCGATGCATGGTTCCAAGCCCTGTACGAACTGTGACAGCGAAGCCGAGCATCTGGCGCATAACATTATGAGTGTGGCGAGCCAGCTTTACCCGGAAGGATACTGGCATGAATTGGTGATTCGCACCGAACCGACGGGTGATTATTCGGTCAGTATTCACTGCCAGGCGCAAGGTTCTTTGCCCGTTGGGGAAGCCCATCAGATGGCGGAAAAAGTTGAGGCCCAGTTGCGGGTGGCGCTGCCCGATCTGCTTCACCGTATTACCATCCACACGGAACCGTTTGAAGTGAATTAACCCTGATGATCGTGAAGTGAAAAAGGGCAGATCAATCTGCCCTTTTTTAACGCGCGTTGCGGATAGACCACCAGGTAAAGATCAGCCCGACGAGACTCGTGCCGACAGTGACAACCATCGGCGCGAGGTCATCCAGCCGCAGCGTGATTTCGTGTGCGCCGGGACCGTGCAGCGCATAATAGATGTAGCCGATCAGCCCGGCGACAAAACTCCCCAGCACCACGCGCAGCCCACCGTCAAAGGTGAGCGTGGTGGACATTCCCGCCGAAAATGCCAGCACACCGATCAGCGCCAACCCGAACAGCGCCAGGAACAGGTCGAATACTTCCAGCTTGCGGGCGCTTTCCACGTCCGTTGTTGCACGGTTCGCCATATTGTCAGGGCTGGTGGTTGTGGCACTGGTCGATGGGCCTTCGGATCCCGCGATGGCGATCCCGTTGGCGGTTGGGGTCGGCTGCGGTGTGATATTGGGGGTTCGTGTTTCGGTGCTTGCGGGATTAAGTGCAGTTGTCACGTTGATCTGAAAGGTGTTCGAGTGTGTCGCGTTTTTGCTGGCGGCAGTGATATAAACACGCCCCGTCTCAGTGGGCATAAAAACCGTGCGCGCAATGCCGCTGCGCGTGAGACTGATCTGACGGTTTAACACGTTATCGTTCAGAAAATGCAGTGTGAACTCAACCAGCGTATCATCCGGCACGCGGTTCCCGTTCAGATCGACAATCGCACTGGTGCGCAGCACCAGCCGTTCGCCCGGCCTCATGGTCACGGCATCGGATGTGCTAAGGGTGACGGTTTCGCCGTTGAGGGTTTCGACACTCATCTGGATCGTTTGAGACGGATCGGGCGATGTGCGTTCCAGGACATTATAACCGACCGCTGGCAGGCTGATCGGCAGCGCCCCAGAAAAAGTACTTTCGTTGAACAAGGCTCGCGCCGCTGCTTCAATATACGGCGGAGTGCTGCTGTACAACCCGTAATAGGCGGTGAGTTTGCTGATCTCTGTGGATGACAGGTAGAGCGGCGCGCCGAGGGACATCACCACAACGCGGGTATGTTCCACCAGATCGGGCTGTGTTTCCAGAAAATCACGCACGATGTCATTTTGGGAGCCGTCGCCGTCCAGCGTAACAAAAATGATCCATCTGGCGTCGCGCAGGGCTTCTCCGATCCGTTGGTGAGTTCGGAATTCGTTGGTCTCCGCAGCCATATTTTCGGCTTCGTCGTATAGATAGGATAGCAGTTGGTTAAATGTAAAACTGATGACATTCTCCGGGCGAATCTGCGCCCCTGCATACGGACCGTAAAAACGCTCGATTGCTCCTTCCAGCGCATTAACGGATACCAATGGGTAAGCGGCGCAAAAGGAGCACTGCTGGACCAACTGGACATCG
Source organism: uncultured Anaerolineaceae bacterium (assembly GCA_964472565.1). GTDB lineage: Bacteria > Chloroflexota > Anaerolineae > Aggregatilineales > Aggregatilineaceae > DATAMF01. The sequence goes on from CAYYNB010000138.1 coordinate 7,444, forward strand.
GAAAAAATGACCATGGTATCTTCGCGTGAGGGTGTGACTGTCAGGTTTTCGCGGCGCGGCGCAATCAATGTCACGCCGTCCTGGGCGATTTTGTAGAGCGGAGCGCTGGCTGTTCCTACTGTATCAATCGAGCGCGGCGCAGACAGCACATTTTCCAGCGATATGTTGCCGTAATACAGCGATAATTTCAGGGCCAGAATCCGCCGGAGAGATTGATCAACACGGGCACGGAAAACCGGATCACTTTCATAACTTTCGGCAAAAAAATCAATCGTGTCCACGATATTTTCGAAGGCGTTATCGTTTGGTTGGACGCCAAACTGGGCAAGGTAGAGCAGATCGTTCCCCGCGAGAAAAGCTTCCCTCGCGACCTGTCGGTGAGGAAACGGCGTGGTATTGTAATAGCGCCGGATGGCCTGCGTTCCTAGCTCACTGCTGATGACAACGCCTTCAGCGCGCCACGAACGGAAATCGTCCAGGCCGAGCAGCGCATCAAAGGCTTGTTCATCCACGCAGATAGGACGGGTAATCGAGCGGGCATTTTGCCCCTGGTAGCGAATATTGGCGCACTGCAACCCATCGACACGCGCCAGCGGATCGTGAAAATCACGCGTGACGGCGGCAAACGGGATCAGGTCAAACTGTGCGAGTTCATCCAGTGTGCGCGGCACGACGGGAATTTCCTGATCCGGCTCCGTGTCGGCCAGTCCCAGGCCGGGAAAACTGCGCGCTATCACCGCGATTCGGCCTTCGCTGCCCTCATGCACGCCCATGATGTAGGCTTGGGCCATTTGCCCGACCCAGAACGGCTGGCTGCCGAACGAGTTGACACTCAGGCTGAATTCGCGTTCTGTCGGGGCACGCTGCACGACATCTAAGGACGGGCCGAGCAGCATATTGATGCCCATTGTACTTAGTTCGCTGCCCGCAATTTCGCCCACCTGATGCGCATGTTCTGTTTTCCAGGTTGCACCTAGCGCCATAAAGCTGGGCAGCGGCGTCGTTCCTGTGGCGATTTCGGTGCCCGGCTGGCCGTTGCCATCATGCGAGGTGGCGATGAACAGTGGGATAAAGGCGTGCCCGGTGTTTCCCTCTTCTGCCGAGGTGAGGCGCGCGCCTTCGTAGGCCAGTGTCTGTAGATCGGTGGTGAGTGACTGCACCAGCCGGGGCGTGTTGACCTGTCCCAGAATGTTGTCGTTGGCCGCCAGCAGCACCACGCCGCCGATGTTGTAATCGCGGATGAGTTGGGTGATGCCTGCCTCGGAATTCAGGGCCGCACCCTCGAAGGTGACAAGCATGAGCTGTGCCACTCGCTCATGCGGTGTCAGCGAGTTGATGATCTGCTCAACCTGATCTTCGATCTGTGCATTAGGTTCCGAACGATGCGGCACTGCCGGATAATAAACCAGCGTCATAAACAACAGGAGAATCAGCACGTGGCGCATCTTAGTTGCGACTCAATTCGACATTCAATTCCACCGGGCTTGGGGTATCTTCGATGACTGTTATGCCGTCGGTATTGATCGGCAGATAACCTTCGGCTCGCACCAGCACACTATACAACAGCGGCTCGTCTTCGGTGCCGCGCGGGAGCAGCACGGGAATTTGATAACGTCCCGCACTGTCGGCAATCGAATAACCCAGCACTTGCCCGCCATCCCAGGTGAAATCTTCGATACTGAATTCCGACTTGAGCACAATAAACATCGCGCCGGGAATGCCCTGGCCGGTTTCCGCGTCGGTAATTCGCCCCGACATCTGCACACCCTCGGCGCTGGCAAAGGCCTCGACGGGAAGCTGACCCAGCCCGACTTTGGCTTCGGCTGACGCCAGCACGATGTTCGCCATGCTGATTTCCAGCTTGTAGCGACCATCGGGCAGCGCGTCGAGGCTGGTCAGGCTGGCGTAATAATTGGTGCCCGACGACTCCGCATCCCAGGGTTCGGTGACTTCGAACAATACATCGTCATCGACATACCAGCGGCGGGTCCACATGGTGCCAGGCGCGATCAACTGCCAGTTGAAGAAAATATACAGGGATTCGATGCCTGCCGGAAATTCCGTGCGGATTGATCCCGCGGGTTGGCCGTTGGCCTCGTCGGTGGCAAAGGTAAAAACTGGCGCATCGTCGGCGGACGGCGGGAAGACGACCGCGCGACTGCTGGCGGCGGATCCGGCGATCACAAAGTCAGCGGTGGCACTCAGGTAGTCACTGATGTAAAGCTGCAAGCGGTACTGTCCGGGCACAAAGTCGGCTGCCGCCGTGATGGTGCGCGTGCCCTGTGATTGGTACTGCTCGAAGTCCCATGTTTCGGTGCTGCGCGTCAGTTCTTGCCCTCCGAAATACCAGATATAGGTCCATGCGGTGTCAGCCGCCATATACTGGTAGTTGAAGCGGGCTTCGACCAGGCTTCCATCGGGCAGTACATAACCCGTACCTGCGAGATTATTGTCCTCATCACGCAGACCGAACACGATGTTACTGAATGCGGGATCGGTGTTTGCGCCGCCGCCGACATTGATCACGCTGCTGGCGACTTCGCGCCCTTCGATGAAGAGGCGGAAACTATATAACCCGTTGCGCAGCGGGGTTTCACTGCTGCCGATGTACCATGTACCGCGTTTGCCGCCGCTCCATGTCACCGGCGGCAGGCTGTAGTCAACCGAATAGATGTCATTCACCGAGACACGCAGTTCGTAGATCATGCCATCGACCATGTTGTTATAGTCGAATAACAGATAGAGACTGGGTATTCCGGTGGGCACCAGCCCGACCACATTGGAGGGTACACCCGCTTCGTTGATCGCGGTGCTGAAATAAAGATTGCTGAAGGTGGGTGTGCCTTCGGATGGCAGATTAACCGTCTCGGTGAGGTCTTCACCCTGACGAATGCCGAGTGTCGCGCCGCGCACCATGCCGCGCGCCAAGCGTGAGGGGCGCAGGGCACTGATAAAACCGCCGACAGGCACACAGTCATCGCTGCGATCCGCCAGACCGTCCTGGTTTGTATCCTGGATGACACGGCAATCGACCACTTCGCCGGCTGATGTCGCCGGCGCAATAGTTGGGATGCCGATCAGTTTGCCGTCGCGATCATATGCGCCGCCGCCGCTCATCGTGCCGGGGATGGTGGCGTTGGTCCGAATCCAGGCTCGATCTCCGGCGATTTTTTCGGCGGTGAAACCGCTGACGGTGCCGCGTGTGACGGCCACTGGATCGCTGCCGAGTGACGGATAACCCACAATCGTGATGGTGGCATCCAGACTCAGACTGTTGGAGTCGCCTAATTCGACAAAGGGAAGCTGTAATTCGTTGGCTTCAATCGCGCGGCCATCCAGATACCCCGTGATGCGCAGCATAGCGAGGTCCAGCCCGCGACTGGATTCGACCACTTCGGCGGTATAGGTGGGGATGGGCGGTTCATCCAGCTTGACGGTCACGGCGATCACGAGCTGATCGGCGCGGCAGAGATCGCTCGGCAGGGCGGAATGCGCATTGGTGAGAATCAGGCCATTCGCGCTGACAAGCGTGCCTGAACCCACACAGGAGATCACAGGTTGGCCCTGGTTCTGGTAGGTCTGCATGACAAATACCGTCGCGCGTTTGATCACCTCTTCGTTCAGTTCGACCAGCGGCGGCTCGTCCTGGGCGCGGCTGCCAGCCAAACGGGGCAGCAGCGGCACGCCTGTTCCGACCACCAGACATAAAAGACCAACCAGCCAGAGAAATTTTTTTGTGCGCTGCATTAGAAAATTTGCACCGTTCCCAACAGGTTTTCAAAACGATACAGGTGATCATCAAAGGCGCTGCTTTCTTCGCGGTAGGTGATGATCACCGCCTGCGAGCCACGCAGCACCACGACATCAACCCCTTTGACGACCAGGGGCAGACTTTGCAGAAAGGGGTTGCGCTCAAATTCGGTATAGGCATAGGTCAGGCGTTTGGCGGTTGAGCCGTCGCGCAGCGTTTCGTCGATGCGCGAAATTTCGTGATAGGTTGCGAGGCGCTCCGAACGCTGGATATTGAGCACATCCAGCACATTGTTGGGCGTGGCGTCCGGTCCGATGGGCATCACCGAGACTTGCAGGAGAGTCTTGAAGGGCAGGGCGTTGGGGTCTTCGGCGCGCACGACATAATCTGCTGCGCCGCTGGTCAATAACCAACTGGTTGGCACCTGCACGCGGACGCCGGCTTCCAGGTCTTCAAATTCGATGGTGGCGTTCAAGGCGTTATCGCGCATCGAAAGGCCCAGGAACAGGATCAGTCCGGCGAGCGCGAGCGACAGGTAGGTGTTCCAGCGCTGGGTAAACGTGAGTTCGGTTTGTCCACCGATTTCAATAATCTCGTTCATCAGGCGTTTCTACGTCCCGTCAGGGCTTCCATACGCGTATCGGCGCTTTCGATCAAAAAGGACATGACCAGAAACATGACGATTACCAACCCGGCGGCCAGCATCAAACTGCGCAGCGGCGAACTGCCGGTAGAGGCTACTTGCAAACTGCCCACCAGCGTCATGCTGCGAAAGGCGAAATACAGGCCGCTGATGAATGACGCCATCAACAGTCCCATCGGCATCCAAAAGACGGGTGGGCGGCTGATGCGCAGTTCGGATAAAAAATAACCGATCAACAGGGCAGTGGAAAGCTGCGAAAAGGTGATGCTTGCTACGCGCATGGCTAACGCCGCGAGGGTAATATCGGTAAACCAGGCGGCATGCAGATTAAAGACGGTGGCATAACCGACGGCAACGGCCAAAATGTAGGCAATACCGTCCATGCGCTGGTTGAAACGCTGCGGCCAGACGGTATAACGCACGACCAGATATTTTAAGAAGATACTGGTAAAGCCCACCGTGAACGTATAACCCAGGATGCGCCCGAAGAAACCTTGCGCGGGAAGCCACAGATCGGGTTTCCAGACGTGTTCCTCCAGTGGAACGGCCACACCGTAGCCGACTAAGCCGCCGAGGATGACCATGCCGATCAGTCCGGTGCGCGGGATGAGCGCCTGCCGTTCGCCGCGATAGGAAAAAAACAGCCAGGTTGCCAGCGGCAGCAGCGCTAACCCGGTTTTGGCGCGCGGGTTGGCATAGGTGTCGGGGAGGAAAGATGTAAAGCTGGAGACACCCACAATCAGCAGCACGGTGAACAGCAGCACCCCGATTTCCTGCGCGCTGGTGCGCCACACGCGGCGGTAGGGATACCTTTCTTCGATTGCTTCTTCCGGGGCCAGCAGAATGGGTTCAAACGACGACAAGCTTTGTGCTCCTCTGAAGTTATTGATTACTGACTCAGCCAGTGCTACACTTGCTCCGCCCAATTGGGGTTATTCTACCGCGCTGAATGGGAAAGGTCACATGCATGTACAACCAGTCGGCCCAGTTTTATGATCTGGTCTACGGTTACAAAGACTATGCGGGCGAGGCGCAGGCGATCCATAAACTGATCACGCAGTACTGCCGCAGTGGGGGAAATGTGCTGCTGGATGTGGCGTGTGGAACCGGGCGACACCTGGACTATTTGCAGGAATTCTACGCCGTGTCGGGACTTGACCTCAGCGCCGAACTCCTGACGGTGGCGCGGCAGCGGCTGCCTGACGCGACATTTTATGAAGCGGATATGGTTGATTTTGATTTGGGCGTGCAGGTTGATGCGATTATCTGTCTGTTCAGCGCGATAGGGTATGTGCAAACCGAACCGCGTTTGTGGCAGACGGTTCAGTGCATGAAACGCCATCTGAAACCGGGCGGCGTTGTGATGATCGAACCCTGGTTCACGCCGGAGCAGTGGCACCCTGGAACGGCGCACGCGACCTTCGTGGACCAGCCGGAACTCAAAGTTGCGCGGATGACGGTCAGCGAGCAAGAAGGCAGTCTCAGCCGCAACGATTTTCACTGGCTGGTGGCGACTCCGGCAGGCGTGCAGTATTTTACGGAGCGGCACGAATTGGGGTTGTTCCCGCAGGATGCGTATATGAGCGCGCTGCGTGAAGCCGAGTTGAACGTGATTTTTGATCCCGACGGCTTGACCGGGCGCGGGTTGTATATTGGTGTAGGGTAGGTGAAACTTGGAACGTTTAGTAACTATCCGACGGCGAACGCCAAGTGGCTGCAACAGCCTCGTTGTGCTGGTGGTGATTCCGCTGCTGATACTCACCGCGCTGTTGATCTGGGCACTGTCGAATGCGGGTGACGATGAGGATAACGGATCGCTGGCCCAGGTTCCGGCACTGGAAGGGGCCGACCTTGAAGGCTCGAATGTGCTGGTGTATGGGCTAACGCTGAACCCCTCGACATTTGATCCGCATCGTGGGTCGGCATTTGAGATCGGGATTCCGTTTTATTCGGTTTATGACACGCTGGTGTACCGGCATCCGCAGAATCTGACGAGCTTTGTGCCGGGACTGGCCGAACGCTGGGAGATGGCGGCGGATGGGTTGGCATGGACGTTTTATCTGCGGCAGGATGTTAAGTTTCACGATGGGACGGCGTTTGATGCGCTGTCGGTGGCGGCTAACCTGGACCGGATTATGAACCCGGAGATTCAATCGAACAAGGCGAAATATCTGCTCGGTCCATACCAGAGTTATACGCTGATCGACAAATACACGATTCAGATTAATCTAAGCGAACCGTATGCGCCGCTGCTGGACGGGTTGAGCCAGGTTTACCTGGGCATGGTCAGCCCGCAGGCCGTACAGAACACCACAAATAATTCCTACCAATTTCATCAGGTGGGCACGGGACCGTATAAGCTGGTTGATTTTATCCCTGGTGAACGGATCGTGTTGCAGCGGAATGAAGAATACAACTGGGGTCCGGTGTTCTATGCGGCGGCGGGGCCACAGTCGGTGGATGTGATCGAGTTCCGGTTTTATCCTGATGCGGCGACACGCAGCCTCGCGCTGGAAAGCGGCGAGGTGGATATGATTGGCGAACTGCCGCCGACGGACGCCGAACTGCTGGTGGGGAAACGCGATCTGCGGATTTATCAGGTGCCGATTCCCGGTATGCCGCAGCAGTTTTTTATCAACACGACGCATGCGCCGACCGATAACCAGAATTTCCGGCAGGCGTTGATCTATGGGACGAACCGCACGGCGATTGTGGACGCGGTATTCCAGGCGCAGTCACCCGTTGCCAACGGGCCGCTGTCATCGATTACACCGTTTTATAATCCCGCTGTTGAGATGTTGTACGGCTATGATCCAGAAGCGGCGCGGCAGCTTTTGGCGGCGGTGGGATATGCCGATTCGGACGCCGATGGGATCGTGGAAAAAGACGGCTTGCCGCTCAAGCTGCGGCTGGTGTTCGCGCCGTGGAACCAGATGTCGGATGTGGCACAGTTGATTCAGGATCAGTGGCGGGATATTGGGATCGAGGTGGAACTGATTCTGGTAGCCGATCTACCGGCGCTGCGCGGTTATGTGGAAAGCGGCGAATACGATTTGATCGCGTTCACCGATTTTGGGGTGGATGCCAGTCTGCTGAACCAGTACTATCTGTCGGATGGGGCGTTTAACTGGTCGAAGTATAACGATGCGGAACTGGATCAGTGGCTGCACGATGCAACCCGGCAGCAGGATTTGATGCAGCGCGGGGAATTGTACGCGCTGGCCCAACAGCGGATTATGGAGCAGGCGATTGTGCTGCCGATCCGCGAATTTGTGAACCTGGATGGTGCATCGACCAGCCTGGACGGCGTGATCTTCAGCGCGCAGGGGTGGTGGCCGCTGCTGCGGAATATTCAAATGGAACCGTAGGGCCGTGACAGCCGTTGTTGTGCGGCGGTTGGGTGCTGCGCTGGTGGTGGTGTGGCTGGCGCTGACACTGGCGTTTGTGACGCTGCGGATGCTGCCCGGTGATGCGGTGGACGATACGATGGCGCGCAGCGGGGCGTCGTCGGCAGAAATTGCGGCGCGGCGCGAGGAACTCGGATTGAATGAAACCATCGTGCAGCAGTATGTCACCTATCTGGCAAAACTGGTGCGCGGGGATTGGGGCGAATCGCTCACGTCGGGGCAGCCTGTCACGGAATTAATCGCACAGAATCTTCCCTCAACCATTGTGTTGTCCGGGCTGGCTCTGCTGGTTGGCGTCAGCCTGGGGCTGCTGTTCGGACTGGCGGCGGGACTCTCACCGATCCGGCTGGTGCCGTATGGCGCACAAGCGATCTCCTCACTGGCGCTGTCTACGCCGGTGTATTGGACTTCGACGCTGGTAATCTATTTTTTCACGGTGGAATGGGATGTGCTGCCGGGTGTGGGCGGGCAAGGCCCGCGCGCGCTGATTCTTCCGGCGGCGGTGCTTGGATTCCACACGGCGGGGAGTATCGCACAGGTGACGGCGAACAGTCTGCGAGAAACCGCTGCGCAGGATTTTGTGCGGACGGCGCGCGCCAAAGGACTGCCCGAACTGGATGTGATGGATCATATGTTGCGGGTGGCGCTGCTGCCCGTGATCGCGGTGATTGCGCTGCAACTGGGATTTTTGCTGGGTGGAACGGTGATCACCGAGACGATTTTTGTGCGGCGGGGCATCGGGCGGGTGCTGCTGACGGCGATCAGCTCGCGGGATTACCCGGTGATTCAGGGGATTGTCGTGCTGGCGGCGATGACGTACAGCACGATTCACGCGGCGGCAGATGTGCTGATGGGTGTGCTGGATCCGCGGGTGGGGATAGAGGAATGGGACGCAGGCGGATCGCTTTGATCATTCTGGGTGGGATCGTGCTGCTGGCGGCATGTGCGCCCTGGCTGGGGCAGGGTGATCCGCGCGATACGAATCCTGAAAACCAACTGCAAGCGCCATCACGCGGGCATTTGTTCGGAACGGATTTGCTCGGACGGGACGTGTTCACGCGGACGCTGTACGGCGGGCGGCGGACGTTGGGAGTCGCGGTGCTGACGGTGATCGTTACGCTCGTGCCGGGCGTGGTGATCGGGCTGACGGCGGGCTACTTCGGGCGGTGGGTGGACATGACGCTGATGACGCTGATGGACGCGCTGCTGGCGTTTCCGAGTCTGCTGCTGGCGCTGGCCCTGGTGGCGGTGGTGGGGCAGGGGACGGTGCAGATCGCGGTGGCGGTGGGGA
>CAYYNB010000139.1:0-16497 GCA_964472565.1 uncultured Anaerolineaceae bacterium
CATACGAGATCGCCACGTTGGCCGGAATCGGCGTGGAGAACAGGCGCGGCCCATAGAAATTATGCCCCGTATAAATCTCCAGGTTTTCGCGTTCCAGGTTCACGCGCTGATCGTACTTAACCGGCAGAATCCCCGTCAGCCGGATCGGAATCTCCCAGGTCTGCTGGACCTCGGTGATCTTCTCAACAATCGCCTGCAACCCGACGGTTTCCAAAAAGCGCATCTCCACCGGGATCACAATATCCGTCGCGGCGACCATCGCCAGCGTCGTCAGGCGCGAGAAGGATGGCATCGTGTCGATCACCACCCAATCATATTGATCGGCCACGCCGCGCAGCGCATGCCGCAGGCGCACGGCAAAACCATGATCTTCGGCCAGCCGCGCATTGACCCCATCCAATGTGGGCGACCCCGGCAGCACATGCAGGTCTTCATCCCAGGCCGATTTGACGATCAGCCGTTGCAGCAGCGCCCCGGCCTTGTCCGGCTTGGCGAGCAGCACTTCGCCGAGGCTTTCCGAACGATCCCATTCGCGGTGCCCTGTGGTTAACAGGGTCGCGTGGGCCTGGGAATCTGTGTCGATAAGCAGCACGCGGTGCGGTAGATTGTTGTGTCGCAGCAGCACAACCAGGCCATGCGCCAGACTGACTGCGGTTGTTGTTTTGCCCACGCCGCCCTTGTTATTGGTCAAGCAGATACTACGCATAACGCGCTCCTGAAATGAATGATCCCACCCCGGCAGATTAGCCGTTTAAGAGGTTCCGCACCGTCTCTTCGGACTGGTGATAGTACGCCCCATCCAGTCCATAATGCACCCCGCGCGCCTCGTTATCGAGCAGAATCTGAATAAAACCGTCCAGCCCCTGCGCCCGGATGCACGCCCCAAAGCCCACTGTCTGCCCGCGATTCTCGTCCATGAAACGGCCTTTTTCGCAGGGAAATTCGTCACAGGCCCAACACCCGGCCAGCCCGCGTTCCAGGCAGCACGCCCGGTGTGGGCAGTGATCCTTGTCGCACTTGTCCGTGTCCACCGTCGGACTGGTACACCCGCTGCAAATCGTCCGGTGGCTGCACAAGCCGCACACCAGCCCGCAGTACGAGACACTCTGCGCCAGATTTTCAATATTCATTCTTTGCGACCTTAACATGGGGGCGTATTGCAATACGCCCGATCAATCCTGCCAATTCTCAATTTTTAAAAAGCGTTCTTTCAGTAATACCCGAATTATTCACCATCGAAGTTAGTCATTGACGACCATGACAAACGCGAACATTTGTGCTATCCTACACAGTGTTCGCGCACATTACCAGTTGAATAGAGCTATTCCTCGGCATCCTCAGGCGGCATATCAAAGCTGGTCAGATACCACGCCGCGCTGACTTCGATCATCCGGTGGACATGTAACACGCGCCGCATTTGCAGGCTGATGATCAGGCTGGTATCCATCAGCGCATCCCACACGGGCTGGTCAAAATGCAGCGTGGTGCGCTGCGTATCGCCTTCCAGCGGCAGCACATTCAGCGGCGTGACCATCGGGCGTTTGATCAGTTCGCGCAGCCCCAGAATCCCGGTCAGGCTGATCGCGCCCGTCGGCAGGCGCATCTCGTCTCCCAGCAGGCTGTGCAGATCGGTCACAAACACGCGCGCCGCTTCGTTATAAATATCCGACACGCTGATCGTTGTTTCCGAATAGCGGGAACGCGCCCGCGCCAATGTTTTCATGCGCTCGTGCAGCGGCAGCACCAACCAGCCCGTTGTCGAGACGCGATCCTTGCGCGGGCGTCCTGGCCCGGTTGTATGGGATTGGTTCTTGACGGTTTGTATCAGGCGGCGAAAACTGCCATCACGTTCTGTCACGCCAAACACCATGCTTGCCTTCCCCCCGCTACTCAATTTCATCCAGTTTGCGGGCGGCTTCCACCACAGGAGCCGTGATTTGGTCCAGCTTCAGCTCAACAATCTGCCAGAGCGCGGCCCCGGCCAGTTTGATCACCTTGCGTGGATACCCTTTAGATAAATCATAGATCAGATTCAGGGCGTCGGGGTTAAATAAAGTGGCGCGACACCCGGCCCGGTTCAACCGGAAGTTGATCAACTCGCTCGTTTCGGCCAGGGTGAACGGCTCCAGCGTGGATCGTGACGCCACACGATCATTCAGATCAGGCAGCTTGCGCAGCGTTTCGCGCAGTTCTTCCTTGCCGATCAGCACGATCTGGATCGGCACCACGCCGCCCGCGTTGAAGTTGAACAACTCGCGGATCAGGGCGAACTGCCGGGGATGCAGCAGTTGGGCCTCATCAATCATGATGATGCAGTTCCGCCCGCTCTCAACCGTATTCAGGATCAGGCGGCGCAGTTCTTCCATCACTTCGGGCACCAGCCGCTTGCCCGATTTGCCGCCCAATTCCTGGATAATCCGTTTTTCCAGGTCAAGCATCTTGGGGTGAGGGGGATCAGGAATATACCCCACCACCGACGGTTGGCGGATGTCGCCCGCCGTATAGGAGTTGTAGATATAGCGGGCCAGCATCGTTTTGCCCGTGCCGTAATCGCCCATGATCACGCTCAGCCCCTGGCGTTGATCAATCGCAAAGGTCGTTTTGGCGAGTGTGCGGGCGGTCACCCCGGCCACATACAGATATTCAGGATTAGGTGAAAGCGAGAACGGGAATGAATGCATGCCAAACATCCGCTGCAAATCATCCAGGCGACGCTGGGTTACGGTTGGATCGGGTGGGTACAGCGCCACCACCGGTTTAGCTCGAAGTTTAGACATAGCTGCACCTCCTGACTTCCAACTATACCACACTTTTTTCGAGAAAAGAAGTCACTCAAGTGCAATTATGGCAGAATTTTCATCTCATTGATTGACTCTGAGCACAAACAGTGATACTATCACGAATTAGAGAAGTGTTGGTAAATGGTGTTTTTTATATGGTACTTTAACAAAGATTGGGGAAAATTTTAGGGCCTGAGTCGATTTTTCAACTCAGGCCCTAAAACGGAGAGAAGCTGCCCGACGCAGCCCCTCAAACCCACGCTAGAAAACCCCGGCACATCGTTTAGTCCTTTGGCGAGGAGCGCTAAATCGAGTGCCTACTTGACTCACATTCTAGCGTGGATTGACCGGACTGTCAACTAGCCTAAGAAAATTTTCGGGCGGCTTCCCTCTCTACAAGCGGGAGCGCCGGAAGTGAACGCTAAAATTCTCTCTCTCACAACCGAATACACCACCCCCTACAACGCCTTCGTGCGTGACGAGGTGGTGATGGGGGTCCCCCGCTACTTCATCGAACGCTGGCTCCCGGTGTTAGGCATTGACGCCGCGACTATCGTGAATACGCTCCGCCAACTGGACTACCGCTGCACCGCCGACACCATCGAAATCAGCGGCGAGGCCCTCGCCCATGAAGCCTCAATGTCCCGGCGGCATCTCTACACCTGCCTCGACACCCCCTGGATGTCTGCTTTTGTGCGCCACCAGACTGGGGACCGCCAGCAAAACGAGTCCGGCCAGTTTATCCAGCAGCCCAACCGCTACCAGATTCGTATGGACGACCCGCTGACCCCCGCTGATGCGGATCGCCTCGTGGACATTCTGACCAATCTGGCCGATACCCCCATCGACGCCGCCGCCCGCGCCCTGGAACGTGACCCGCGCGATCTGTGGGCCGCCGATCCCACCACGCCCGCCCTTCGTTTCACCGAGCCGCGCGCCATCACCGCCCGCGACGTGTTACAGCGGGCCTTTCCGCTCTGGGAACCAGCCACCGACGAACAAGCGCAAGCTTTTTCCCGCGCCGCCGAAGCGCTCCATCGTCACCTCACGCTGATCCGGCAGGATGGCCGCGCCGCCAAAATCATCGTCCCGCAGTATTTCCGCCGCCGCTGGTGGTCACGCCTGGGGCACGAACGCGCCTGGATTTACCTCTATCTGCGCGGCTGTGTCTACGATGGCGACGACATGCGCCGCGAAATGTGCTGGGTGCCCGCGCTGGAGATTCTGCTCAAGCTGATCGGACGCCCGCGCGAATGGTGGCGGCGCAACATCGAACACGCCCAACCTAACGGCGAAGGCTGGTCATTAGCCGACTTTTTCACCCAAACGGATTCCCAAAAAGGCCGCAACCCCGCCCAGCCGCAGTGGGTCGCGCGGCAGTTCCGCGTGGCGCTGGAAATCCCCATTGCGCCCGAAGATCGCGCCGCCTATGAACGTATGTTGGCGACCTGGAACGAGGTCCGCCACACGGATGCACACCGGGACGCCGGGGGGCCGCCCAATTCCGACACACCGGAGTCCGCAGGGTCTGCCACACGCGTACACACCGGAAATGCCGAGTCCGCCACATTGGTACACACCGGGATCAAGGGGGTCTGCCACACTGAAACACAGGGGTCTGCCACGCTGGTACACACAGATTCTGAGTCCCTGATTCCAGCACCTGATTCAGAAACAGAGTCCCTTACCAGCAGCAAGCACCCAGAGAATGTTCCTGCGGCGGCGGCTGAAAAAATCGAGGTCGTCATTCAGGAAGAAACGCTGTTTGATCGTCTGACGGACGCCCACGAAAAACACCCGGAAATGCCGTTGTGCCTGGCTGCCCCCGCGCAGACCTGGCTCCAGCAGGCGTGGCCGGAACCCGTGCGCCCGCATACCCCCGCCTGGACATCCGCCCTCAGCGGCCAGCTTCCCCCGCGTGATCTGGTGGCGCTCATTCTGGCGGTGTGGTGCGACCCGACGATCAAATACCCGCCGCGTTATCTCAGTTGGCTGGTGCAGCGCTGGCAGCATCTCCCCGACGCCGCCCCGGTCAGCCACTGGGACGACTGGCGGCGGCTGGCCGATCTGCCGCTTCAGGATTGGCCGGACAAAGGCCGCGCCCGGTGGGTCGAACTGGCCCCGCCCGAACGCCGCGATCTGCCCTTCGGCCTGGATTTGCTCGCGGAAGAAGAGGCCGGCGACGAACCCGCCGCGCCCGAACTGCCCGCCGATTGGCCTGTCTTCAACTTCCCGATCTACGAGCCGCCCACCGGACCCGATGGCCTGGATAATCCTGTCGCGGGGGGAGATCGCCCGATCCGCCATATCTGGCAGAGTGTGCTGAGCGAACTCGCGGTTCAACTCAACACCAATACCTACGAAGGCTGGGTCAAAAATGCCCGCGCCGTCTCCTATCTGGATGGTACCCTAACCGTGCTGGCCCCCAGTCTGATGGCCCAGCGCATGCTCTCCGGCCAACTGAGCAGTCTGGTCAGCCGCACGCTTCAGCGCACCGCCGGGCAGCCCGTCCCGATCCGCTACGTGGTGATCCCGCCGTCGCATCTGCGCCCGCAGATGCCGCTGTAAACAAACAAAAGACCTGCTTGGAGGCAGGTCTTTGTCTGGCACTAACGTCTCAGGAGCTTACCATGTGGCTTGCCAGAGCGCCGGTTTGAAATACTTCCACACCTCATACATCAATTCTTCTACAAGCTGAACATCTTCCATCGTGTAATCGGTTGGTTTGTTCCCAACCCCAACTACCAATACAATCTGTTCCCCTTCAAAAATCGGCAGATTCATGTGACGCTGAACGGGAACATGCCCCTGTGGATAGCCTTTTTTAGTCGGCTTATTGAGCTTCGGATAATTATTCGTAATAACGGGGCCGCGTTCCCGGATCGCATCGCCCCACAGGCCGGTTTCTTCAACAACATAAACAATGGGCTTGTCTGTCGTGGCACAATACTGCATCGCGGTTCGCGACCAGCCGATCATGGTGAGGGTTTCTTCAGACAGATCAACAGCGGCAATATACGAGATTTCAGAATTGGTGAGATAGCTCAGTTCGTTGGTGATCGCGTCCCGATATTCGGGTAGCGGGCGCTTTTCCATACCTAACAACCGTTCGAGTGCTGCCTGTACGTCCGCATTCATGTTTTTTTCTCCCCCCGCAGTCGGGCCTTTAATGATGGTTGCAGTATTTCCTTTTTGTTATAGCAAATGTTCTCTCCTCTCATGCGCGGGCAATCACTATACATCGCACACGCTTCACAATGTCCTTTGATTAACATCGGCCTGGGTGAGGTTGAGGAGTTATCACCTTGCATCGTCGTTGCCGCTCCATATTTTCATTATATGAGGAATAATTTTTCGGATCAATATAGAATTGTGAAGAATTTACGAAGTAATGAAAAATTAATTTTTAGATCGACTGTATTTTTGACAGATTCGTTCCTGCGCGGAGAATCAGGTTTGATTTCGGTTTATTTTTCAAATAAGTTAAATCCACCGTGAGGGAGATAAATCTGTGACGGTTGAAATTAACCGTGTGGCCGGGCTGCCGGTTATCGTTTGCAAAGTGGTTGGTGCGGTCACCCCACCGGACGATCAAACCTTGCTCATCCGCGAGGTAGTGGAACTCAAGCGCCAATTCAAGGGGCCTGTCTATCGCATTATTGATCTGACCGTTGCTCAGATGACTTTTCAGGATATGGTCGCCTCGATCCGGACTGAACATGGCCGGGATGGCGGCTCGGAAGACCGCGATGTGACCACGATTTTTGTGGCGACTTCCGATCTCGTCCGGATCGGTGTGGCCGGGCTGCGTAATCAGCCGCAGTATGGGACGCTGAATGTGTATCTGGTTGCCTCGCCGGATCAAGCCTTCGATCTGGTTCGGCAGTTAGAAGCCGAACGACAAAAAGCGCGCGGTCATTGATGGCGTGCTGTTACCGTCCCGCGTAGTAATTAATCAGCGCATCCCCGATCTGGGGCAGGCACGCGCTGACATCCGTCCAGTTGGCGTCATTCGCCGGGCCAACCGTCCAGAGATGGAAGCCGCGCACATACGGATCAAATTCGAGTTGGCTGGTGTACTGCATCACATCCCGCGTGACATCCGCACAGCTAAAGTCCATCCGTCCATCGCCCGCGCCCGCTTCCGTGATCAGCATCGGAATCTGGATCGCTTCGGGCCGCGCTTGCAGAATCGGCGTCATCAGCAGGCGGTGCCGGTAGCCCAGGCTGATCCCCGATTCCGAGACGAGCACGCCCTGGTGTAAGCCATAGGCATGCAGCGCGATGCCGTGATAGCGCCCCGGCTGGCACGGATTTTGCATAATATATTCAAACACGGGCAAAAGCTGCGCGAACTGGCCCGGTTCGGGGTTGCCGGTGGGGAAGGAAAACAGCAGCAAACATTGTCCGCGCATGTTTGCCAGCCGCATCGCCTCAATCGAGAACTGGACCAGCCAGTCCATCGGCGGCAGGCATTCATTCATCAGTTCATAATAATCCGCGTTGACCCCGCTCCAATACGGCTCCATGCTCATCATCCAGCGCAGCGCTTCGGTGGTGGGGTCCACCCAACTATTCGGGCAGTCGATCTGGCCTTCGGGCGTCATCACGGAGCGGTAAACGATCACCGTGCTGGGTGAGATGCGCGCCACCTCGTTGAGCGTGCTTTCCGTCCCGTTGACGCCTTTCAGCGTGCCCAACGGACGCCCCGCCGCTTGCAGCCGTTTCGCCAGTTCCACCACCGCATCGTGATTCGCGCCCAGCGCCAGATGCAGCCCCATCAGCGTTCGCGGCCCCGCGAAGGTGATGTCCTCGGTCATCACCATTTCGGGCGGCAGCGCCACATACTGGATGCTCACATTATCAAGCCACAGCCCGCCCGTCACCGGTTCGTCTTCGACCAACTGCATCCCCGCCAGCACCCGGAACCGGAGCTGCACGACCTGCCCGCGGTAGTTCGTCAGGTCTACAATATGCTGCTCCCATTCCTCGACTTCCAGCCCGATCTGCTGATCGACCATCACCCAATTTTCGCCGCCGTCGAGCGTCACATCCACCGCGATCAGGTCGCTGATCGGCAGGTTGCCGCGCTGCCGGAACATCAACTGCGCCGTGAGCGCGCCGCTCAGATTCAGATACAGCGAATAGGTGAGCGAACTGATCGTGCTGCGTTCCGCGCCATCCAGATACCACCCGCCGCCCTCGTAGGCGGTGTCGGTGTCATATACCCACGCCCCGGTGGGCGTCCAGTTGGCATCCGTATCGAATGTATCGGCAAACGGCAGCCCCATGACCATCAGATCATCGCTGGGGGTGACGACTATTGTCGGAACAGGGGTTTGATCCTGTGCTTCGGAGGTGGTCGACATCGACGCGCTCACTATTCCCACCAGCAGCAGGAGGATGAGTAGGGAAGGGACTAATCGTGACATGGGCTGCATTGTATCACGATTAGCGCTGTGAAGTAAACGACCTCACAGTCATCGTCCGGCGCTTACCGATGCGCCAGGGTGGGGCAATTCACGAATGGTCCTCTGGACTTTGCCACATTAGCCAAAGTCCAGGGGGCAGGTCTGCAAACCTGCCCCTATAATGGCTATCCATTCAATCCGTCCGTTCGCCGACGGTATCGCGTGCGGGGAAGGGGGCGGTTTGGTAGTTTAGGCCCCGTTATAGCCGTCGGGTTTGCCACCGACACACGACGAGGGAATATACCCGCGCAGATAGCCGTTGTTGAAGATTTCCGTCCAGCCGCTTTCGGTGGGAGTCGGGTTGACGAACCATGTCTGGCCCGCTTTTACCTTTTCGCCGCTTGCCAGGGGGCTGCCGTCTGCCACGTCGTAAACCGGAGTGTCACAGGTGATCGTTCGCAGTACGAATTTTGCCGGAATCGGGGCCGCCTGGTACACGGCATCCGGCGCGCACGGGCTGTAACCCAGCGTATCCGCAATCACGACCCCATCCATCACGAGATGCATCCGGATCGGATTCGCTACGGGCAGCACGGGCAAAGTGCGGTATGTCCAAACATAGAAGGTGCCTATCCCGCCCGTGCCCGTAATCGTCGAAAGCACATTCCCATACCCGTCGGTGACGGTTTCAACGTAATTCGAGGGGCCAGTCTGCGTCACGCCGTTTGTGGAGAGCAACCCCCAGGAATCACAGTCAGAGAACACAAATTGATCGTAAACACCGCTTGGTGCTGCCAGGGCTGTGTGAGGTGTCCCCATGACACCGGCGAACAAGACTATCAGAACCAGGATGGGGCTGAACCGTTTCATGATTTTCAAGTCCTCCAAATAATCGCTGATAGCAAGCATTTTCACTATACAATAGATTATTAAGAGTCCGATCTATAAAACCAGTAAAAAGGGTGCAAAAACTTATTGTGAATCATCCCGGCGCGGCGGATGCGTTTGTAGCTTCCGGGTTTATGCCAGGGCTGCCTGCCAGTGCAGCAGTTGGTGAAGGTCGGCCCCTGCGCCGCCGCACACCATCACCAGCACGGACGCATAGGGCGTGATCACATCCGCGCGGCGGTAGAGCAGCGCCAGCGCTGCACCACAGGCCGGTTCAACGATCACGCGCTGGTCGGTCGCAAAGCTCAGGCACGCATCAACGGCTTCCGCATCACTGACCACTACCGGGATCGTCGGGTGTTGTTCCGCGAGTTCAAAGGCGCGTGCTGCGACTGTGCGTGCTCCCAGTGTCGTCGCAATCGACGTAATTTCTGGCAGGGTGACGCGTCTTCCGGCAGTCAGCGACGCCGCCAATGAGTCGGCCCCGTGCGTTTCAGCGGCCAACACGGGCACATCGGCCCACCCGTGCCGCTGCATCCCTTCCACGACACCACAGAACAGCCCGCCGCCGCCAACCGACACAATCACGGCCTCCGGGCGCGTGGGACACTGCCCGATTATTTCATCGATCACGGTGGCGTTGCCCTGCCAGATCACGGGGTGATCGAAGGGGGGAATATAAGCCCCGCCGACCTCATGTGCAAGCTGCTGCGCGAAGGTATCGGTTTCATCCCATGACGCCCCGTGTACGATCAGTTCCGCACCCTCAGCCGTGATACGCGCGCGGGCCATTGGCGAGGTACTCTCCGGTACGGCGACTGTCACGCGCACACCCAACTGTCGTCCGGCATAGGCGGCAGCATACCCGGCGTTGCCACCCGACGATGCCACCAGGCGCGTCACACCCCGGTTGAACGCTTCCTGACACAGCGCGCCGATCCCGCGTATCTTGAACGATCCAATGGGTTGGTAGCATTCCATTTTGAGGTAAATACGTTTGTTCAAGCGGGCATTGAGCGTCGGATTTTCATAGAGCGGCGTATGGATATGCAAGGGGGTGGCTGTCATCGGGTCGATCTCCGGGTGATTGAGGGAACGCAGCGCCAAGCCTAACGCCTCGCCAGGGGCTTGTCAACGGCAATGGACCTATCCAACGTGTGCTCCATCACCGCGAGAGGCTTAACTGCTGCGCCAGCCATTTTTCCGTTTCGCGCGGAGATCGCAGCCGGATCACCGTCAGATGGGGGAAGCTCTCCAATGCCAGCGGCCACTCGCGGCGGTGCCGCCGGTAGCCTTTGAACAGCCACACAAACAATGAGTCCCGGCTCAAAAACTGTGCTTTCCAGGTTTCATGGTTGCCATTCCATAATTCCTCCCGGTGGACGACGCGCCTCAAGGTCCGCCGCATCAGCCGCCAGAAATGCACCCGCAGCGGATAATCCAGCCAGATCAGCAGTTCCGCCTGCGCCCACACCAGGTCCCGCACGCGGTGGTTATTCCCGTCGATCACCCACTGTTCCCCGGCGATGGCCTCGGCCACCCGTGCCCGGAACACGGCTGTTTCCGCCTGTTTCCAGTCCGGTTCCCAGAACAGCGCATCCAGTTCGATGTGCGGCCTGTCCAACTGCTGCGCCAGGGTGCGCGCCAGCGTCGTTTTGCCGGACCCCGTGTTGCCAATGATCACAATTCGCGCCTTTTGTTGAAGCAGCATCCTTAGTAATCCCTTTACGGATTAATGCAAGATGAATAAGCTATCTTCGCTTTATGGCACTAACAATTTTTAACCTGCCTTCGTATAATCTACCTAATTGCGAATAAGTTGCAGTAGGATGATAAAAATTCATGCTCGCTACGCTCGTTACCCACCTGAAGTTACGCACCCATTTCGCCACGTCGCTCGAAAACTGCGCACCGGGCCAGGACTGCGACGAGTGCCCCAACCAGGATGTCCTGCCGCTCTGTCTGGTCAAACAGGGCCAATCCGCTCGCATTGTGAGAGTAGACCAGGAACCCCGTCTGCGCAAACGCCTGGCCGATCTCGGTCTGGCGGCGGGCATGGATGTGCGCGTGCTGCGGGCCTCGGTGAACGCCGGGCCGATGATCCTCGCTGTGCGCTGTGATACCCGTCTGGCGGTGGGGTGGGCGATGGCGAAGCGGATTGAGGTCGAACTCGCATAGATGGCCGATTATCGTATTGCATTGGCGGGCAATCCCAACGCGGGCAAAAGCACCATTTTTAACGCCTTGACCGGCGGGCGGCAGCATGTCGGCAACTGGCCCGGCAAAACTGTCGAACTCAAAGAGGGTCAGTTCAGCGTCAAGGATACCACCATCCACGTGATCGATCTTCCCGGCACCTACAGCCTGACCGCCTTCTCCGCCGAAGAAAAGATCACCCGTGATTATCTCGTCCACGATTGCCCCGATGCGGTGGTGGCGGTGGTCGATGCGGGTAATCTGGAACGTAACTTATATCTCGTCGCCCAGTTGATCGAATTGGGTGTGCCGCTGCTGGTCGTGCTCAACATGACCGATATGGCCGAAGCGCGCGGCCTGTGCATTAACCATGCCTATCTCGCTGAAAAATTAGGCGTTCCCGTCCTCTCCACCGTCGCCACCCAGGGACGCGGGCTGGATATTCTAAAAACCAACATTCTCGATCTGCTTCAGGGGCGCGCGCCGCTTAACCATGCTGCACCCCGGCACGAAATGATCACCTGCGCCAAATGCCGCTCATAGGATAACCATGCTGCTGACATCGAACTCGCCGCTGATTCAATATGATGATGCTATTGAAGACCGAATCGCCCGTATCCAATCCTTGATTGAAGCCAATCCCGAACTTCGCGCCGCCTATAATCCCCGCTGGCTGGCGCTTTCGCTGCTCGAAGGGGATGCCGATCTTGCGGATCGTATCTATCGGACTCCCGGCGGCGCACTTATTCTTGATGAAGTCCGGCAGATCACCGCCGCATCACACGCCGATTTAGGCGAAGACCTCGACACCCTGATCGCGGATCGCCGCTACCGGTTTATTGCTGATCTCGTGCGCGAGACGGTCAGCCGCCCGCCCAGCGCCAATTTCACCCGCTCCGATCAGATTGACCGGGTTGCCACCCATCCCCTGTTAGGCATTCCGCTGTTCCTCGTTTTGATCTGGATCGTCTTCCAGGTTACGGCGAACGTTTCCGGCATTTTTGTCGATTGGGTCGATACCGTGATCACCGGCCCCATTTCGCGTTGGGCCGCCGCCTTGTTCAGCGGGATCGGCCTGGGCGGCACCTGGATCGAATCGCTGCTCATCGATGGCGTGATCGCGGGCGCGGGCAGCATGTTGGCCTTTATCCCCGTGCTGCTGTTTTTATACTTTTTTCTGGCCCTGCTCGAAGACTCCGGTTATATGGCCCGCGCCGCCTTCGTGATGGATCGCTCGATGCAGCGCGTCGGCCTGCACGGTAAAAGTTTTCTGCCGCTGCTGGTCGGTTTTGGCTGCTCCGTCCCCGGCATCTACGCCACCCGCACCCTGGAAGACCCCCGTGATCGCATTCTGACCGGGCTGCTGGTGCCGTTTATGAGCTGTGCCGCCCGCCTGCCGGTTTATGTGCTGATCGGCGCGGCCTTTTTCGGCACCAACAGCGGCAATCTGATTTTTGCCATGTATCTGCTCGGCATTGCGGTCGCGGTTCTCTCCGGCTTTTTATTCCGCCGCACCCTGTTTAAGTTGTCCGAACGTCCCGCCCTGGTGATGGAACTCCCGCCCTACCGCCGCCCCACCTGGACCGTGATCCGCCGTCAGGTTTGGGAGCGCACGATGGGTTTTGTCACCCACGTCTGGACGATCATCATGTTCGCCTCGATAGTCGTCTGGATTCTGCTCAATCTCCCGCGTCAGGATGGCCGCGCCCCGGCTTTGCAGGCCAGCCTGTTTAGTGATGTCAGCCGCACGCTGGCCCCGGCCTTTGCCCCCGCCGGATTTGGCACCTGGGAAGCGTCCGGCTCGATTGTGACCGGGTTGGTTGCCAAAGAAGTCGTGGTCAGCACCATGTCGCAGGTTTATGAGGTGGAGGAAGAAGCCGCTTCTGCCGAAGCAGAAACGCCCACCTTCATCGAAGACGTGCAGGATATTGTCGTGGGTTTCGGTACGGCGCTGCTCGACACGGCCAAAGCGACGATCAGCCTGCTCCCCGGCGTCAATTTGATGGGTGACGCGGGCGACGATTCAAACAGCGCGCTGCAAGCCGCCCTGCGGGATCATTTCACGTCGCTGCAAGCCGTCGCGTTTTCGGTTTTTGTGCTGCTCTACACCCCCTGTATGGCGACGGTGGGCGCGCTGCGTCACGAGTTCGGCACGCGCTGGATGTGGTTCAGTGTGGCTTATATGTTTGGCATTGCATGGCTGGCTGCTGTTATTGTCTATCAAATCGGCAGTTTATTCGGACTCGCGTAAACCATGCAAATCATTCCCTTTTCTTCCGATCTCATTCCCCAGGCGGCGGAACTCCTCGCCCAGCGCCACCAGCGTGATCGCGCGGCGCTGCCCGATCTGCCGCCCCGTTTTGAAGACCCCGCCCACGCCGGCACCGCCCTGGAAGCGGCCATGCAGAAGCCGCATTTTTCAGGGGTGGCCGCGCTGCGCAATGGTCATCTGGCCGCCTATCTGCTCGGCGACATGGTGCTGGATGCGCTGTGGGGCCGTTCCGCCTGGATTCGTCCGGTGGGCCTCGGTCTGGCCGCTGATCAAAGTGGCGAACTGCTGCGCCATCTTTATGCCGAACTCGGCGCGCGCTGGGTGGCGGCGGGGTGTTTTGCCCATTTCGCCGTGATCCCGGTGGCCGATCCCGGTCTGGTTCATCTCTGGTTTTCGCTCAGTTTTGGCATCGAACAGGTGCATGCCCTGCTCAACCTGAAATCGTTCGACCTGGACGCCTCCGCGCCCACGCTGCCGCCCGGCATCGAAATTCGCCGCGCCGTTCCCGCTGATAGTCCGCTGCTGGCCGAATTTTCCGATGTAATCTGGCGGCACCAGATCGAAGCGCCCGTCTGGGGCATCCATCTCCCCGAATCCGACGAGCGCGACGGCTGGGCCGAACTGCCCACCGATCCGGGAGTCCTGCTGTGGTTGGCCTTCCAGGGCCGTGATCTGGTCGGCACGCAGGGCTACTGGCCTGCCGATCCACCCCCCGACAATATCCTGTTTCCTGACCACTGTGCCCATATGTCCGTCGCGGGTACCCGCCCCTCCCATCGCGGCCAGGGCATCACCCGCGCCCTGACTCGCTATGGCCTCGCGCAGGCCAGAATCAACGGCTACCAGTATGTGGAAACCGACTGGCGCAGCACCAATCTATTGGCCTCGCAGGTGTGGCCGCGCCAGGGTTTTCGCCCGGTGGCCTATCGTCTCGTCCGCCGTATCGATCCCCGCATTACCTGGGCCAGAGGCTGATCCAACCATGACCACCACCTTACGCCGTGTGCTGCAAGCCTTTGAAGAAGCGCAGTGTACTGTTCGCCTGGACCTTCTCAGCCGCCAACTGAACCTTGACCCCACCACCCTGGACAGCATGATTCAATATTGGGTGCGCAAAGGCCAGATTCAGGAAGTCGAAGATATGCCGGACAACTGCAACACCTGCCATGTGAGCGGCTGTCCGTTCATCCTGAAAATGCCCAAGCGCTACACCCTCGTGCAGCGTGCCGCTGGTCAGCCAACCATCGATCAACCGTCCATTGAGCTTTCTGCTTCCCGCTTATAATCTAATCATGCCCCGCGCGCGGAGAGGGGATACTGATTTATAGCGAGCAGGAGGACTCTATGTTCCGTAAACTCATCCTGTTTTGGGGCCTTCTGGTCGCCGGACTATTCACCCTCCAGCCCGCGCGGATCGCATCTCCGGCTCTGACCCCGACCCCACCGGAAGATCGGCTGGCGCTGCAAGTCCAGCAGGACATCAGCGAATTTCCCGCCTCTCGAAATCATGACGAGTTATGTCAGAATCAGGCTGCTGTCCAACAGGCCCAGCTCCGCACCCTGGCGCATCTGATCAGTTCCCCCGACGCCCAATCCCGCACCCTGTCCGATCTCGCCGCCATTTATGAGGCCAATTCGGGCTATGCCGTCGAATTTCTGGCGGGCGGGGCGGATGAGGTGCTGGCCTTCTGGTATCCGCTGCGCTGTTTCCCGCCTTCACATGGCATTCCCGGCACGATGCACTATGTGATCAGCCGCTCCGGTGCAGCCTGGGCGGTGGGCTGGCGGCTCACCGCTATGCAGTGGGTGGGGGATCGCTGGATCGCCCGTTACAATCCCACCGAACTTTCCTATGCTGCTGCGCCTTCGGCCCTCGTCCATATCGAACAGCAGGACGGCGCGTGGATCAACTGGTCTTATATTGCCTTTCCACCCGAATCCGCCTCATTCCATTCGTCGATCCGGCTGGAAAACATCACAGCGGATCGCTGGCAGGTGGTGCTGTCGTTTGCCCGCTACAATCTGACACCCCCCTGTGATTTTGTCGGCGAGATCGACTTTTATTCCAGCATTCAAACCGTCGAACGCGCTTACCAGTGGGACGGCGCAGCTTATACCCCGCTGGGCGACGAGGCGATCATCAGCACATCGGTTTTTATCCGTCTTCCCGATGCGCGTTGGGGTGAAACGTACCAGGAGCTTGGCGGCTGGGGGGACTACTGTTCTCAATAGTATTTCGTGTAGTCATTAAAAACTGCATCAAAAACCACTTTTTCTATTTTCGGCCTCAAAGCCCGATTCGATTTTCCCCTCGCCAGCTTGACTGGAGAGCGGGCAGGGGGTGAGGTTTGCTTTCCGCCCGCCCGCCGAATTTCCGCACCAGCGGGGTGATTTTCCCTCCCGTGCCCTGCCCGCTTTTCCCCCTCTTCCAACTCGGTTGGAGAGGGGGACCGAGGGGGTGAGGTTCCGTAACCCATCCATTATTAACCATCGAAGTTAGCCATCCAAGTTAACCATCCACGACCATGACATTTTCGAACATTCGTGCTGTTCTGATCCTAGAGGAGGCGCACCGTCCAATCCCGTTCCGCGCCAGCGCCGGACTTTTTGGCAGAAAATACCACTTCCTGCCAACATCTCCACCCGGTTTTCCCCTCAAATCGACCCCAATCAGAGTGCCAAGGGGAGGAGGGGGTGTTTTCCTCAATTCCATCAATGATCATTGATCTTTTGTTGATCTCTGTTCTCCTTCCTCCGACCCATTTTTCTGTCCGCCGACTAAGCGTATAATAAAACCCTACGCGCCATGTTGGAGAGATGGAGTCTGTCATGCCGGATTCAAGTGGGTTTCTGCTGTCCAACGAACGGGAAGTATTGCTGCGCCGTTATGCGCCTGTCCTGGTCCTGTTCCCCGAAAAGGCTAACCAGGCTCCTTATCCCGATGACGGGG
>CAYYNB010000140.1:0-16446 GCA_964472565.1 uncultured Anaerolineaceae bacterium
CCCGACTCGATGCCCTTGGGCAGCTTGCGAAACGGCAGGTTGTCCTCCGCAGCAACGGGCGCGGCAGGCCGGAGTCTCTTATGAATAAACTTGAGCCTGCCAGGTCTTCCTTATATCATGCCAGATCGAGGTTATAATTTGTTCCAGGAGGATGCCATGAAACGACAACGGATTATGTTTGCTGTTCTGCTGGCTGTGGTCAGCCTGATCGCGCTGAATCTGCGATCTGTACCCGCAGTTGGCGCGGAAGGACTGCCATCGCAGCTCCGGCAGGATGTAGCGTGGACGGTGGAGGAGGCGGCCTTTGTCAGTAATTATCCCACCGGATTCAGTTTCACGATCAAAGTGTCCAGTAGCGGCGGCGAGGTGACACGGGCGCGGGCGATCTGGTACTCACCGAATCTGCGCGCCAGCCAAACCCGCGCGATTGAGGCGGAGGAAGCGGTGTATGATGCGGCTGCCGGGGTGTGGACGGCGACCTGGGAAGCGGACACCCTGAATATGGTCCCGCCCTGGGTGGAAGTGATGTATCACTGGGAACTGCGCGATGCGGCGGATAACCGGTATGAGACGGAACCGGCTATTGCCGAATATGCCGACCCTACCCACGCATGGACGCGCAGCGAATCGGACGGCGCGATTGTGTTTACTTTGGGCCTGCCGGGCGAGGTGGAAGAAGTCGTGCTCAGCGCCATCGAAGAACGGCTGCCCCAGTATTATGAGGTCTGGGGTGGGGGGCTGCCGCGCAAGCCGCGTATCATCCTGTTTGGTGATTATGAGCTGTGGATGGAATGGCGCACCGTACCGGAATACAGCGATACGTCGCGGATCGTCGGCCAGACGTTTGATACCTGGAACGCGATTGTGCAGGTGTTGTATGGTGAAAACCTGGAGCAGGCTATCGACGAACTGGCTTACAGCACGGTAGTCCACGAGATGGAGCACCTGTATCAGGCGGAGTATGTCGCGGCGACTCGCGATATTTATGATGTGCCGACGTGGTTTCCGGAAGGGGATGCGACATTTTTCGAACTGCACCAGTCGTATGATTATTTAGGGCGGGTGCAGCAGATGGCGCGGAACGGGGAACTGCCGCCGCTGCTGGTGGGCGTGGCGGATGCGCCGCGCACCGATGGCGACACGGCGCGTGATGGCTACGACATTGGCTATTCCTTTTTCGTGTGGATGCAGGAACAGGCGGGCGATCTGAGCTGGCACCGTGAGGCGATGCAACTGCTGGCGGAGGATGTGCCGTTTTTTGAGATGCTGGAACAGGTCACGGGCATGAGTCAGGCCGAGATTGAGCAGAACTGGCGGGTCTGGTTGGGGGCGTCGCCGATGGCTCCCACGCTCATTCCCACCTGGACACCCTATCTCCCGGTGATTGCCACCCAGGCCCCGATGCACAAGTAGCCGCGCTCAGCGTTCGACCTTTTGAGACTGTGAAAAAGTTTCCTCAGCGCAATGGAGGAAACTTTTTTTAACGGGCTGCGTATAATTGATTGCCGGTATGAATGAAATTAAACCGTCATATTAAAAATTTTAATTTCCATGTTGACTTTTTCAATGAATCCCAGTATCTTGTTTGAAGCACGGTTTAAAAAGATTAAAAACGGAGGCAAACATGCAGACGCAAACGTCCAAATGGTTTGAACAGCACAACTGGAAACTGCTGTTTTCCGTGTTGTGGACTGGACAGGCCTTTTCGCTGCTGGGGAGTAATCTGGTTTCATTCGCGCTGATCTGGTGGGTGACGGTTGAAACGGATTCGGCTACCGTTTTGGCGTTAACGACTTTTGTTGCCCTGATCCCCGCCGTTTTTTTGGGACCGATTGCCGGGACGCTGGTAGACCGCTGGAACCGCCGCTGGGTGATGATCATGGCGGACAGCCTGGTCGCGCTGGCAACGGTGGTCCTGGTGATTTTGTTCGCGGTTGATGCGGCTGAAGTGTGGCATGTTTTCGTGATTCTGTTCATCCGCTCGCTGGGCGGGTCGTTCCACTGGCCCGCGATGCAAGCCTCCACCTCGCTGATGGTGCCGTCGGAGCATCTCTCACGGGTGGCGGGGTTGAACCAGATGCTGCAAGGGGCGATGAATGTCGTTGCGCCGCCGCTGGGCGCGCTGCTGCTCGAAGTGCTGCCCATGCAGGGCGTGCTGGCGATTGATACCGTGACGGCGGGAATTGCCGTATCCATTTTGTTGTTTGTCGTGACTATCCCCCAGCCAGAACGTGATGCCGTGACGGACGATCAGCCGCAGAAAACCTCGGTGCTGCAAGAGTTCCGCGAAGGGCTGCGCTATGTGGCGGGCTGGCCGGCGCTGCTGATCATTCTGGGAATGGCGACGATGATCAACTTTCTGTTTAACCCGGCGTTTTCACTTATGCCGCTGCTGATCAAAAATTATTTTGACGGCGGGGCAAAGGAACTGGGGTGGATGAATGCCGCCTGGGGGATCGGTGTGGGCGCGGACTGTCTGGCCCTCGCTGCGAGTCGGGGTTGCCACCGCAAACTCGCCACCTCGATGGTCGGCCTGATCGGGATGGGAACGGCGGTGGCGGTGTTGGGTGTCACGCCTGCTTCTGCCTTGCTCCTTGCGTTGGGCGCGATGCTGGTGGCCGGATTTATGAATCCGATCACGAATGGTCCGCTGTTCGCAGTGGTGCAGGCGGTGGTCAAACCCGATATGCAGGGGCGCGTTTTTACGCTGATTACCGCGTCGGCCACAGGAACATCCCTGATCAGTTTGCTGATCGCCGGGCCGGTGGCCGATGTGTTGGGGATTCAGTTCTGGTATATCGCGGCGGGGGCTTTCTGCGCGGTTATGGGCGTAACCGGCTTTATGATCCCGGCGCTGATGCATATGGAAGAACAGGGCGCACAGGCTCCGGCTGAAGCCGTGGATGCGCTGCCGTTGGGCGCGCTCGCGGCGGATGCGGCGCTGGATCGTTAAGCTACCCCATTCACCATCGAATTCGACAGGAGGCGTACCGGGCTACGCCTCTTTTGTTTTGCGCCGGGGACCAGCGCGGTATAATTTCGGAAAAAAATAGTATTCATTGAAGAGAGGGTACGATGCAGCAGATTATCGCTGAACTCACCGTTCGAGATATGGCAACTTCTATAGCATGGTACAAGGCGCTGGGGTTTAGCGGCGAGATGGAAGGCTTCCAGGACGAACAAGGCTTTCAGTGGGGCAGTATGGGGCGGGAGGGGCGCTCCGTGTGGCTTCTGCGCCAGGATATATCGCGACATGATGGCGATGGTACGCCGAGCATCACATTTTATTTACAGGTCGAAAATGTTGATCGGGTTCATACCCAGCTTATTTCGTATGGAATCAAAGCGGATACCCCGCCGCAGAATCAGTGGTACGGGCTGCGCGATTTTATTGTGCATGATCCCGATGGTTTTTGCTGGGCGATCAACCAATCGATCTCACCCGACGAGTGCCCACCGCATCCTAAGCTGGGGCGGCGGGTGCGCTTGCTGTAACTTTTATTTAGGATCACAGACGAGAAATTCGCATTTTCCCCGGAGGAAACATGGCAGACGTACCGGTTCAAATTTTTCGCAAGTATGACATTCGCGGCACGGCAGTTGGCGAAGACGCCCAACTGACCCCGTATGTGGCGCGCCTTGTGGGGCAGGCCTATGGCACCTATGTGCAGCGTGAATTAGGGCTGACCCAGGTTTTCGTGGGCGGCGATAACCGCCTGAGCACCCCGGCGTTGAAGGATGCCATTATCGAAGGCGTGGTGTCAACTGGGCTGCGGGTGACGGATATTGGCCCGGTGATGACGCCGACCACTTATTATGCATCGGCGGCGCATGACAAAGCGGGCGGGATCATGATCACGGGCAGCCACCTGACCACCATGTATAACGGGATCAAGATGGCGTATGGGCGGCTGGCACTGGCGGACGAGCAGATTCAGGCGCTGCTGGGCTTGATCCAGAAGCGTGATTTTATCCAGGGGCAGGGTGTGGTGGCTCAGGATTATGACATGATCCATAAGCACATGGCGGCGATCAGGAGCAAGGTCCACCTGGGATCGCGCCAGCTCAAGGTCGTGGTCGATGCCGGGAACGGGCTGAGCGGCAGTTATGTCCCCCCGATCATGGAAGCGCTCGGTGTCGAGGTGATCTGCCTGTTCTGCGAACCGGACGGCACGTTCCCCAACCATCTGCCGAATCCTGAAGACCCTGAACTCACCAAAGACCTTGAAGCGGCAGTGGTCAAACACGGCGCGGATTTTGGGATCGCGTTCGATGGTGATGCGGATCGCTGCGGGCTGATCGATGAACACGGGCATCATGTGGCGGCGGATCGCTTCCTGGCGCTGCTGGCGCGCGATCTGCTGACGCGGCTGCCCGGTTCGACGGTGATTTTCGACGTAAAAACCAGCCAGGTGCTGCCGGATATTATTCGGGCCAGCGGCGGCCAACCGTTCATGTGGAAGTCCGGCCACAGCCTGATGAAGGCGAAAATGGCCGAGCTGGGCGCGCCGATTGGCGGCGAGGTGAGCGGGCATATCTTCATCGGTGAGGATTATTACGGCTTTGATGATGCGCCGCTGGTGTCGTTGAAGGCGCTCGAAATTTTCAGCAAGACGGATAAGAGCCTGTCGCAGGCGCTGGGCGAACTGCCGACAATGCCCGCCACGCCCGAAATCATCATGTCGGCCCCGGATGATATTAAATTTAAAATTATCGACGCCGTGCGGGATCGTCTTCAGGATAAATATGAAGTCGTGACGGTGGACGGCGCACGCGCGATTTTTGAGGATGGCTGGGGCTTGGTCCGCGCGAGCAATACCCAGCCCGCGATCACGATGCGTTTTGAGGCCCGCACCCGTCCGCAGTTGGTGGAGTATATGACGCGCTTCAGCGGCCTGCTGGACGAGTATCCACAGGTGGATCGCGGCCCGCTGCTCAAGCAGATGGATGAGTTCGGCTCCTAAGCTCGATTTTGAGGGGAGGGGCAGTGCCTGCATTGCCCCTTTCCAACCCGGCTTGCTGCGCTCTTACAATAAAGCTGCCCTACAGAATGTGCTTGAATGTGCTTAGATGAGAAGTTAATGAATTCACCCATAGTCTTAACGGGACGTGGTATAATGCCGCTCACAGCGCGATCACGGGGAGAGGACACAACAATTGGTTAGCCCACTCGATTGGCTCTTGGGCCTATTTTCGCTGGACATTGGAATTGATCTCGGTACGGCCAACACACTGGTCAGTGTGCGCGGCAAAGGTATTGTGATCAATGAGCCGTCTTATGTCGCCATTGAGCGTAAGACGCGCCGCCCGATCAGCGTAGGGCGTGAGGCCAAAGAAATGTTTGGCAAGACTCCGACTACAAAATTTATGGTGGTGCGTCCCTTGCGTGATGGCGTCATTAGCGAGTTTGAAATCACCGAGGCGATGCTGGATTATTTTATCCGCAAGGCGCATGAACAAAGCTGGGTGCCGATTCCCCGCCCGCGTGTGGTGGTCGGCATTCCGTCGGGTGTGACCGAAGTCGAAAAACGCGCGGTATATGATGCGACGATCAGCGCGGGCGCGCGCGAGGCGTATCTGATCGAAGAACCGGTGGCGGCGGCCATTGGCGCGGGTTTACCGATCCAGGAGACGCGCGGCAGTATGGTCGTGGACATCGGCGGCGGCACGACGGAGGTGGCGATCTTTTCGCTGGGCGGCATTGTGATCAGTCGCTCGATCCGTGTGGCGGGCGATGAGATGGACGAAGATATTGTCCAGTATATGCGCTCCAAGTATAACCTGTTGATCGGAGAACGGAGTGCCGAAAGCGCGAAAATTGACATCGGCTCGGCGTACCCGCTGCCCGAAGAACGCACGATGATTCTGCGCGGGCGCAACCTGATCAGCGGTCTGCCCGAAGCGGTGGAAGTGTCGTCGATTGAACTGCGCGAGGCGCTGGCCCCCTCGGTCAGCATCGTCGTCGATACGATCCGGGATGCGCTGGACGAAACGCCGCCGGAACTGGTGGCCGACCTGATGGAATCGGGGATTTGTATGGCCGGGGGCGGCAGCCAGCTTAAGGGCCTGACGGAGCGCGTGGCCGATGAAGTGAATGTGCGCGTGTGGCTGGCCGAAGACCCGATGACGTGTGTCGCACGCGGCGCGGGGCGGATTCTGGAAGATTACGACAATCTGCGTTCGCTGTTGGCCGATCTGGCACGCGGCTCCACCCAGCACTAACGCTTTGGCAATTTAATCTCATAACGGTATTATCGCCCCGAATCAGTCCTTTTGGTTCGGGGTATCTTGTTGAATATGTCAGGAGGAATCGTCGTGCAGCGTGGAGGCCGAATCTTCAATCTGTTGATTGCCTTGCTGGTCACCAGCGGACTGATCTTTATGAGCCAGCGCGGATCGCTGGGTCCGGTGGGCGAGGCGATCTCGATTCCGCTGACGGCGGTTGAAAATCTGGTGGGCAATCTTACCGGCGGTGTCAAGTCAACGGCGGCAGATTTTCAGGATGCCAGCCGTTTACGCCAGCGCAACCGCAACCTGGAAGAGGCGCTGGCCGTGTATCAGGCCGAACTGGCGGTGCTGCGCGAAAAAGGGCAGGACTATGACCGGCTGGCGGCGCTGCTCGAGTATGACCGGCAGGGGCCGGAAGACCGCGAGTATGTGACCTGTGATGTGATCGGCGTGGACACCACCAGTTTTATACGCGCCGTGCAGATCGATTGTGGGCGGCGCGATGGCGTGGAGTTATACGATCCGGTGGTGACGGAACTGGGCATGGTGGGGCGCGTGGTGAGCGTGACCGCCACCGGGTCGCAGGTGCTGCTGGTGACGGACCCGAACAGCCATGTCAACGCCCGTTTGCAGCAGTCGCGGCAGGACGGGCTGGTGATCGGCCAGTTGTCGGGCGATCTGGTCATGTCCTTTTTGCCCATCGACGCCGAAATCAGCGAGTCTGATCTGGTGATGACAAACGGGTTGGGGCAGGTTTTCCCCGCCGATTTGCTGTTGGGGCAGGTGATGAGCGTTTCGCTGTCAGAAAATGAACTCTATAAAGAAGTCCGCGTGCGCAGCCTGGTAGACTTTGATCGGCTGGAAATTGTCCAGGTGATTATCAATTTCGAGCCGGTTGACCTGTCGGTTTTCGAGGACGAGGAAGAGTAAAGCCCCATGCGGAATTATGCCGGTATTCCGGTGCTGCTGATCGCCGTGCTGCTCAATGCGACGCTGATGCCCGTTTTTCGGCTGGGCGGGGGTGCGCCGGACCTGGTTTTTATGCTGGTGGTGTCGTGGGCATTGCTGGCCGACCTGCGCAGCGCGTTGATTTGGGCGATGATGGGCGGGGTGCTGCAAGATACGCTGTCGATTGTGCCGCTGGGCACCTCGGCGCTGGGCCTGGTGCTGGTGGTCTTCGGCTCCGATCTGATTTTCGGGCAGATTCAACGCCGTAATATTCTGATTCCGCCGATTGTGGCTGCCGTCGGAACGGTGGTTTATCATGTGCTGATTCTGCTGGTGCTGCGGGTGGTGAATCTGCCGGTCCCATTGAGTACCGGGTTTACTTATGTTACACTACCTACGCTGATCTATAATACGATTTTGATCATCCCGATCTTTCGCATGGTGGGCGCAGTCCAGTTCTGGCTGCGTCCGCGTCGAGTGCGGTTGGAATGAGGTTTATTGGATGAACGAACGACGCATTCTCCCCTTTCAGGGCTGGCGCTTGGTGATGTTCCAGGCGATTGTGGTGTTCTCGCTGCTGATTCTCGTGCTGCGGCTGGGTGAATTACAGTTCCAGCGCGGCGAACAGTTTGTCGAGGATGCCGAAGAAAACCGCCTCCAGTTGGTGCTGAATCCGGCCCCGCGCGGCTGGATTTATGACCGGAACGGCGTGCCGCTGGCTCAAAACGACCCCGCGTATAACGTGACGATTGTCCCGGCGGATCTGCCGGATGATCCGGATGATACCCTGGAAGTCTATAACCGCCTGTCGGCCTTGATCGATGTGCCGGCAACACGCGCAGTCGCGGATGCAGCGGGGCGGGTGGACGAGCGCAGTATTGATGAAATGGTGCGCGAAGGGGAGGGTATCGCGCCGTATCGCGCGGTGACGGTGGCGCGCGACGTGCCGCATCTGGTCGCGTTCCGCATCCAAGAAGAAGCGCAGATGATGCCCGGTGTGGGGGTGCAGGTGTCGTCCGTGCGCGAATATCCAACCGGGGCACTCACGGCGCATCTGGTGGGCTACCTGGGGCCGATTGGCCCGGACGAAGAAAAGGAACTGCGCGAACTCGGCTACGATCCGGCCTATGACCGGATTGGCTATGCCGGGATCGAGTCTTACCTGGAAGAAGCGCTGGCCGGGCAGCGCGGCATGGAAACCTGGATCGTCGATGTGGCCGGACAGCCCCTCCGGTTGATCGAAGAACAGCCCTTTACCGCCGGGGTGAATGCGAACCTCACGCTTGATGTGGATCTGCAAATTGCCGCCCAAAAAGCGCTGACGGATGAACTGGTGGCTGAAAATGACACGCGGAACGATGCTGGTAAGGAAATGTTAGCGCAGGGTGTGGTGATCGCCATGGACCCCCGCAACGGGCAGATTCTGGCGTTGGTGAGCTGGCCCAGCTATGACAATACCCGGTTTGCGCGCAGTATCGACGGCGATTATTACTTCTCCCAGCTCAACGATCCGCTTAAGCCGCTGGTCAACCATGCCATCAGCGCGCTGTATCCACCTGGCTCCACCTGGAAACTGATCACCTCGACTGGGGTGGTCGAGGAAGACGTGATTGATCCCTACCAGACGCTCTTTTGTCCGGGCAGCCTGGTTTTGCCGAACGCCTATGCGCCGCGCGATACCAGTCTCGGCCAGACCTTTGTGTGCTGGCTGCGCAGCGGGCATAAGGATTTGAACCTGATCGGGGCGATTGCCCAAAGTTGTGACGTGTATTTTTATCAGGTGGGCGGCGGCAATCCTGAAGTGTCTACGATGCGGTTGAAAGAAGGCGGGCTGGGCATTAATGACCTGTATCGTTGGGCGACAGCCTATGGAATCGGATCCCAACTGGGCGTTCAGCTTCCCGGCGAACTGGCGGGACGTATGCCCGATGCCGACTGGAAACGGCGTAATTATGGCGAAAGTTGGTCCACCGGCGATACCTATAACGCGGCCTTTGGGCAGGGCTATGTGACGGTTACGCCCTTGCAGCTTGTGACGGCGGTGGCGGCGATTGCCAACGGCGGCACGCTGTACCAGCCGCAGATTCTCAAAAATCTGACGGATGCGGAAGGGAACGTGATGTTAGACTTTCCGCCGACGGTGGCGCGCACGCTGGCTCTGCCGACGAACGGGGACGAACCGGTGCTGCTGTTGCAGGAAGATATGTTGATCAACGGTCCCAACAGTGTCGCCTGCCGCTGTGAACTTGACGCCGATGATCCCGATTATGATGAGGCGTTTTGCGAATCGGACGAATTTCATAACCAGGTGGATATTGATCCGAACCTGGAGGACGAGATCACCAACTTCGTTCGCTACCGGGTGAGCGTTCTCCCGGACTACGAGTTTGATCAAGGGGTGTGTGATGTGCTCGAATATTCGCGCTATCAGGTGGAAGATTCGCATTACATCCCGCCCTTTGCCGATCCCACCACCTTTGATCTGATCCACGCGGGCATGCGCGAGGTGATTATCTCCGGTACGGCATCCGACCCCGGCATCACGGTTGTCCCGCCGCTGGATTATGTGAACGAGGCGGGCAAAACGGGAACCGCGGAATACTGCGATGATATTGCATTCGACAAGGGCCTGTGTGTCCAGGGACAGTGGCCCTCGCACGCGTGGTATGTGGGCTATGCGCCTTACGAAAACCCGGAGATCATCGTGGTGGCGTTTGTTTACGATGGCGGCGAAGGATCGATGGTCTCAACGCCGATTGTGCGCCATGTGATGGACGCGTATTTTAAGCTCAAGCAGCAGCGCGCCCAGCAGTAGCCGCCAATTTAAATTTGAGTATAGTTGTTGTATCGCACAACATAAGCGCGCAAACTATGGACGACTCGATTACACTCAAGGGAATTAAGCAGGGGCTTCTGGTCACGTTTAAGCCGGACATCAAATGGCCGGATATTACGGCGCGGCTGATGTCGCTGATCGATTCGCAGGGTTCGTTTTTTCAGGGGGCACATGTCACGCTTTCCGTTGGCGAGCGTGAGATTCGCCGTCATGAGCTGGCGAATATGCAGAATCTGCTGCTGAAACGCGGCGTAACAGTCCTGGCCGTGATCAGTGACAGCCCCACGACTCAGGCTTCGGTCCGCAAACTCGGCCTGAAGACGGACCTGACTACCGTCGAAATGGAGGCCAGCCCGGTCGAGGATGAGATCGTGCTCAAGCCGCCGCCGATTGACCCGGAGGAACGCGGCACCGAGGGTGTGCTGGTGCGGCGCACCTTGCGGAATGGGCGTACCATTCACAGCGAGGGGCATGTGGTGGTGATGGGCGATGTCAACGCCGGGGCGATGATCACGGCGGTTGGTGATGTGATCGTCTGGGGTCGGCTGCGTGGAACGGTGCATGCCGGGGTGAAGGGCGATGAATCGGCGGTGGTCTGCGCGCTCGATCTGGCCCCGACGCAGCTTCGCATCGCCGGACATATTACAATTTCGCCTGAAGACCGGCGGCGCAAGCCCAAACCGGAAAAGGCATTTGTGCGGAATGGCCGGATCGAGGCCGAGGCGTGGGAATAGCGCTGGGAGCGGTTTGCATGATAATCAGTACAGGCGCATCAAGAAAGGATTATGAATGGGGGCACGGGTAATCACCGTTACATCGGGCAAGGGGGGCGTCGGCAAAACCACCGCGACGGCGAATCTGGCGGTGGCGTTGGCGATGCTGGATAAAAAGGTCGTTTGCATTGATGCTGACATCGGGCTGCGTAATCTCGATGTGGTGATGGGGCTGGAAAACCGGATTGTTTACGATCTGGTGGATGTGGTCGAGGGGCGCTGTAAGCTGCGGCAGGCGATGGTCAAGGATAAACGCGTGCCGGACCTGTATTTGCTGCCGGCGGCCCAGACCCGTGATAAAACGGCGGTCAGCCCGCAGGATATGGTCTCGCTCACGAATCAGCTTCGCCCCGATTATGATTACATTCTGATCGATAGCCCGGCTGGAATCGAATGGGGTTTTCGGAATGCCCTGGCCCCGGCGGATGAAGTGGTCGTTGTGACCAACCCGGAAGTGTCCGCCGTGCGGGATGCGGATCGGATCGTCGGGTTGATCGAAGCCGAAGAGCGTAAAGTCCCGGTCAGCCTGGTGATCAACCGGGTCAAACCGGCGATGGTCCAAAAGGGCGATATGCTCTCGGTCAGCGATGTCATGGATATTCTGTCGATCCGGTTGTTAGGGGTGATTCCTGAAGACGAGAATATCCTCATTTCATCCAATAAAGGCTCACCTTTGACACTGAATGATCAAAAAGTGATGGCGGGTGAAGCGTTTCGGAATGTGGCGCGGCGGCTCACCGGTGAAAAGGTTCCGCTGCTCAAGTTGGAGCAAAAGGGAGGGCTGTTGAAGCGGTTGTCGCGGCTATTTGGTTCGTCAGACTCAACAGCCTAGAGGATCGGGGGCAATCATGACTTCCATCTTGGACCGTATCCTGGGCCGCAAGGGGCCTTCCAGTGCCGATGTCGCGCGTGAGCGGCTTAAATTCGTGCTGGTCACGGATCGCAGCGACCTGTCACCGGATAAGCTGGAAGAGATGCAAAACGAGATCATCGACGTGATCCGGCGGTATGTTCGCATCGATGAGGGGCAGGTCAAGATCAAGCTGGAACAGCGCGAACGCGAGAATTATCTCGTGGCGGATATTCCATTGGCGCGCAATCAGGGTTCGGGTTATCAAGCACCAGGCAGCGAAAAGCCTGCTGAATCGACTGATACAAAGCCCCGCAAGCCCTCGGATACGCCTGAGACGCCTTGAGGTACGCGATTACACGGGAGCCAGGCTGGTGTGTGTGCTGCGCACCCCGGCCTATTTTGTTATCCCCAATTCCCGCTATAATAACGGGCCGTGTTGTTTGGTGAGCGGGTTATGATGGATGCAGAATAAGACAAGCCTCTGGCGCGATTTTGATTATACCTTACTGGCGATAGTGATCCTGCTGATCCTGATCGGGATTCTGGCGATTCGCAGTGCGACGGCGGGCGCAGTTGACACCGACCTGATCAACCGTGTGCCATCGCAGATTCAGTTTACGTTCATTGGGCTGGTGGTGGTTTTCGTGGTGGCGGCGATGGATTACCGCCTGCTGGGGAGTCTGCACGGCTTTTTCTACGGCTTCATCCTCTTCATTCTGGGCCTGGTTTTTGGCCTGGGTGCCGTCGGTGCGGCGGGCGCGCAAAGCTGGCTGAACGTCGGTTTGCAGGTGCAGCCGTCCGAACTGGCGAAGTTTCTGCTGGTGATCACTCTCGCGCAGCACCTCGCGGATCGCTACGAGAATATGGGGCAACTGCGCACGGTTCTTGTCTCGCTTATCCATGTCGCCATTCCGACCTTTCTGATTTTTGTCCAGCCGGACCTGGGCATCACCACCGTGATTATGGTGGTCTGGTTTGGGATGGTGTGGGCGGCGGGCCTGCGCCTGAAACATCTTATGTTGTTTGTGTTGGTCGGACTGGCGCTGATGC
Organism: uncultured Anaerolineaceae bacterium; assembly: GCA_964472565.1. Classification (GTDB taxonomy): domain Bacteria; phylum Chloroflexota; class Anaerolineae; order Aggregatilineales; family Aggregatilineaceae; genus DATAMF01. The sequence continues at coordinate 12,689 of CAYYNB010000140.1, forward strand.
CGGTGCTGTGGGCGGTGATGGAACCCTACCAGCGGCAGCGCATCACCTCCTTTATTGACACCGGCGAGTCCTGCTACGATGATCCCGATCCCGCCGTGCGGGAGACCTGCGAATTTGAGGACGAAGACGGCAACGGTATTCCGGACAGCAAGGATGCGCGCTACAACATTGACCAGGCGCTCATCACGATTGGCTCCGGCGGGCTGATGGGCAAGGGCTACGGGAATGGATCGCAGACGCAGGGCCGCTTTTTGCGGGTGCGGCATACGGACTTCATTTTCAGCGTAATCGCTGAAGAACTGGGTTTTGTCGGCGCGACACTGGTTATCGGCCTGATGGGAATTGTCGTCTGGCGCTGTTTGCTGGGCGCGCAGACCGCCCCTGATCCGCTGGGCAGCCTGATCTGTTATGGCGTGGCGACGATGATTTTTTTCCAAACGATGGTCTCCATTGGGATGAACCTGAGTATTCTGCCTGTGACCGGGCTGACGCTGCCATTTGTGAGTTCGGGCGGGTCGTCGCTGGTCACGATGATGTTTGGCGTGGGGCTGGTGGAAAGCGTCACCATGCGGCGGCGGCAGCGCGAGTTCGCCTAGCGGCTGGTTTTTGCGTTATATTCTTGCATGCGGTTCTTTGAGCGTATTCAGGAGAGAAAACGATGCAAGTCACACTCAAGCACCAGCCAGCCTATGCCTTAGCCGTAGTCACCCTGTCCCCGAACGAAGAGGTCCAGGTGGAGCCGGGGGCAATGGTCAGCTTCAGTGAGGGCGTTACGGTTCAGACTGAGGCGAAGGGCGGTTTGTTGGGCGGCCTCAAGCGTATGGTGGCGGGCGAAAGCTTCTTCCAGAATAAGTATCTGGCCCCGGCGCAGGGCGGGGAAATTACGCTAGCGCCTTCACTCCCCGGTGACATGATGGTTTTGCAGATCGACGGCGAATTCCGCCTTCAGAGCGGGGCGTATGTCGCCAATGAAGCCGGCGTCGAGATGGATGCCAAGTGGGGTGGGGCGAAGGGTTTCTTCGGCAGCGGCAGCCTCATCATGCTGCGTGTATCGGGGCGCGGGCAGGTCGTGGCGGGGTGCTACGGCTCCATTGAGGAACGCATACTGGCTCCTGGTCAGCGTTATACCGTCGATACCGGGCATATTGTGGGCTTCGATGCCTCGGTACAGTTCAGCGTGAAGAAGGTCGGCGGCTGGAAATCTACCTTGTTGAGCGGCGAAGGGCTGGTCTGTGAACTGACCGGGCCGGGCCGTGTGCTGATGCAGACGCGCTCCGAAGAGGCCTTCCTCGGCTGGCTGATCCCGCATATCCCACAGAAATCGAGCTGACATAAGCCGGGGCGGGGGGAATACTCTCGCCCCTTTTGGTATCCGAAGCGAGCCGAATCCACCGATAACCTGAATCGCGGCAGGTGCGTATGCTTGAACATGGCCGGTTACGACTTCAGATTGGGCACGGGATCATTACCGAGGTGTGCGATCCCGATGCAAGGCGGGGCACGTCGTCGCTTGCCAGCCGTCCGATTGACAGCCTGTTTCCCACCGAGGCGCACGGCAATCAGTTAGCCGGGGGCGGCGCTGGCTACCAGTGGCAGACGGTCATCCAGCCTGACGCGGGAGGCTTCTGGCTGGATACGGTGCTGCACGCTGAACAGACCATTTCCATTTGTCCGGCGATGATTCTCTGGCTGGGCGCGCTGGATAATATGCAGGACCGGCAGGGCCTGACCTGGCGGCAAACGATTCTGCGCGGGCCGACCACCAACCAGCAGGGGCTTTCCGGCAATGATCTCGCCGCCGGATATTTTTATGATCCGCGCACGCAGATCGAGTCGATGGTTTATTTCCCCGCCGCTTCGTTAGCCTGGGCCAGTCACCGCCTCTACCATTTTACCGTGCGCGAGGTGCTGGATTATCGCGCCTGGTTGTACGGTATCGGCCTGGTTCCCCATGCGCCGGGATCACAGTTCGATCTGGCTCCGGGGCGTCATGTGTTTCGCTGGTGGTTCATCCAGCGTCCCCGGCAGGAGACGCCTACCGCCTGGGAAGCACAGCGCTTGCTGGTCGATGCGCTGGCCCCGCTGCTGGATGTCGTTCCCACGCTGCGGGCTGATGTGCCCTCATGGCAAACGGTGGCCGAGGCGGCGCTCCATGATCTGGAACATGAGGCGTGCTGGGTCGATGCCGGTGGGCGGCGCGGCCTGCGGGCGTATGTGCGCGGCAGTTCGAGCGAAAAACGCGACGAGGCCCCGCACTTTGAATTGATGACCCAGTTGGATGTTTTGTGGCCGTTGCTGCTGTGGCGAACGGCGGCGGCGGAACCGATTATCCAGCAGTTGCACGACACGCTGCCCCTTTTTGCGCGGCGGGATTATGTGGCGAACCCCTATCCGCCGCACCCCCATGAGACGTTTATCGACACCTGGTATTTTTTCGAAAATGCGCTGATCAAGCTGCCCTGGGTGGCTCATTTAACCCACAGCAGCGTCTTACAGGAGATGTTTTTGACGGCGCTTGATGGAGCCAAACGGCTGGCGCGGAATACGAACTCGATCTTTCCCCTGTTTGCCGATGCGTCCAACTGGCAGGCGCGCGGCAGTTTGCTCAATGTCAGTGTGGGCGGCTTATATGCGGGCGGGTGTCTTCTGGCTGCGCAGTTCACAAGCGATTTCAGCTATCTGGACGAAGCGGCCCGCGCCCTGCACATTCTGAGTCACTTTCCGCCGCAGCAGTTGACCCATGAACCGCAGCAGTTAAGTTTTGCTGCCGCGAGTGCGGCTTATCTGGCCCGGATCGGGTATGGAGAGCAGTGGGGCGACATCGCGGGTGATTTCGTGCGGCTGGTGCTGCGTATGGGCTATTGGGATCGCGATCCGGCGGTACCATTTTATGATCCGCGCGGCATGTTCCAGGCGTGCGCGGCGCTCTGTTATCCGGCATTTAAGGAGAATATCGAGGTGCTGCTGGCCTGGCCGGAAATCCTGCTGACGGGGGCCGGGCCGCGTGAAACGCTGGCCGCTTTTGCCAATTTGCAGCGCTGCCATAACTATGCTTTTTTTGAGCGTTTTGTTCCCAAAACCGGGCGGACCAGCCCCTGCGCGTTTATCCCCTATGAGGATTTGCCGACAGCGGAATTTGATCATCTGGGCGACCTGGGTAAGGAACTGTATGGGACGGGCGAAGTCTTTTGGAGCGCGCTGTTGTTTGATACGTTGGGGCGGGTGGATGATCCAGCGGTGTTGTGCCTCTGCCTGGATGTGCCGTGTCTTGAACTGCACGACATTCCCCCGGCAGATCAGCGGCATTATTTGTTATATAATCCAACGCATGACGAAAAAAACGTCACACTGCACAACGAGGCCGGGGCGCGGCGGCTGACTTTGGGGCCGCGTGAGGTGCTGGTGGTGTGAGGGGGAAATAGCATGGACCAGATCGAACGTTATGCGGAACAATTGTTGTGGTCGCATGTGCTTCGCGGACCGGCGGTGACGGCTGCGATCCAGGCGTTAGACCTTGCGCCGGGCAGCCGGGGCCTGGATGCCGGGTGCGGGATCGGATTGTATACGGTTTTACTGGCGCAGGCAGTCGGGGAGGCGGGGCGCGTCATCGGGTTGGACGCTGTGCCGGAATTTTTGGCGCAGGCCGAAACACGGGCGGCAGCGTTCGCGGGGCGGGTGGCGTTTCACTGCGGCGACCTGCGTCAACTGCCGTTTGACGCTGGCTCGTTGGATTGGATCTGGTGCGCGGATACGTTCCA
>CAYYNB010000141.1:0-16289 GCA_964472565.1 uncultured Anaerolineaceae bacterium
TGCTGTCGAGTAATAAGAGAGAGGTTTATGCTATTATATCTCGACTACCCCTTCTGTTCGTGGGGATTCTGCTTTTATTAAGCATTCAATTAACATTTGGGGGTGTAGCTCTGGGCTTAGCCGTTGGTATCAGTTCAGGAGTTTTAGGATGGGTAATATTAAGACTATTTAAGGGACAAACCACCTCATTAGATAAAATTGAAGCTGCCCCTCCCGCCTTTGGTGGACTTATGGGAGGATTCTGGGGAGCAATAGTTGGTGTAGGCAGCAATTGGGGTGACGGCTTTTCGGCGATAGTTTCAAATGGTTATGGCACATTTCTTGTTAGTATTATTATTGGTGCAGCTTCTGCGATAATCATAGATAGAGTTCTGATCAAGCGGGAAAGAACAATAAAGCCTATTGAGAAATTGAGTTGGTCTTGGGATAACGCCAAGGAAGCAATTTCACAGTTGAAGTGGATGATCGGCTTAAGCTTTATTTTGGCTATTCTACTACTTGTTGCGATAAGAGCCGTCACTGGTATTCTTGGGGGATTAGGAGTAGCTTTCAGCACCATTGGTTTTGTTTTTGGAGGCGTATTACTTGTAGGGGGGCTGAGCAACGATACATTGGAAGCGAAAACTATCCCTAATCAGAGTATTTGGCAATCAATCAGAAATGCACTAGTTGCTGGTGGAATGTACGGCATCTTATTTGGTATAGTTGCAATGGTTGGTGGTATTGCCGCAACTGATATAACCACAGGAGTCAACATCGGGTTACTTGCAGGTTTTGTCTTAGGTGTTGGGGCCGGAGTTATTTACGGGGGAACGAGTTCTGCTAAGCACCTCATGTTACGATTAATGCTTTATACAGAAGGCGTAATTCCTCTCAACTATGCGGAGTTTTTAGATCATTGTGTCAGACGCGTTCTTCTTCAACGGGTTGGTGGTAGTTACATTTTTATCCACAAAATGCTGCAGGAACATTTTGTGAATGTAGATGCTGAGAAGATACTGGCTAATTTACAGAACACTCGATCTTAGCAAGCGCTCGAATTGGGAGTGCTTCTGAATACTATAGGAAACCAAATGAGCACGACGCAACATCCTAAACTGAATCGATACCTCAACAAAGTACGGAAGCATTATGACATTGACAGTTTCGTTGCACGCGAGATCGGTTCAGAGCAAATCATCGATTATTACACTCAAAGTAGTCCTGGCTATGCGTTCTTCCATTCAGTGTCGGGATCAGTCCATATGTCCCTCTCAAAAGATGGTACCTTCAATCGGGATGGGTATTATGAACAGGCCCGATTGGTTGAAGACCGTATTGAGAGGACAAACTCGCGTAATGTCCTAGAACTTGCGTCTGGAAAAGGGTTTAACACGATTTATCTGGCGGAACATCACCCTGAAATTCAATTCACGGGTGTTGATATAACTCCAGCACATGTCCACATAGCTCAGAAAAAAGCCCAGTCCGCCAAACTGCAAAATGTGCATTTTGAGCAGGGTGATTTCCACGATTTGCGGTTTCCTGATCAATCATTTGATTACCTTTTTGAGGTCGAAAGCATCTGCCACGCAGCCAATATGGAACAAGTTCTGCGTGCTATATACCGGGTACTAAAACCTGGGGGAACATTTACACTGTTCGATGGTTTCAGAAAGCGGCATTTGGACACCGTCACGCCAGATGAGCGCACGGCAGCTATATTAGTTGAAAAAGCAATGGCGGTTGGCGGAGCCTATATGCTTGACGATTTTCTGAGACTGGTTCAATCTATCGGTTTTGTTATCGAAGAACAACAAGACATGTCTGAAGCTATTATGCCTAATTTACGGCGTTTTCAGTTCCTGGCTAAAGGTTTTTTTAAATATACATGGCTGGGAAAACTCATCAAGGGCGCACTTTCGCCTTATTTGGTTCAGAACTCAATCGCGGGTCTTTTGATGCCCATTGTAGTTGAGTCAGGTATTCAGGGATATTTTCTACTATCCCTGAAAAAACCAGCCTAAACCACTCAGCCTACAAACAGAATGGTTCGGGGCCAATATTATCGACTGCATACCCAATTCAGGAAGCATTAGAGGAGGTATCTTTTGGTTCTTCACTCTTCAGATAAGCGAGCAACTCCTCTAGCATTCGCGCAGCAACTCCCAATGATAGTGGGCCGAAAGGTATCATAAAAAGCCCATATATAATCCCTCCAAATAGGTTATCAAAAACGCTAATCTCTTTGGAGGGTACTATTATTATGGCTAACAAGACTATCGCGAACGTCAAGAATCCCATAAAAAACCAGCCCCCCAAAATCGCCCAGCAAATGTTCTGCATTATCAACGCATATCCTTGGAAATGGCTTTCATTATCAAAATTCGCTCGATATAGAAGACTGATCTGCGCCCGATGAGGCAGAGTATTCAAGTAAAAAGCGATGAATAAAAATATATCCTGTTTTTGAGCTTTCCCCCATGACCAAAAGTGTGCAGATTGCTCGAACAAAATACCGGGAGCAGAGTGTGAATCTGCTCCCGGTACCATCCAAAACCATATTAGCTGAATGCAATTTCAGTCTATTCGACGGCCATTTCCTGGGGTGAAAAAACATACGCGGGATCGAGCTGAAGCATGTAACCACCTGGAATCCGGTAGACAGGGATGGCATTGCCATAGAGAGAGCCAAACAGCCCCGGGTTGTAGCGCCACACGCAGAAGATACCGCTCTTCTCATCCAAAGCGTGGTTCTCACCATCCAGCGTTTCCACCAGCACATCCTCGGCTTCATTGATGTTGTCGCGGATACGCTCCACCTGGTCGCGGGGGATAAACGCCAGCTGCTCCGTCTCGTGGCTGCGATCCAGATACCGAACCGGCGGGTTGGCGCGATGGTGTTCCGGGTTACCCGGCTCGGCCTGGGTAGTCAGAATCAGAGCGGCAGGAGCCTGGCCAGTATCCGGTTCCAACACGAACACGTGGACCGGATGGCGATCAAAAACCAGCGCATCCGGTCCGTGCAGCCAGATTTCTTCACCCCCTACCTGGACAATGTGCAGGAGATCGGTGGGCAGGGTGGCCACCTCCGAGGTGTAGAGCAGCGGAAGTGCGCCTTCCTGATAGGACTCCGGCACGGTGGCGTCTTGCAGCGCCTGCACAATCGCCAGATAAGCCGGGAGAGTATCAGGCGGTAGTGTCGCCCAGTACCCTTCCTTCAATGAATGGCGCAGGTCATAGGCCAGCTGCACTCCGATGGGATCGTTCGTATACGAGGTGCGAGTATCCACAAAGTGCGAGTAATTGTGGCGGTTTTCGATCAACCAGCGGAAACAGGCGGCGGTTGCCGGATAACCAAACACAAACATCTCCCCGACTTCCACTTCGATATCCAGGTGAGGATTATCGACGATCTGTTCCTCCGGCACGCCTTCCAACGGGTCCCCATCATCGTCATTGAGGGGGATGTCCTCATACTCTGAGGGAACTTCAAGATCGCGCCAATACTGGAGCACCACGTCCCTACCGAAGGTGCGCTCCACATACTCCAGCAGTTCACGACCAAACACCCGCCGGATCAGGTCAATGACCGGCGGCTCGGCGTTCCGGTTCTCCCACGCCAGCCAGGTGCAGTGCGGCCAGACACGGTTCGCCAGCGCCAGGTGGCGGTACTGTGCCAGGCGGTTGAGGTTGAGCAGCGCTTCGGCAGTTGGAGCCGCTTTCAGTAGTTCTTCTGCGACAGCAGGTCGAACTCCTAACGCACGGGCAATCTGGTAAAGCGGAATGTCTCGCTTGGCGCGAGAAACCAGCCAGGCTTGAATGGTTGAAAACGTTTCGCTCATAACTGTGGTCATCCTTCTACTTCCACCTATATATTATAAGGTCAGGAAACAGGCGAGGTATGTTCGGCGGCCTCTCGAAACTGCTTACGCCAGCGATCCCACTTGGCGTGCTGCCGACACTTGTTGCTACAATACCGTCGTTTTCGCCCACCGAGCGGCGATGACTCTGGCAGCACAGTTCCACAGACTACGCACCGGCGCTGGCGTGGACTCCGTTTCCATTGCGTTTGGCTCGTACCGCTAAAGGGACGGTCTCGATCTCCTGGGCTGGATACGACACGATGGTGTCCCCTTCGTGATCCACAAACCAATGTTCCGTTTGAAGCTCCCGGTAAACCAGAGCACGCCAGTCAGCGGTGGTCAAAGCGGTCAGGGTTTCCTGGCGGCGGTTATTCGCTCGACTCAAGGCATCTCGCAGCGCATTGGCATACAACTGCGACCACTGGGTGTGAGCTTCAGGGTGGGCAGTCGCTTTGTGCCATTCATTCAGCGCTGACTGGTAGGTTCGCTCGGTGGTGTGCCGGTGTTCGATGGCTTCGAGGAGCTGTTCCTTGAGCACGTAAGCCGTAGACAGCACCACAATCGGGGGAGCCATCGCCTCCAACCAGGCGAAAGGGCTTCCGGTATGACCTACAAGTCCAACCTGAACGTTGCCTGTCAAGGCCAGGCAAGTCGTTATCGCCATACTCGAATACAAGAGTCTCCTGGACGACTTGGACGCACCTAATGTCGCCAAAGCCAGTGAAAACACGACCTGGCCGACTTCTGCCGAGAGTACGGTTGCTAGGCCAACCATCTGTTTCGCGGTCTGGTTGGGCACGGCCTGCCCGAAAGTCTGCGAGCCAATGACATAGAGCCGGATGGCGGATGGGGTAAACGCCGCCAGCAGCAGAATCAGACAGAGGAACGTGATGAGACGGGTAACGGAAACTGGGTATCTGGAAATCGTCTCACCGGCGAAATGCTCGCGGACAGGTTTAGGACCAATCGTTCGGAGAACGGCTTCACGCGCACTTTGGTGTGCGCCCTGACGTTGTTCCTGGGTCAGTGGTCGAAGGTGCTCGATCATCTCGCTCTCCCCTCTCAGTTCCGTCGCCCGCGCAGCACCTGCGAGACGCGCTGCTCTGAAATCTCGAAAGCCTCTGCGAGATCGACAATCGTTTCACCCTGAGCATACCGCTCCCGGATTTCCTGATTCCGGGTGAGTTTTGTTGGGGTATGGTCAGTGAGGGGAGCCAGGGGCATTTTCCGACCGACATACATGAGCAGCATCCCGTACTGGATCGCCGCCACAGGGTGTTGCAATCCCCTGGGTTCGAGGCCCCTATGGGGCATCTCCGTATGCAGGCCTTGAAAGCCTGCATTTTCTTTTTCTTCTCCCTCAATTTCCTCATCACCAGGGTCATCGTCGGGAACTAAGGTCGGGTCGCCATCATATAGACTGGCTCTTAAAATCAAAAAACGGTCTGCCCAGGGCTTGAGCCGGAAGTCGGTAATACGGCGTGTGTCCAGATCGTAGGTCAGGTAATCAAACAGATTGTGTGCCATACCCTGCCGGTCTTCCGGGCTGACGGTCTCCCACAAACGAGCCATGTTGTTGATGACGTCCATACACATGCCCAGTTCGAGAGCAATCTTCTCGGTTTCGGTGGTGCGCATCTGCCAGTGAGCGATTTCCCGCTCATTGCGCTCGACTGAATCGCGGTACTCCTCGTACTCCATACGACCCTCTTTGTAGAGTACGACCGCCGCATCAATGCGCCGGTTGCAAAGCGCGATGGCCTCCTGTTTTTCCTGCTCCGGGTCTTTGTCCCCCTGGTCCGGCTTGTGTCTCAGGTCGGCCTGGATCGCCAGTTCGGTCATGTACTCCAAGGCTTCGGGAGTCACTTCGAGCAGGTGCAGCAGCCGCGCCACGTCGGCTTCCACGTCGGCGCAGGGTACCGAGCGGTTGGTCACACCGCAGGTAACACCCGCTTTGTGACGGTAGCGGATTTCTCCTTTTTTGGAGGTCATGCCTCCCAGGGTGGATTTGAGCCGGGGATCATTCTGTTCTTCCGCCCGGCTCAGGCAGTGGGAGCAGAAGGTGATGTTGTTGAGGGCATAGGGGTAGGTTTTGCGGTTCACCCCATGATCGACCGGCTGCCGGGAACGCCCGCGCCGCCGCTTGCCCACCGCTCGCAGCAGGTCGATGTCAAACACGGCCCGGTCGGGCCGGAAGGGAAACGTGTCCATGTCAAAGTCTTCTTCGTAAGCCTTCCGCTCTTTGGCCTTCTTGCCCATGATCACGCCGCCATACTCCGGCCAGGCTCCCAGCACTCGCCGGACGTCTTCGCGGTCTGGTGGACGGGGCACGTCCTCCCGGTCACAGAAGGGCCAGCCTTCCTGGTTCAGCTTGTACGAGATTTTCTCGTAGCCTATCTCCGTCTCAGCATACAGGGTCAGGATATAATGGGCGCACTCGTAATAACTACGCCAGATGGCTCCTGGTTCGGGTGGCGCATCCGGCTCTCCTGGCTGGAACCGCCCGTTGGACAGCAGCCATGCGCCATAAGGGGAAGGGATGAGGTACCCGGCTTCGTCCCGGTCGGTCCCAAACGGGGCCGCGCCCATCGTTTTACCCTGTTTTTTCCGAAATTCAGCGCTGTCTTTGGCTTTTTCGGAGATGTCATTGGCGTAGTTTTCGTCATGAAGCGCCATGAAGGTGATCACCATGCGTCCCATGGGGGTGGAGGCATCCAGCGCCTCTTTGCCCGGCGCGGCGAAGACCAACCGGACGCCATTGTCGTCCAACCGGTCGAGCAGCTGTCCGATACGCCAGGACTTGCGGTGCATTCGGGAGAGGTCGTTGGGAACAATCGCCGCCACATCGGGATCGTCCAATCGTTTTTCGAGGGACAACCAGCCGGAACGGTTGCGGACCTCACGGCCTGACTTGTGCCCCCCCGCGTCGGTGTACCACTCCGGGGTCCAGCCGTACCGTTCACACAAGGCCTGAATGTTGGCTTTCTGCCGTTCAGGGCTGTCCATATCATTGGGGTCGCGGGTGTACGACTGGCGGACGTAACACAGAGCGACGGTGCGAGCAGACGGGGGAATAAACGACTTTTTCGAAGACATGGTTACAGACTCCTTATCAGTATAGGTGGTGCGGATACGAATCAGTAGCAGCAGGCCACCAGACACGATAGAGTCTGTCGGTGGTCGGTGCGCTACCCGTAATAGTGCATCGGCCAGAGCGGTGAGGTGTTTGCAGCACCTTGCCGCTCACATGAACCAATACACATAGAGTACGCAGATCAGATCGAATTGTCAACTTCATTGTCTGCCTGCCGGTTAAGCTGGTTGGCGGTAGCGCGGGCGATGACCTTCATGAAGTTGGCAAAGCCCCGGATCGTGTCGTGGGTAGCGAAGTCTCCGCCCAGTTCCTGGCAGACCTCCCGCGCGAAGTGTTCCAACACGTCGGGTGAAGTTGGTTCGTAGTGGATCAGCTTGTTTGAGACCTTTTTCTGTTCGTTCATTTCACACCTTCTGTCCGACTGGATCGGACCAGACAGCGGTCAGCGCCAACTCACGCACCCGGCGCAGCTCCCGCGACAACCAGGTGAACACATCTTCACCCCGCTGGTGGTACTCGGTGATGTCTTTGCCCTTCGGCACTTCGATGGCATGGACGCGGTTGGACAACATCCGCAGTTTCGCTGCACCCTTCATGCCTGCTCCATCGGTGTCATACGCCACCAGGATGAGCGGCACAGTCAGCAGGTCCAACGCCCAGCGGTCATTCAACGTGCTGGCGGCGCTGCCCAACGTCACGGCAGCGACCATCCCGTCCGCTTCCTGGTGCGCCAGCAGGGCATCAAACTCCCCTTCGGTGAACAACACCGCCTGCGCTCCCAGCAGGGCATCACCGCGATACAAACCGCCGCTGCTGCCGCCAGGGATCTGCTCGTACTTGGGATGGTCAGCAGCGCGCCGCACCTTGACTGCCCACAACGTCTCGCCGGTAATCCAGGGCAGGACAATGCCACACGGCACTTTCAACCCGGCGAGGGTGCGCCACTGGCGGTAGTCCCCCGGCACATATCCCAACCGGGCTTCCCGGATGGTCCGGCTTTCCAGGCCGCGTTTTTCCACCAGGTAGGCCAGGGCATCCTCCCCCTGAGAAGACCACAGGGTTTCTTCGGCCTGTTCGACCACCTGCCAGGCCGCAGACTGCCAATCAGCAGGCGGCGGGTCGATGGGCGGCGTGGGGCGGTGAACCGAGACCACCGGTGAGCGGTACTGGGTATCCCCCAGAGCGGCCACCGCTTCCCCAAAACTGAGATGGCGGTAACGCTGCAGCCAGTCGAAGACATCTCCGCTGTGCTGGCATCTGCCAAAACAGCGGTACCCATCCGGCCAGACGACCAGACTGAAACCCTTACGCTCACCGTGAAACGGGCACTTCCACAGGCTGGCGCGGCTGCTGTGCGCCGGGGCTGGTCCCAGGTCCTGCTCGACAATCCGCCGTAAATCACAGCGCTGTTTCAAGTCTTGTGTGTCGATCATTTCCCCACTCGCCTTTTTGTCATCAGAATCGGATGGTGAGACAGTGCCAAAATTCCTGTTTTGGCTTTTTTGCGTGACAAAACGTTTTCCCCTCAAATTCAGTGCTCCGAACATTTTTGGCACGCGCGGTGACACGTGCCATTAATCGGGTTTTGTCACGCGCCATTATTCGTCAGGCCAACCGGTAGCGTTCCGACGGTCGTCCACGTTCCCCAGCGCCAGAGAGGTCAGGCACGACCTGCCCATCCTGCTCCAACGCCTTAATCGCTTCGATGACGGGTTTGCGCGGCGAGCGCAGCGCCCGGTAGATGCTGCGTACTGACAGCCCGCCCGGCTGGCCTATCAGCAGCTTCAGGATACGCATTTCCAACCGCGCCTCTTCACTCTCGCCCAGGTCGTGCAGCAGCCGGTGGGCTGAGGCTCGCCAGGTTTCGACGATCTCCTGCGCCCGGTACCAATGCGCTGCACGGACTACCGGCCTGCTCTGCCGCCGCTCTCCCAACGTAATCCAGTCCAGCGCCGCCAGGCAGATGGCGACTTTGAGCGCCTGGACGTGCAGCCGCCCGTAGACGGTGCGCAGCCGGTCATCCAGGGACGAGGTGGGCGCAGTCATCTCGCGCAGCGCCTGCTCGTAGGTGTGCAGCGGCTGCCAGAGTTCCGAAGCGGACAGCGACCACGACTCGAGATTGGGGGTATCGCCCACCGCTTCCGGTTCCGGTGGTGCGGGCAGCGTCTCGTGCAAAAGGCGTAATTGGCGTGCCAGACTCTCCGGCATCACCGTTTCGTCGGCAGCCTGACGCTCGGCGTAATCCGGTTCAGGGGTGAGCAGCACAAAGCGGGCCAGCGTGCCGTTGTGCCAATCACCAGGGGAAAGTGCGACCGACAATTCTGCCGGAGTGCCTGCTCCCAGGATGGACAGCGCCGCATCGCGGATGACGACCAATCCCCGGTTGTTGGTATTGGAGTCCAGGTAGTCCGGGCAGTCGTAAAGCTGCATGATCAGTTCTTTCATACCGCTCATGTAATCCCGGCCCATCGACTTGAACAGCGCGGACAACTCATCGCGCAGAATGCCGCGCTGAGCCGCGTACTTATTGCCTTTGATCAGGCGGTCGCGGTCGCGCGCCGGAATTTCGTCGAAGTTCGGCGGCAGCACCCCGCCCAACATACTCATGAAGGCTTCCGGCGATCCCGGCTGGGGCAGGATGAGGTGCGGCATAGCCGCGCGTGCCATGTCGTTGGCGAGGTTCAGCCCGGCGGATTTGCGGTAGTAGGTGGACACGGCCACCAACATGATGTAGAGGTTGGGGTGGACCTTCTGCCGCCAGGGAGTGTGGATGTGCAGCCTGCGGCCAATCGCCAGCGCGGCCAGCCACAAGCCTGCTCCCTCGTGAAAACGAAGGGGTGTTTCGTTGGCGGCCTGACCTGCCCAGGTCACATACTCGTCCAACCACTGCCCGACCTCAGCCGCCTGCTGCTGCTGGTCCGCATTCAGACGGGCGGCGGTGGGTAGTTCCGGCACGGTATCCACTTCAGCGGTCCGCAGTTTGGGGGAGGGAGCCGGGCCGTTAGGGTCCATCGCCAGCACCGCGTGCAGCGCTTCCGATCCCAACACCCGCCGCAGGATCTGTATCTCGTCCGGTTTGTTCAGGTCAAGGTGAGTCAGCAGCAATTCGGCTACAGGGCTGACCAGCAGCCCTGACCAGGATTTACCCACAAACGCGCGGGCCAGCGCATACACATCCCCATCTGACAAACGACTGGCTGCACTCATCTGAACCTCCACCTCTTCATACCCACCGCATTTTTTCGCTGCATGGGATTACTTTCCTCTCGCTCATATGTTCGTCTATAAGCGTATCAGAAAAGGTGGGACATCCGGAGAGGTAAAATGGGACATTGACTGTCCAAGATTGACATTTTCATGTCCCATTTGTGACATAGTGATGTCCCATCTTCCCTCAAAGCGCTCTCATTATCGTCTCACAAACCTTACACTAACCTGTTTATGACCGTGCTTATATTGTGTTTTTTGGTCAGTTCTGTGATAATATTTCTATTTATTAGAACGCATGAGCTATCCCTTAGCGGGCGGAGATGATTACGAGTGAAAATCAAGGTTGGGGTGATCGATGATAATGAGTTAGTCCGTATCGCGGTGGAGGAGATTCTCAACCGCGCTTCTGATCTCGACGTCGTGGGCGGCTTCACGGGGCTGGGGACCTTGCTGGAGTCCGGCCAGGAAATCGATGTACTTTTACTGGGCAATGGGCTGTCCCAGGTCAATTCCCTGACTGCCCTGGCAGAACTGAAAGAAAAGCGCCCTGCCCTGCGCATCATCGTGTTAGGGCGGCAGTGGAGTGAGACCAGCATCCGGGCGGTCCTGGACTGCGGCGCAGCAGGCATAGCGGACCGGGATGAATCCCTGCATGACCTGCTGGCCGCCGGAGTGCGCCGTGTTTTTCGCGGTAAGCAGTTTCTGTCGCCGGACGTAGCTGCCCTGGCTATCAACCGTTCCGGTGGTGATGGGCAGTTATCTGAACGCGAGTTGGATGTTGTACTGCTGATGGACACCACCGACGGGACCAAGTCCATAGCGGCAGCGCTGGGTCTCAACCGGCGCACCATCTACCGGACACAGCAGAGTATCTGTGAGAAGTGGGATCTCCGGTCGAAAGACCAGATCGTAGCCGAAGCAATCCGGCGGGGTATTATCCGCCGTTGATCAACAAAACAAGGGTATTGGCTTTATCGAAAAACCCGGTGGATGCGCAGCGCCGGGTTTTTGTTTTGCGGGCAGGCAGCCGGATGGGACAGGTAAATTTACCTCTCGGATGTCCCCTCTTCCCTCTTCGGATGTCCCCCCGGCTGTGATATGCTGAGAAAGACGGACTTTAGAAGGGGATGAGGGTGGTATGACGATCCAGATCATGATTGCGGATGACATGGACCTGGTATTGGAAGGCATCAAGGCGATCCTGCGCCAGCAGGAGGATTTTGAAGTCATCGGGACTTACCAGGGACTCTCCGAACTTATGGATGCCCTGACCGAAGAACGGCCCCAGGTGATTGTGCTGGGGGACCGGCTCGACCCGGCGCTGGACGTATTGGCGCTGGTCGAGAGCGTGCGCCGTATCACACCCCGCTCACGGATCATCGTGATGAGCAGTCTCCCGGATGGTCGCATCGTCCACGAGTTGTTTGTGGCCGGGGCAGCCGGGTACATGTACAAGAGCGACCCCTTGAGCCTTTACCTGGTCGATGCGGTCCGGACGGTGGTGCGCGGCAAACCCTACCTCTCGCCAACGGCCAACGCGGAATACCTGCTGGCGATGCAGGCGGAGCATCCCCGCTGGTTGTTTGATGCCGAAGCGCGCGATGTGCTGCACCTGATGGCCAACGGGTACCGGGCGCAGGAGATCGCCGCCATGCGCGGGATGCCCATCCGGCGCGTGTACTGGGTTGCCAACAAGCTCCGTGACCGCTTCGGTGCAGACACCAACGCGCAGCTCATGGTCCGCGCGGCAGAAGAGGGGTTTCTTCCCTGATTTTGCAGAAGATTTCTCTCTCATCCAACTGATTAACCAATCTCCTAATTAGAAACTGGCGATCAAACTGTCTCCTCAGATCTTGACTTGTTGTCAATGTAAAATATGCTATGGTGGTAATATCATAGCGTGAGGAATGTGATAGCAAAGTCATGAAACACACTACTGTAAAGTCAAATGATAAAAACAGATCTGCCCTACTCAAAATATGGTTAGTTCTACGATGGATTTTGTTGTTGTTTCTACTCATTTTATTGGTGAGTGCGTTTGATATATTTCTTGACACATTCGGCTGGTCCACAGGGTTTGGTAGTGGTACTAAACAAGTTCAACCTAACGAGGATTACCGACCAGGAAAAACTCTTTGGGATTGGCTTGATCTGCTTATTGTGCCAGCCATTCTTGCTGTCGGTGTGTTTATGCTGAACTGGACATTACAGCAAGCATCTCTACGACATGACGAGCAACTGAAAAAAATAGAACGTGAGCGCTCTGAAAAACAACAAGAACTTGAACGCCGTCTCGCAGCCGAACAGCAGAAAATGGAACTCAATATCGCAAATGATCGACTCAATGAACACAGATTACAAGGTTACTTGGATCGAATGACAGATCTACTTCTCGAAAAAAAACTCAACAGCTCGGAATCCGATATATCGGTCCGAACTGTGGCCAGAGCCAGAACCCTAACGACAATAAGAATGCTGGATACTGAGCGAAAAGGATTGCTTTTACGTTTCCTTTATGAGCTAAGTTTGAATAGCAGTGGACAACCTTCACCTTCAGAGACATCTCTTGTTGGAATTATAGATTTGCAGGATGTAGATATGAGAGGTGTACTACTCAACCATGTCGATCTGCGAAGGGCTGATTTGCACGGGATCAATTTGTGTGAAGCCAGTTTGCAGGAAGCAGACCTCAGTTGGGCCTCTTTGCACAATGCAAACCTTAAAAAAGCGGATCTATGTAATGCTAATTTACACGATGCCGACCTACGTCTTTCCATCCTGATTGAAGCCAAACTTCACAACGCAAAATTGAACACAGCTAATCTAAACGGAGCAAATCTATCTGGTGCGAATCTACGAAGTGCTGATTTGCGAGGAGCCAGCCTATGCGGAACTAATATGCGAAATGTCTCATTGGTTGAGGCAAACTTAGTTGGAGCAGACTTAAGCGGAGCCATTCTGAGCGAATCTGATCTATTTGGTGCAAATATATTACCTATTCAATTGCGAAAGGCGCGTAACCTAAACGGTGCAATAATGCCTGATGGCAGCAAATTTAAGGATGGTTCTTGGTTCGCAATAAGAGAGGGATTAACCGAGGATATGCAGAAACCATTGATAGAAGAGCAAACACCAGAGCATGAGCAGAATATATCAAGCTGTGCAGACCCTTCTGATAATATCTTATCTGAAGAAAATAACTGTGGTATTTATGGAGATACCAAAGATTAGTCAATAATTCAATAATCGAGATTATGCTCCGATCCATATAACCTACAAAAGAACCTTCAAAGTTCATCCTCGTTTTATGTAGAGTTTCCAGCTTAGCTACACGCACATCCCCTTAGCTTGGAACTCGATCTGCATGAGTTAAAGAAGATCTGTAACTTTGGCTCTTCCGCACTTTATGGAGAACCATCGAAACCGCAGGGGGAGGAGACTATACTGGAGCGATGAGAAAAACGGAATAGCTTCAGGAAGAAACAGACCATCAACACGATCCCCTTAACGTTGCCAGGATGTATCAGCAAGACGACGCGAAACGAGGGCGAACGACTGATTATCCAGGCGTACAGCACCGCCACCGCCGGGCGTTGTCCGAGGTGTCAACAGAGGTCGGCGCATGGTCACGGATGGTATACCCGCCGCCCCCAAGACTTGCCGTGCCTTGGGCAGGGTGTCTATCTGGAACTGAGTGTGCGACGATTTCGGTGTGCGAACCCCGGTTGTTCGCAGAAAACCTTCGCCGAACGTTTGCCGGACTGTCTGCCGGCTTACGCACGACGCACCACCCGGCTCACAGAGGTTATGCGCCAGATTGGATTCGAGGTCAGCGCGGAGAGCAGTCGCCGCGTGCTGGGCAGGTTGCGGATTACCACCAGTGGGGATACGGTACTGCGCCTTGTGAAGCGCACGGCCATTCTCAATACGGATGTGCCGCGCGTGGTAGGGGTGGACGACTGGGCGATCCGCAAAGGCCATCGCTACGGGAGTATGATGGTGGATCAGGAAACCCACCGGGTGGTGGAACTGGTCAAAGGGCGTCTGTCGGACGATATTCAACCCTGGTTCAAAGCGCATCCTGAGGTTGAGATCGTCACCCGTGACCGCTCGACCGATTATCGGCATGGACTGGAGGCTGCTGCTCCGCAAGCGATCCAGATCGCCGACCGTTTTCACCTGCTGATGAACCTACGGAAGTTGGCGCAGCGGGTCGTGACTCCCGCCTACAAACGCCTCAAGAAGCTACCCGCATCGCCCGACTTGCGCCCTAAATGCCCCCCCTTCGCCCGCTCCCCCGGCGAACAGAAGCTCCAGGCAGCCACCCGGCAGAAACGCCTGGATCTTTACCACGAAGTCCAACGATTGAAGCGGGAGGGCATCTCGGCAGCGAATGTCGCGCTCCATCTGAATCGCAACTACTACACCATTCGTGCCCTCTACTGGGCGGACACCTTCCCCGAGAGGATGCCAGGCCGTACCCCCCATAGCATCCTCTCGCCCTATGTGGATTATCTCGACCAACGTTTTGCAGTGGGCTGCTCGAATTCAGCCCAACTCTTTGCTGAAATCCAAACCCAAGGTTATCCAGGCAGTCTGAATGTGGTGCGCCGCTGGCTGCGGGCCAAGCGCTTGCTGGCGGGCGAAGACCCGATTGCGGTGCGCACCGGGCTAGCCATCACCAACAGTAGTACGCTCCTGCCCTCGAATTACAAACTGAGCTGGCTGCTGGTCTTGCCTCCCGAAAAGCTCGACAACGAAGACCGTCCCATCCTGGACCATATCCTGCAAGATGCCAGTATGCGTCAGTTCTATAACCTCGCCCAGGATTTTCGTCTGCTGTTGAAAGACCGCTCGGTGCCCGCCTTCGATGCTTGGTTGAACACCGCTGACCTCAGCCCTCTCAAAACCGCGCGCACCTTTGCTCAGTCCCTGCGTGCCGAATACCCCTTTATCCGCGCTGCCCTGGAGTATGAATGGAGCAACGGACAGACTGAAGGCCAAGTGAATCGACTCAAGTTCATCAAGCGCCAGATGTATGGCCGCGCCAGTTTCGAGTTGCTGCGTCAAAAAGTCCTTTACTACCCTGGTTCTACATAAAGTGCGGAAGAGCCGTAACTTTGCTATCCATTCCCGCAAGTTTGCGCCGCAAAAACCGTAAACCTACAGCCTGTTGACCCCCCTGCTCTTGTACGATGGTAGATGGCCGAAATCATCTATCTATGGAGCCTGGGTATGGCACGTATCCTGTTTTTCTGTTTGCTGGTTCTGGTCATTACCGCCTGCGGGGGCGGCGATGATGATTCACCACCGGTGGAAATCACCCCATCTGCCACCATAACCGCCAGTCCAACGGTGGAGAGCACGCTTGCACCAACCGCCACCCCAACGCTGACGCCAACGGTCACTTCGACGCCGACTGCTTCACCCACACCAACGATCACGCCCACACTGGCGACACGGGTGTTAGAAATCACGGCAGTCATGCCTGGCGTGTCCGGTGTTGTGCCGGTTTCCGGCACGCCAGATGCCCTGCCGCTCGATGAGTGGGTTCGGTTGGAATCAGATCACCCCAACCTGGAATACGTCGCCGGGCAGTGGACACCGATGTGGTCCTGGTCGGCGGGACAAAACGAGTACCGTTACAGCGTAGACCCGGAGGCCGCCGTGCGCCTGGCGTTTGAAGGTGAAGGGGTGCGGGTGTGTTACGTCGCCTTCTGGAACGGCGGGATTTGGGACATGGTAGTGGACGGTCAAGTGGTGGGAACGGTGGACTCCTATTCGTCGGAAGCTCACTTTACCTGCACCGACACCTTTCCGGTCGCGCCGGGGGCGCACACGCTGCTGGTACGCAATACGGATCAACGTAATGCTGCCAGTTCGAACATTATGCTCGCCCTGGACGCGGTGCTGGTCTACCGGAGCGATCCTTCATCTGTCGTCACATCCGCCTCGACGCTCACGCCTTCACCGGAACCGCAGCCTGCCCGGCGGATCGAGCTGATCCAGGGTCCACCCGCCATCCAACCCACCGCCACCGACGCGCCACCCACCACCATCACGGTGGCGGTCATCATCGCCTACGACGAAAACGTCAACCGCTCGGTAGACCCGGCGGAAGGCGTGCGCGGTATCCCGGT
>CAYYNB010000142.1:0-16211 GCA_964472565.1 uncultured Anaerolineaceae bacterium
GCGTTTGGGACTTCGCGCCCGGCATTCGCTGCCGATGATGACGACGAAACCGATGATGAAGACGACGATGATGACATCAAATATGTCGATTTGGATGAATGACCTTTAGGAGATTTTCGTACTTTTTGGCGAGTCCGGTACGTTTTCCTGGCTCGATTTATGGAGTTTTGACTTTCGACTGAGCAGCAAAAAACCGCTTCCGACTACCGCGCCCATTACCATCAAAGCGATGAGTTTAAACAAGCGGCTGGCAACCACTAACGCAATTCCGCCGAAAATGGCGCAAAAGGCATAATAGATCAACACAATATGGCGCGGCGATAATCCCAAATCCAGCAGGCGGTAGTGAACATGGCCGCGATCCCCCTTCACCGGATTTTCGCCCTCACTCAGCCGCCGGACAATCTGCCACACCACATCCAACAGCGGAAGGCCCATCACCAGCAGAACCGTTGCAACCTTCGCCCCACCGATGATGCCGAGAACACCAATGGTATAGCCCAGAAAGAGCGAACCATTGCTGCCCATGAATATTTTGGCGGGATGGAAATTAAAGGGCAAAAATCCGAGAGTTGCGCCCAGCAGGGCCAGCGGCAGCAGGCTTACACTCACCTGATCCAGCCGGAACGCGGCATGCAGGAAAATCATCAGGGCGGCCACCGCACATACCCCCGCCGCTAACCCGTCCAGCCCATCCAGCCAGTTGACCGTATTCATCATGAAGCCCAGCCAGAACAGCGTGAGCGTCACGGTGACAAAATACGGCCACTTGTCAGTGGGATCGCCCGTCAGCGGATTATTGAACTGCTCTATGATAATCAAAAACAGGACCGCAACCGCAGCCGCGAAAAGTTGGGCCGTGTATTGGGGGATGGCACCAAACTCGCGTTTATCATCGAATATGCCGAAGATGAACAGAAACGCGCCGCCGAATAACAGGCCGAATAAGCGAATAATTTCCTTATCATCGGTCCGCACGACGGGCAAAAACTGCGCTACGATAACGGCTGCTGTAAACGAAACATACATCGCCAGGCCGCCGAATTTGGATGTCACGTTGGGGTGAATATGACGTGAGCGGGGTTTGTCTACAATCCCCCACCGAAATCCCAGCCGCCGGGCCAGCGGTGTCAAGCCAAACGACAACCCGAATGACAGCACAAACACGACAATGAAAGCGATGATATGTTCCGAAGACATGAGTTAGGCCGTTCCAAACTGCCGATCACCTGCATCCCCCAGGCCAGGGACAATGAATCCGCGTTCGTTCAGGTGATCGTCGATTGCAGCCAGATGGATAGCAATGTCGGGATGCGCTTTGGTCATCACTTCAAGACCCTCCGGTGCGGCGATCAGCCCGACGAACTTGATCCGGCGGACACCCCATTTTTTGAGCACATCTACCGCCGCCACCGCCGAGCCACCGGTTGCCAGCATCGGGTCCAGGATCAAACAAACCTGCACGGTGGGATCAATCGGGAGCTTATTGTAGTAGGCTACCGGACGCAGGGTGCGCTCATCACGATAAAATCCGAGGTGCCAGACCTGCGCACCGGGGATCATTTCGTGAATACCGTCTACCATACCCAGCCCGGCCCGTAAAATTGGCACGAGGCCCACTTCTTCTTCCAGATGATAGCCTTTGGCGACCTGGATTGGCGTTTGCACGTCTATTTCATAGAGACCCAGATCGGCCATCGCCTCATAGCCCAGGATCATGGCGATTTCGCGGATCAGTTCACGAAACTTCTTATGCTCAGTTTTTTCATTGCGCAGAATGGTCAGTTTGTGTTTGACGAGGGGGTGGCTCGAAACATGCACGTTCATCGGGACTTCCTTTGGAAAACGGTATCGCAGCGCAGATTGTATCCTGATGTGCCAGTCCGTACAACGCCTGCTTATCCTCGGTTTGGCGCTTTACCTTCACCGCCCCGCCCGGTATACTCTGGGGGCAGTTGGTGCCGGAATGGGAGCAGCGCATGAGTGAAGAACGTATCATCAGCGGCAGCAAACGTCCCGAAGATCGGGTCGATGCGGCGCTGCGTCCGCGCCGTCTGGAAGAAATGACCGGACAGGGGCGCGTGGTCGAAAATCTGAAGATTCTGATTGAAGCTGCCAAAGCGCGCAAAGAGACACTGGATCATATTTTGCTCTACGGCCCGCCAGGGCTGGGTAAGACAACGTTTGCGCATGTGATCGCGAATGAAATGGAAGTCAATATCCGCATTACCGCCGGACCATCGATTGAGCGGGCGGGCGATCTGGCCGCGATCCTCACCCATCTTCGCGAGGGGGATATTCTGTTCATCGATGAAATTCACCGCCTGGGCCGCGCGGTTGAAGAAGTGCTCTATCCCGCGATGGAAGACTTCGCCCTGGACATTGTGATCGGGAAGGGGCCATCGGCTAAAAATGTGCGTCTGAACCTGCCCCGGTTTACGGTTATTGGCGCGACCACCCGCCTCGCGCTGCTGACGGCTCCGCTGCGCGCGCGCTTTGGTGCCGTCTACCGCCTCGACTTTTATGATCTGGAAGCGATGGCCGATATTGTGCTGCGGGCGGCAAGTCTGTTGAAGGTTCCAATTGAAAATGGCGGCGTACACGAAATCGCCCGCCGCGCACGCGGTACGCCCCGTGTTGCCCTGCGGCTGCTGAAGCGTGTGCGTGACTATTCCCAGGTGCGGGCGGATGGGGTGATTACCGAACCCGTCGCGTCAGAGGCGCTCGATCTGCTCGAAATTGATCCGCTGGGGTTGGATGACATTGACCGCCGTGTGCTGCGCGCCATCATCGAAAAATTCGAGGGCGGCCCGGTGGGATTGGAAACCATCGCGGCTTCGATCAGCGAAGAGGCCGATACCATCATGGATGTGTACGAACCTTACCTGCTGCAACTTGGCTTTCTGGATCGCACCCCGCGCGGACGTGTCGCCACACGGCTGGCCTACCAACATTTGAATATCAGCGATGATCGTCCGCCGCGCCAGACGCCGCTGTTTTAGGGAGGGAGCACGATGGACCTGAGTACAACCGGACGTTTGGTGCTGCTGATTGGCGTGGGATTGATCATTCTCGGCGGGCTGCTGATGCTGTTTGGCCGCATACCGGGACTCAAAAACCTGGGCAATCTTCCCGGCGATATTCGGGTTGAAGGCAAAAATTACACCTGTTTTTTCCCCGTTGTCAGCATGATAATAATCAGCGTGCTGCTTTCGTTGGCCCTTAACATCATTCTACGCATATTCAAATAACCACCATGCACCTTTCCGACTTCGATTACCATCTCCCGCCTGAACGTATTGCCCAAACTCCGGTTGAGCCGCGTGATGCATCGCGTATGCTCGTGCATCACCGTGATACAGGCAAAATTGAACACCGTGCTTTCCGCGATCTGCCCGGTTATCTGCGTCCGGGGGATGTGCTGGTATTAAATGAAACCCGCGTTATCCCGGCCCGCCTGCCGGCCCGTAAAATACCCACCGGCGGCACAGCGGAAATTTTGCTGCTGCGCCAGGTGAATGAGCGGCGCTGGTTGGTTGCCATTGGCGGCAAACATATCCGCATGGGGAGTAAACTGGCCGTAGGAGATAAAATCGAGGCCGTTGTGGTCGAGGAGCGCGAAGAAAGCCAGCGTGTTGTGGAATTCAGCGAACCCGTGCATCCCTATCTGGAAGCGCTCGGTGAGACGCCGCTGCCGCCTTATATCACCACGCCGCTATCCGATACCAGCCGCTACCAGACCGTTTTTGCCCACCATGACGGATCGGCGGCTGCGCCGACGGCAGGTCTGCATTTTACGGGCGAGATGCTGATGCGATTAAAAGAACAGGGCATTCAGATCGCGTACTGCACGCTGCACATCGGACTGGATACCTTTGCCCCAGTGCGTGAGGAAAATGTGCTGGAGCACAAAATGCATACCGAACGCGCGATTCTGAAGCCCGAAGATGCCCAGATCATCAATCAGGCCCGGTTAGCCGGAGGGCGCATTGTCGCCATCGGCACGACGGCCACCCGCACACTCGAATCGGCTGCTATTCGTTCGGCGGCCTATGACACCGAGGCAAACGACCCACAGAGCATCCAGCGTACGCGGTTGGCTCTCAACGAAAACACGTGCCCCTGGCGGCCTGTGATCGCCCTTAACGAGGACACCGACTTATACATCACGCCGGGGTACCGTTTCCGGGCGGTGGATGTGATGTTGACAAATTTCCACCTGCCGAAATCCACCCTATTGATGCTGGTCAGCGCATTTGCAGGCCGTGAACGAATTCTCGGTGCGTATCAGGAAGCCATCGAACGGGGATACCGCTTCTACAGTCTGGGGGACTGTTGCCTGTTGCTTTAGGCTTTCGAGAACCAATTCAGCAGTTTTTTGACGATGTTACGCTTGTTCGCCAACACTTGTTGCAGCTCGCGGTTGAGTTCGTTGGTCAGCGTTTCTAGCTCATCAACCTTCATGCGCGCACCATTGACCAATACCCAATCATTACCCAGATCACGTAGTTCTTTGGGTGCGCGTTGGTAGAGAGCCTGATAGACTTCCATATAGCGCGCCATCGCTTTTTCGACCCGCATCTGTTTACCTCGTAGTTATCCCAAAGACCCTGATTACAGTATAACTTTGAATCGCTTTTGCAAATATCAATAATATCCGAATTTTGGGACAGAACTCAAGTTTTCGTTTTTCAACAGGAGCCAGCTACAATAGACAGTTCGCCTGAAATTATGCTTTGGAGACTTGTATGCTTGACGAACAACTTATTCCTGAGGCGCATTATCGGGAAGCAGCCCACGCGATTCGCCAGCGCATTCCAGCCGCGCCCGCGATTGGCCTCATTTTAGGTTCTGGTCTGGGGCCGCTGGTTGAACAGATTGAAGACCCGGTTGTTATTCCTTACCAGGAAATTCCCCACTGGCCGCACTCGACGGTGTTAGGGCATGCCGGACAGTTGGTTTTTGGCAAATTAGAAGGGCATGCGGTTATTGCCATGCAGGGCCGCATTCATTTTTATGAAGGCTACAGCATGGCGCAGGTGACGCTGCCGGTTCGTGTTATGCGGCTGCTGGGCGTAGATACGCTGATTCTGACCAACGCGGCGGGCGGGTTGAACCCCAATTTTAACGCGGGCGACATTATGGTCATCGAGGATCACATCAACATCCCGGGCATGGCGGGCCATCATCCGCTGGTTGGCCCTAATATCGGCTCTTTTGGGCCGCGTTTTTCCATCCATACCCGCATGTACAATCCGGCGCTGCGCAAGCTGGCCTGTAAAATTGCCGAAACAAGCGGCATGACACTGCGCCAGGGTGTCTACGTTGCCTTGTCTGGACCATCCTTTGAAACGCCCGCCGAAATTCGCATGCTGCGCATCTGGGGCGGCGATACAGTCGGGATGTCTACGGCGCATGAAGCGATTGTGGCATACCATGCCGGGATGCGCGTACTTGGCTTTTCCAGCGTGACAAATGCCTGCCTGGATGACACTGAATCACAGGAAGAAGTCAGTCATGAGGAAGTGCTGCGGGCGGGAAAACTGATCGTGCCGAGACTGGCTGCGCTTATCCGGGGCGTACTGCGCGATATGCCGCCTTATGATCCGTCCGAAATGGAGAACCATCCTGAGTAACGGCTTATGGTTGATGTACTGACCGGAATTGTCTCAGCGGTAGAAAATATTGCGCTGGGGCTGTATATCCTGTGTATGGCGGGTCTTCTGTGGATGGCCTACCGCTTGCAGCGCGCGCGTCACGAACTAGCTGTCTCGCAGTTCAAACTCGAACGCGAACACGCTCTGGTGCGGCAGGCCAGTGCCATTACCTTTGGTGGGTTGCTTATCGAAGTGATGATTGCGGTCTGGGCCATTGCGAATGTTATGGCCCCCACCATCCGAGAAATCAAAGTCGGCTCCGAGGATCAAGGCCCAGCGCGGGTGACACGGTACATGACCATGACCTCCAATCCCCAGCCGATGGCCCCGCTTGATACCGGGCTGGATATTCTGCAAAATGACGATGTTTTCGCGTCGGCGACGCCTAACCCAACAGCCGTTGGCACTATCCTTCCCGATGCTCCGGCGGAGGTGGGATGCCCGCAAAACAGCGCCTGGTTCGACATTCCGGGCAACGGGCAACTGCTCTTTGAAGCAACAACTGTCTGGGGAATTGCAACCACCAGCAACTTCTCGCACTACAAATTCGAGATCAAGCCCGCAGGCGCACCCGATACGCAGTGGTCGCCGATCAACAGCGACGTGCGCGAGGTCAAAACCTATGGGCCGCTGGGGGATATTCTACCCTGGCAGTTGCCCGACGGGGAATACCGCTTCCGCCTGACGGTGTTCAATAACACCGATAAGCTGGTAGCCCTGTGCGAAAAAACGATACACGTGCTTAACAGCCCCCCGCCAAGCGCAACCCCCTTGGATGCACCTACCGCCACGCCGACATCGGCTTCGTAGCCGCATCACCGCACCCCGATCCGCCGGGGTGTCTTTTTGTATGCACAAGGCTAACAAACCGCTTTGACACCAAAGATGCGAATCAGCAAAACAACCTTTTTCTAACCAGGCGCAGGTAAGAATTCAGTTAAAGCAGGTTACTTTTTTAACCTGATGTGGGATAAAAGTAACCTACTTTGGGATAAATGTGGGATAAATTTAACCTAAATAGCGCGCGATTTAGGCTGAATTGTGGGGGATTCAGGTTAAATCACCCTACCAGCTCTAAGTCAGACCGGCCAGCCTGCGTTCCTGGCGGTATTGTTCGGGGGTGTCGATGTCGCGCAGAATGCTGTCTGAGTTGACTTCCAGCAGGGCAAGCTGATCGGGATGCCGCCGGATCATGTCACGCGGCGCGCCGGTTTCCAGGGCAAGTAATTCGGGCCAGAAGCGCTGTCCGATCAGAACCGGATGCCCGCGTTCGCCGCGATGTGTTGGGATGACGATCTCGCCCTTGTTTTCGGCATAGGCATGCAGCACGCGCCCCACCACGCGCGGATCGATCATGGGTTGGTCGCCCATGACCACCAGGCAGGCCGAAATATCAACGGGCAGGGCGCGCAGCCCCACTTGCAGCGACGATAACATTTCGCCCTGAGCATAATTCGGGTTATAAACCGTGCGCACCGCCTGATCAGCTAAGGTCCGCGCCACGTCTTCCGCCCGGTGCCCGGTCACAACCAGCACTTCGGCCAGGCGCGCATTCACCAGCTTGCTGACAATCGTCTCAATGACCGTGCGCCTGCCCCAGGGCAGCAGCGCTTTGGATTGCCCCATCCGCTTTGATAAGCCGCCTGCCAGCACAATCGCCGCCACACGCCGCTGAACTTCCTGCACGGGCTGGGTGGCCGACTGCACCGCGCCTAGCGCTACCGCCTCGATGCGGGGAGAGCGGAGCACCAGTTCAGCCACCCGCCGGGCCTTTCCGCGCTGGTAATTGTTGGCGATTTTGTTGATCAGCACCACGACCCGCGCGGAGTCCGGCACGCCCTGCAACCCTAACGCCGGATCGCGCAGGATGAGCGCCATCCAGGGCACAATCAGGGGTGCGCCTGCGGGGAAGCCGTAGCGTTCCTGAATGCGTGTGGCGTTATAAATATGCTCATCGTCCAGCGGTTGGCCGAGCGCATCAATCCCCGCGACAGGAACCACAATGGATGTTTCCGCCGGGATCACGGGTTCGTGATTACGCGGCGCTTTGAGTGGGAGCCGCCGTGCGCCATCGGCCTCGATCAGAATTACATCGGATTGAACGGAGTCCAACAGGCCGGACACCACATCGATGCGCAGGCCGATGATTTTATTGCGCCAAATATCTTCCGCGCCATAGAGAAACACGGTTCCATACTGATCGAGCCAGTCATTGACAATATCCGGTGTGACTTCAGGATTGAGCTGGGTAGCGAGCGGCATCCGCAACACTTCGTGCCGCGCCACGCGGGTGGTTGTCGTGGCGAGCACGCGCCACCCTTTGGCCCGCAGCTCGTCCGCAAGCCGAAAAAGAGCCGATGTTTTGCCACCGGCTCCGATAAATGCAACCATGTCACCACGCTGAATATGGAGTGCTTCCCGTAACTGCATAAACTCCCTCAGGTGCTAAGGAGTGCTTCGAGCACCCCGCCACCGATGGCTAATGCTTTATCCGAGATAGTAAAACAGTATTCCCGCCTGCCGCGTGGGTCTACATCGCCCACTTTCATCCCTGCCACCGCCCAGACGGACGGATGGATCAAGCCGCGCAGCATGCCATCAAACGGCGCGCGGATCGGTTGATCATCAACTACCGCTACTACTGCGCCCTGCGACACCTGATCCCCAATCGCGATTTGGGATACCACATAACCTGCAATAGGCGCGCGCAGCACTCGATCAGAGGTATGCCCTTTGACACTCCCCGGACTGCCGGTATCCGGCTCGGCGCTGCCCTGCCAAATGACACGCCCCAGGTAGTGCCCGCGATTGGTTTCAATCACCGCGTGGCAGTCGTCCCCGGCGGTAAAACCCGGCCCTAAAGCAACCACCAACGGCGCATCGTCCCGCGTGGTGCCGAGATTACGTTTCGCAATGCGCGCATCAACCACCACATCGGGATTTAACCGCGCGATAAGGCTGCCTTGTTCGTCAATCAGAACCGGAATCTCACCTGCCGACCACACGCGCGGTACATCATCAACCTGCTTGATGTGCCGCGCCGTCAGGCCTTCAATTGTGATCTGGCCCTCGTAGATGGCGGACGCATAAGCCACCGTGCGCCGGATCGCTAAGGGCCGTTCCAGTTCGGTAATTACAACTCGAAAACCCGCTTTGGTCAGGCGATAGACAACCCCCGCTGCCAGATCGCCCCCGCCGCGTACCCAAACGATTTTAGAGAATCCCAATACCATGCTCGCGTAAACCTGCTACTACGACATCAGGAGTCAGCGGAATCTCGTCAAACCACACGCCGGTTGCATCATGCACGGCGGCGATAATCGCCGGGGCCAGCGTGATAAACGGCATTTCGGCCATGCCGCGAACGCCCCAGGGGCCGCGTGGATCCGCATATTCAAGAATGACCGATTTCACTTCCTGCGGAATGTCCCAGATCGTCGGGATCAGGTAGGTAGACAGGTAGGGATTCAAAACACGGCCATCTTTGGTAACGAGTTTTTCCATCACGGAGTAACCCAACGCTTGGACCACTGCGCCTTCGATCTGGCCTTCGATCTGCCGGGGATTGAGCGCTTTGCCGACATCATGCGCCGACACTACCCGCACAACCTGCACCATGCCCAGTTCGACATCCACTTCGACTTCGACAAACTGCGACATATAACCATAAGCGAAGTTTGGCTCGGCGTGGCCGGTTTCGGGATCATAGGGCGTGGTTTTGGGTGCCATATATTTGTAGGTCGCAATGGCGGGGCGCTCTTCGTTGTTCCATTTTTCGAGCGCCTGTTCCGCCGCCCCTTTGATGGCATTGCCGGACATAAAGGTCAGACGTGAAGCGGATGTGCTGCCGGAATTCTGGGTGTAAGCCGTATCGTGACCGATCAACTCCACTTTTTCGATGGGCACACCCACCGCTGCGGCGGCCATCTGGACAAAGGCGGTATGCGCACCCTGACCGACATCCGCGCCCGCCTGCCGCACGATCACCTTTTCGATTGTGGTCCTGCCGTGCAGTTCAATCGTGGCCCAACTGTGTTCTGCTGCCCCAAAGCTGAAGCCGACGTTCTTCAGGCCTAATCCCATCCCAACCCCGCGCCGTTTGGCCGGATTTTTCGGCTGTTCGATGGGCTTACGCTGCCAGCAACCGTTCACTTGTTCCCAATAATCACTTTGCGCCGCGCCATCGACCAGCACTTTATCCAATGTGGCACCGGGCGGCAGCGGCGTGCCAACAGACATCAGTTTGTCGCCGCGCAGTACATTGATTTCGCGAATCTGGATCGGGTCCATGCCCAACTTTTCAGCCAGCTTGTTCATCTGGTTTTCGGCGGCAAAGGCCGCCTGTGGCCCGCCAAAGCCGCGAAATGCGCCGGTTGGGATATTGGTGGTATAGACGGCATACGAATCGATTTCAGCGTTCGGGACCTCGTAGGGGCCGGTGATCATCAGGTGCGCATTACCTAAAACTTTGGGCGACGTATAGGCGTATGCACCTGCATCCGCGACAATACTGGCTTCAACCGCCACCAGTTTACCCTCCCGCGTGGCCCCCCACCGCTGGCGGAGGGTCATGGGATGGCGTTTGTGATGGCCGATGATGGATTCTTCGCGGCTCCAGATGATTTTCACCGGGCGCTGCAATTTCCAGGCGGCCAGCGCCAGCACAATCTGGACGGACATATCTTCGCGGCCACCAAACGCGCCGCCGATAGCCGGATAGATGATGCGAATCTGTTCTTCGGGCATGCCCAACGCGTGGGCGACCTGCTGCTGATCTTCATGGACCCACTGCCCGGCGACGAGAACCGCAATCCGGCCTTCGTCATCGATGTAACCGAGGCCAGCTTCGGGCTGCAAATAGGCGTGTTCCTGGTAGCCGGTCTGGTATTCACCCTCGACAATCACTTCGGCCTGCGCCCAGCCTGCGTCCATATCGCCCTTGCGGATCATATAATGCTTCAGAATATTGTGATCCGCGTGAGGGTGAAGCTGCGGCACGCCGTCGGCCATCGCATCTTCGGGCGTGTTGAGCAGCGGCAGATCTTCATAGGTGATGTCGAGCAATTTAACCGCTGCCGCCGCCACTTCTTCGGTTTCCGCGACAACCAGCGCCACCTGATCGCTGATGCAGCGCACGATGTCGCCCCCTTCTTTGCTGCTTCCGGGGCCGCACAACACCGGCTGATCGTAGATACCCAGGCCGTATTCATTGACAGGGACATCTTTCGCCGTATAAACCGCAATCACGCCGGGATAGGCTTCGACCTGGCTGGTGTCAATAGCCGTAATGCGCGCATGGACGCGATCCGAAAAGCGGATCTTCATCCAGACTTGCCCTTCCATATCAATATCACCAGGATACGGGGTTTCCCCCGTAACTTTACCAACGGCATCCATCCGGCGAATATTTTGTCCTAAAATAAAATTCTTTTCGTCCACGCTGATCTCCAGGTTATTTCTTCTTTTGCTGCTTCTGGTGCTTTTTGGCCTCTTTGAGATCCCTTTGCATCTGTTTGATCATCGCCTTTTTGTTGGCGGGCGATGCACTCATCGTTTTTAATGATTCTTTCTTGGGATCCTTGCCGACCAACGCAGCGGCAAAAAACATCGTTACGCCCAGCAACATCATCCACAGCAAGCCCATAGCGATATAATCCAGCGCGTTTTCGGGCACTTTTTCATTCTCACGGAACTCGTCAAACTGGGTCTTTATTTTGTCGTTTTTGTCCTCGGCAAATTCAATCAGCATAGGCGCGACAACATACGAAATAACCGCCAGCAGAATAGCAAAGGTCAGCCCCATAATGGGGAGCAGCCCTTTTTTACGTTTCTTTTTGGGCATTGAAGTATAAGTGGACATACCGGCTACTCCTTTGAGTGAATGCCATTGGCCGCAAGTTCAACCGCTTCGACAATTTTATAATAGCCCGTGCAGCGGCACAGGTTGCCCGTGATGCTCTGTTCGATCTGAGCGCGCGTGGGATGCGGATGCTCTTCGAGCAACTTAGCCTCTGCCATCAAAAAACCGGGCGTACAATAACCGCACTGCACCGCGCCGGTTTCGACAAATGCCTCCTGAATGGGATGCAGTGTGCCGTCCTGCGCCGCCAAACCTTCCACCGTCGTGATATGCGCGCCGTGTGCGCGCGGGGCAGGCACCAGGCAGGCCATCACCGCCACCCCATCAAGGTAAACGGTACACGCGCCGCATTCACCTTCGGCACAACCTTCTTTGGTCCCGGTGAGTTTGATGTCTTCACGCAGGAAGCGCAGCAGCGTTTTGTTCACGCCGCCGGTCACCGTATAAACTTCGCCGTTGACCGTCGTCACAATCGTATCGCTGGCGTCGTCTTCATGGCGAACCATCGTGGGCAGCGGCTGCTGGACCAGACCGCGATTTTCGCCCCATAACATAGCGGGGTCTTCGGGCCAGCCGTCGCGCTCGGTGCCATCGCGCAGCGCCCGCAGCGCTCGCGCTACCAGCACGCGGCACATTTCGGAGCGATAGGCGGCGGTGCTGCGCACGTCATCTATCGGGGTGGGGGCGGCGGCAGCCAGTCGTGCTGCTTCGCGAATCGTTTCATCGGTCAGCATCCGGCCTTTGAGATACTGTTCGGCGACGGGCACGCGGAGAATCGTGGGGGCGACACTGCCCAGCGTGATGACGGCATGCGTCACCTGATCGCCATCGAAGCCAAGAATCACGGCAGCGTTGACCACCGAAATCGCCTGGGCTTTGCGCAGTCCTAGCTTGACGAAAATGCCGCGTTCGTTCGCAGCCAGCGCCGGGAAATTGATCGAGGTCAGAATCTCGTCCGGTTCCATCGCAGTCCGGCGCACACCTTTGTAAAACGTGGGGAAGTCCACTGTGCGTTCGCCACGCTGCGAAACCAGTGTGACGGTTGCGCCGAGCGCCCACAACGGCGTGATGGTATCGTTGGCCGGGCTGGCCGTGATCACGTTGCCCGCAACGGTGCCGCGATTGCGAATCTGCGGCGCGCCTACCGACCATGAAGCCTGGGCCAACGGCAGAGTCTTGGCGGCGATACGCGGATCGCCCACCAGATGATTATGTGTCACCAGCGGCCCCAGCCGGAAGGTATCGCCGCGCAGGGTGATTTCATCCAGGCCCGGTATGCGCGTAATATCAATTAAAGTTTCTACACCGGGCCGCTGACCGCGCTCGATCTCCAGGATCAGATCGGTCCCGCCCGCCACAATTCGCGCCTGGCTGCCATACTCGCCCAGCAGTTCAAGCGCCTCGCTCAAAGAAGTGACACTATAGTAATTTCGCCACATAATCCCTTTTTCCAAAAAAGCCTGTGCAACACCAGTATAGTAGCACAGGCAGGCGGCAAATGTCGAAAAACATCGCTCAATCAGGGCCGGTCTAAGGTCAGCAAACGAACCGGATTAATGTTAATAACCTGGGTGCGTGCATACATAGTTTCAGTGGGCTTCCGGTTGTCCCATGTGTCGATATGCCCATGAATCAGATACCGTGGACAGGCCCAGCGCATCAGATAGAGAAATGCTTTGAACCCCTGGTGAGCGGGATCATCGGGAATATCATGAATCCCCCAGGGCGGAGAATGAACAACCATGACATCCACACCGTAGCCACGCATGGACCGCATCAGCATCAAACGTGGGAGCAGATGGAGCACCGTCGTAAACATTTCACTTTGGGTGAATTGGATCGGCCCTCGATTATAGCGGATGGACCCTTCCAGCCCGACAAAGGAAAACCCGTCAAATTTGCGGATGTGTTGATGCAGGTTGTCGCCGCCCGGTCGTCCTGGTTCGTAGCGGGTATCGTTATTGCCGCGCACATAAAAAAGCGGAACACCCAAGATCGAGCCGATCACGTCCAGGTAGGTCGCGGACATATCGCCGCAGCTAATGAGCAAGCGCACATCGCTATAGGTGCGTTTCAGATACTCCGCATCCTGCATATAGGGCAGCACATTATCGCTGACGGCCAGAACTTTGGTTGTCATCCCCCACTCGACTTTGGAGCCTCAGCCATCCACTGCATAGGCTGGCCGCTACCCCCGCGCATCACCATTACAATCTCTGCCAGGATGCTGATCGCGATCTCTTTGGGCGTTTCCGCTTTCAGTTCCAGGCCAATCGGCGCATGGATCCGCGCCAACTGCTCGCGGCTCATGCCCTGTTCGCTCAAGGTCTCAACCGTCATTGCCCAACGGCGGCGGCTGCCGATCAAGCCAATATACGGAGCGTCGGTTTGCAGCAGCAGCGGCAGCAGTTGTTCATCAACCGGCAGGCCGCGGGTTAATGCGGCCACATAGGTATAACGGTTGATCGTGATATGTTGGACAAGCTCGGCTGCCGGAGCCTGGATATAACTGTCCATGCCCGGTATCTGCTCCGCCGTCGCAAACCCCGGACGATCATCGGCCACCGCCACCCGAAACTGCATCCACTTGGCGAGTTCGGCCACTGCTTTGCCGACATGCCCACAGCCGATCACCAGAAGGGTTGGCGCAGGAACCAGCGGTTCGATGAACAACTCCACCACTCCACCGCACACTCCCGGATCACCCGATTCGAGATCGGCCAGATCATAACGTAACATTTTGGTTTCGCCGGACTGGATGGCGGCCTGGGATTCCTGGATCACAAAAGCTTCCATCTGACCGCCGCCCACCGTGCCCTCGATGCGACCATCCGGCCAGACCAGCATTTTACTGCCCGCCTGCCGGGGGACCGATCCCTGGGTTCGGATCACCGTCGCCAGCACGGCGGGTAAGCCCGCCTGCTGGGCCTTTAACACAGCTTCAAATACGGCAAGGCTTTCGTTCATGCGTTATTTCGCCTTGTTGCGCAGCGCCCGCCAGATTTTTTCCGGCAGGATGGGGCCATCGGGAATCTGGACGCCCACCGCATCATAAACCGCATTGCCAATCGCTGGCCCCACGCCATCCAGCGGGATTTCCGCGACGGCTTTGGCACCAAAGGGGCCGGTGGGTTCGTAGGTTTCGATGAAGATGACGCCCATCTCCGGCATTTCATCGGCGCGGTAAATTTTATAGGGGCCAAAGCGCGTATTCAGCATTCGACCTTTGGCATCAAAGACCATTTCTTCGCATTGACCGTAACCGAGCGCCTGCACCATGCCGCCTTCGATCTGTCCGCTGGCGGTCACGGGGTTGATGATGATCCCGCTGTCTACCGCCATAATCATCTCATCGACGGTAAA
Source organism: uncultured Anaerolineaceae bacterium (assembly GCA_964472565.1). Taxonomy (GTDB): domain Bacteria; phylum Chloroflexota; class Anaerolineae; order Aggregatilineales; family Aggregatilineaceae; genus DATAMF01. The sequence goes on from CAYYNB010000142.1 coordinate 14,881, forward strand.
CTGCCCGGTTTCAGTGTCCAGCGTGATCGTCACAAACTGCGCGGCGAACGGCGGCGGCGAATCAGGGCTGACGTAGCTGCCCACGGCCATGATCTGGTGCTGGTTTTCCTGGTGGAGACTGTGCAGCGCGATTTCACGATGGGTGAAGCGGCGTCCATCCGGCGCATAGGCCGCCCGATCGCGCAGCAGAATATCCTGAGCCGATACCGGCGGCTGGCCGTCGCGCTGCTTGTTGAACATATGACAGGCCACTTCGCGCATCTGATCGGCGACTTTTTCGGCAGCCACCACCACCGCGCGCCCGGAAATATACGTCGTGCTGGATGCATACGCGCCTTTGTCGAAGGGCGTAAAATCCGTGTCGGACGAGTAGGTGATAAAGTCTTCGGGTGTGCAGCCGAGCACCTCCGCCGCCATCTGGGTCAACACCGTATCCGACCCGGTACCCAGATCGGTTGCGCCGACGAGCAGGTTAAACGAGCCATCGTCATTAATTTTGATGCTGGCCGCGCCCATGTCGAGCCGGGGAATCGCCGTCCCCTGCATGACGGTTGCCACACCGATGCCGCGCCGCAGATGCGGTTGGCCGGGAACCGTGTGCCAATCGGGATTTTTATATTTGTCGTTCCAGCCAATCGCCGCCGCGCCCTGCTCGACACATTCCGGCAGGCCGCACGAGGTGATATATTCTGCCGCGCCTTCGCGTCCTTCGCTCCAGGCTTTGCTGACGGGGTGTTCGTCGCCCGTTTTGATCACATTTTTAAGGCGGAATTCGAGCGAATCGAAGCCCATTTCGCGGCAAATACGCTCGATGTGCTGCTCCAGTGCCCAAAAACCCTGCGGCACCCCATACCCCCGGTAGGCTCCACTTGGCGGGGTGTTGGTATACACGATATCGGTGTGAAATTTGATATGCGGCGCGTTGTAGAGCGCCATAGCTTTGTGTCCCGTGTTGCCCGCAACCGTCATCGCATGCGAACCATACGCGCCGGTGTCGCTCAATAAATACATTTCGTTGGCGACGATCCGGCCATCATTCGTCACACCCGTGCGCAGCGTGGCATACATCGGATGCCGGGAACGGCTGGCGTAGAATTCCTCGCTGCGGGTGTATTCCAGGCGGACCGGGTGCCCGGTGACAATGGTCAGGTGGGCGCAAATATCCTCGATCAGCACTTCCTGTTTCACGCCGAAGCCGCCGCCGATGCGCGGTTTGATCACGCGAATCCGTTTTTCGGACAGGCCCAGTACGGGGGCCAGAATCCGGCGGACATGGAACGGCACCTGCGTGCTGGTGCGAATCACCAGGCGATCATCCTCATCCCACCACG
>CAYYNB010000143.1:0-16157 GCA_964472565.1 uncultured Anaerolineaceae bacterium
GATCATTCAGAAGTTCAACAAACTTCCCCGTGGCGCGTCGTGAACTAGAAATTTTTTCCCGTGAGACGTCGCCAAGGGGGGGCGGGGGTACAACTCTCCGTAATACAATTAATAATAACTAATCACTACCAACTAACAACTGGCTCAACCCATCAACCACCTGCTCCACCGCATCCATCACCGCCGCCGACGGCGGCGCATCAAACGCATTGCTCATCGGCTGAATCCCGATCAGCGCGACCTCACACCCCAGTTCCGCCGTCAGATACTGCGCCAGCATATACGGCGGCAGCGTATGCGTCGAAGCGCTGATTCCGGTGGTGTCCCGCCAATCCAGCCACCGGATCGTGCCTGCTTCTGCGTTCATTTGTGCCGCATCCACAAACACCACCAGATCCGGCGCAAATTTGCGCAGCGCGCCTGTTTGATTTTCCGGTGCCGCGCCCGCCTCAATGATCAGCACATCATCCCGCGCCGCCGACAGTAAACGGCGGGCAACCAGTATGCCCGCCGCATCATCACCACCAAATTCTTGCCCAACACCCATGACGACAACGCGTGGTTTACGCGTTTTCAGGCTCTGGAACGTCTTCTTCGCTGGGTTCAGCCAGGACAACTTGGATGTGTTCGGGATTCCCATAATAGACTTCAAACGCCTTCTTATCCAGCGCTGCCAGTTCCCATTCGTCGTTTGACATCTCCAGGCATCCTTGGCGGCAGCTTTCGACACATTGCCCACAGAATGTACAGCGGTCAATCGAGTAATGGAATACAAATTGTTTGGCTTTTTTGTCAATCGTGATGATGTCAATCGCATCGGCTGGGCAGTCCTTCGCGCACAGTCCACAGCCCGTGCATTTGGTCAAATCCCAGTGCAGTTGGCTGCGCAGATGCTCCGGCGACGGATGCCGCACAAATGGATACCGCTCGGTGACTGGACCTTTCAGCATCGAGCGCAGCGCATCTTGCCACATGCCGCTTAGTTTAACTTTCATCAGTTTAGGCCATTCCTTCTACTAAGACCAGGACGAGGAACTGAACCAACACCAGCAGCGCACCATACCGCCACCACAACCCAACAGTTTGATCAATCCGTAGCCGCGTCATCAGCGATTGTACGCCCGCCAGCCCAACCAGCAGCAGCAGTGTCTTCGCCAGGAACAGCAGCGGATTTCCAACGCCACCAAAATAGAACGCCGCCGCTAGTGTGAGGCCCACCACCAGTTCGACGCCGCGCCCCAAATGAAACAGCGCCAATCCGCGCCCGCTGTATTCAGTCATTGCCCCCGCCACGATCTCCGTTTCAGCTTCCGGTGCATCGAATGGCGGCAGTTCCAGCTTGCCCATCAACCCGATCAGCGCCACGATAAATCCAATCGGCTGCGTGAACATAAACCAGGTATGCTCGCCCGCATAATCGTTGATCGTTTTGATCTCCCACGATCCTGCCACAATCGCCGGGCCAAGCAGCGCCAGCAAAAACGGCGCTTCATACGAGAACATCTGCGTCAGCGTGCGGGTTGCGCCCATCAGCGAAAAGCGATCCAGTGTATTCGCTCCGGCCAATCCAGTCGAGATCGTCAGCAGGCTCAGCATATAAATCGCCACCACCAGATCCCCGTTAAAGCTGTATGGCGGATCAAACCCGAAGATCGGCACATACAACACCGAAGTCAGCGCGCCCGCCAACGCGATCACGGGCAGTGCCATGAACATATTAGCATCCACGCCCGTCGGCACGACTTCTTCTTTCGCCAGCAGTTTAACCGTGTCGGCCATCGGCTGGAACCAGCGTGGTCCCATGCGGTTTTGCAGTCGGGCCACCAACTTCCGATCCACCCACTCATACACCATTCCCAGCAGCAGGATACAGATGCCGCCGGGAAAGATCAGTAGAGCAAGAATATCTTTCAGCGCGTCCATTTACTTGTATCTCTCAATTCCATACTGGCGCATTTGTTCCCACGACATATTCCGGCTGTCGCCATCTTCATCTTTGACCGTCACCATCCGGTCATTGCATGAAAAACAGGGGTCAATGCCTGCCAAAATCATCGGCATATCCGCGAATTGGTGGCCTGCCGCCAGTGTCAGCACCGTCGCCATGTTCGGCAGTGTTGGCGTCCGCACTTTCACCCGTTCCGGCATATCTGTACCGTTACTGCGGATGTAATACAGCAGTTCGCCGCGTGGTGCTTCCACCCGGCTGATCACTTCGCCTTCTTTGATACGGCGCGGCATACGCACGGTCAGTTCACCTTCCGGCATCGTATCCAGCACCTGCCGGATCACGCGGTAGCTCTCGAACAGTTCCTTGATGCGTACAATAAACCGTGCTTCAAGATCGCCCGCAGTTTCGGTGATCAGTTGGACCGGATACTGCGCATAAGCCGCATACGGCGCATCGATTCGAATATCCCGCGCCACGTTCGACGCGCGCGCGTTCGGACCCACTGCCCCGTGTTTTTCCGCAACTTCCTTGCTCATCGTCCCGATGCCGCGCGTCCGCCGCAGAAATACCACATCCGTAGTCACAACTTCCAGGTAGTGCTTGGTGCGCTCTTCCAGAAAATCAACCCCCACCCGGATCGAATCCGCCTGTTCGCTGCTGACATCGCATTTCACGCCGCCGAGCAGATTCGCGGAATAGTTGACGCGGTTTCCGGTCAGCCCTTCCAGCAGATTCATCACCGTTTCGCGGTCGCGCCAGCTATACATAAACAGCGTATCAAATCCGGCTTCATGTGCGGCCACACCCAGCCACAGCATATGGCTGTGAACTCGTTCCAGTTCGCCCACCAGCACGCGGATCGCTTGGGCACGTGGTGGCGCTTCTACCCCCGCCAGTTTTTCCACGCCGATGCTGTACGCGGTTGCATGCACATGCGAGCAGATGCCGCAGATTCGTTCGAGCAGGTACAGCGCCTGCACCCAGTTCCGGTTTTCGGTCCCTTTTTCAATCCCCCGATGCACATATCCCAGCCGCACGGTGGCGCTTTTGACCATTTCGCCGTCAACCACAAATTCAAAATGTCCGGGTTCCTTCAATGCGGGATGTTGCGGACCAATCGGAATGCGAAAAATTTCGTTCTCTTTTGCGGTGGTCATCACTTAGCTTCCTTGCAGGTGTTCAAAATCTTTGCGCATGGGATAAATGCCATCCGGCCAGTCATCCGGTGTAAAAAGTCGATCCCGGTTCGGCGTATCCACAACATCAATCCCAAACATTTCAATCAGTTCGCGCTCATAAAAGCTGACTGACGGAATAATGCCATACACGCTCGGCACTTTCGGATCATCACGCGGAATGTAGACGCGCAGGGTGAACACCGCCGCCCCTTCGCAAAAATGGTACAACACCACCATCTCGCCCTTATCCACGCCCAGGTCCATCCCGGTGATCGCCGACAGATAACCCCAGTTCGCATCATACAGCGCTTGTACAGCAGCCAGCAGATCATCCGCTTCAACACGTATATCAACCCGGCTCGGTTCGGGTGTAGTTGTTTCTTTAGTCCACGCTTCGCAGATTGCGGAAGCGGTTTGTAGTGCAGTTTCAATGCTTGTCATGCGTTTTCCGTCTCCTGTGCGCCATTCGGTTGTTTCAGGCTGCCCAGCAGTTTCACTATCCCGTCAATAATCGCTTCCGGGCGTGGCGGACATCCTGGCACATAGGCGTCAACCGGGATCACTTTATCAATCCCTTCCATGACATTGTAGCACCCTTGAAACGCCCCCCCCGACAGCGCACACGACCCAACCGCCACGACAAACTTGGGGTCCGGCATCTGCTCATAGATGCGGATCAGGCGTTCGCGCGCCTGTCGCGTCACCGGCCCAGTACAAATCAGAATATCCGCGTGTCGTGGGCTGCCTTGCAGCTTCACCCCAAATCGTTCCATATCGTAGCGCGGCGTCAGTGTGGCTAGAATTTCAATATCGCACCCATTACACGACCCACTGTTAAAATGAATCGCCCAGGGCGAATTAATCCGCGCCCAGGTTTTCACTTGCTCCATTACACTCTGCCAGACGTTACTCGTCATTTTTTTCTCCGGGGTACATCACACTGCCCGAATCATAGGCAATGAATTTATCTTATACAACTGACATTTATCCTAAAATCAACGCCAAAAGCGCCAACATTAACCCAATCAGATAAATCCCCGCCGTGCCCGACAGCTCACCACTGCCCAGCATCAGCACACCCAGGTGCAAAATGGCGAAAAACAAGGCAATCACAAAGAACGGGCGATACCCTGGTGCTGCCGGACGGACCGGTGAAGCCTCGCCGCTCGAATACGTGCTGGCTTTGACGGTTGAATGTTCGCTCGGCCCGGCCAGCATCCGCCCAAACAGCGATAGCAGTGTGACCAGCCCCACGTAGGCGATAAATGCAACAGGCGGAATGAGTAAAAAATCCATCTGTATTTCTCCTTAAACCCCAATACATGCCCCACATCTTGACGCGCACTTGTAGGGCGTTGCAATGCTGTTTTACATTTAAATCCGGTAATGCCGATCTATCGGTCCGTAAGGGCGCTGCTTGCAGCGCCCTACTCCTCCTTTCTCCGCGTGCGGGGAAAGGAGGCTGGGAGGATAGGGGTGAACCTTAAAACCCGAAGGTCGCCAGCAGCGCATCACCCGCCGGACCGCTCAACCAGTCCAGCAGATTCGGCCACACACCCACCGCCACAATCGCCACGCTGAGAATAACCATCGGCACTGTCATCAATACCGGCATCGGCTGTCCTTTTTGAACCGCTTTCGACGGTTTCCGGCGATACAGGGCGTTCACCAGTGGCGCATAATACGCCAGCGAGAGCACACTGTTTAGTGCGGCAAAAAGGACCAGCAGTTCGATCAGGGTTTCTTTCGTCTCAAATCCGGCTACAAAAATCTGCCACTTCGACATAAACCCGGCCAGCGGCGGCAGTCCACCCAATCCCAAAACCGCCAGGCTGAGTCCCAGCGCCGTAATCGGATATTTCTGCGCCGCCCCATCAAGATCGCTCACCGTCAATGGGCAGTGATCACCGAGCGACACATGCAGCGTATACAGTAAGCCGCCCGCCGCCAGGAATGCCAAGCCTTTCATCATGCCATGATTGAGCATATGGAACAAACTGCCTTGTGCCCCGGCGGTTTCTTTGGCATACAGCGCAATTCCCAGCCCCAGCAGCATATAACCCATATGGCTCAGGCTCGAATACGCCAGCAGCCGCTTGACTTGCGTCTGCCGCAGCGCCATCAGGTTCCCCAGCAGCATGTTGAACGCCCCGAAAATCATCAGCAGTGTGCCCCACGAGTCGCTGACACCCGTCAGCGCGCCGAGTGACCGTAGCAGCGCCACCAGCCCGGCCTCGATCACCACGCCGGACAGCATCGCGCTGATCCCGCTGGGTGCCTGCGAGTGCGCATCCGGTAGCCAGGTATGCATCGGCACCATCGCCACTTTCACGCCAAACCCAATCGTGAATAATGCGCCCGCCGCCAGCAGCATATCCGAATCTTTTGCCGCATTCCGAATTTCAATCAGGTCCAGCGTGCCGGTCTGCGCCAGCACCAGCGCGATCCCCATCAGCACCAGCGCCGATCCAACCGCGCTTTGCACCATATATTTGATACCCGCTTCCAGCGACGCCGCCTGTTCGCGGTAGAACGCCACCAGGAAGAACGATGCTATCGCCATCCCCTCGAACCAGACCCACAGGTTAAATAAGTCCCCTGCGCATCCCAGCCCGATCATCACACCGATCATCGCCACCAGCAGCGCGAAATATTTCTCTTGATCGCTCTCCGCCGCCATATACGGGCCTGAATACACCGTGACCAGGGTGCCAAGTCCCAACACCAGCGCCGCCAGCAGCAGACTCAGATCATCCAGCCGCAGCATAATGCTGCCGTGCTGGTACGTTTGTATGCCATGCTCGTTCAGGTCCGACGCGGCCACCGCAAACGGAACCCATGTGATCAGCAGCGCAGCGACCGCCGCCCACCGCGCGATTCGCGCCCCGTCTTCTTTGAATAACCGCCCCAGCAGATAAATCACCGGCGAAGCAAGCAGGGGCAGCACAATCATCCAGGTAAAAGCCGTCATATCATCCATTGTTTGTTACGCCCCCTACGCCCCCAACACCAGAATAACCAGCACGGCGATCAGCCCGCCGATAATCCCAACGACATTCCAGTTGAGATACCCGGTTTGGGTTGCCCGTAGCGCTGTCGCGGCTTCTTTCGTCCAGTGTACGATTTGCCGGTTGACCGCTTCGAACCCAAAATCGTTCGCTGCTGCGTCACCCACTGGCCTCAGTGCCTCGGCGATACCGCCCAGCGGTTTGCGGAACCACCACCCTAACAGGCCCAGCGCCACGACGCCGAGTGCAACCAATGTCGCCGGAGCCGTAATCACTTCTTCAATAATATGGGTGCCCGTTTCAACTTCCAGGTGATGGTACGGCAGGCTGTCTTCCAGCAGTTCACCGAAGACCCCCGCCAGCAGCCACGTCGTGAACGTACCCACCGCCAGAATACCGGTTGCCAGTTTCATATACTGTCCGGCATCATGCGCGTGTGTGGTGCCACGTGGTTCGCCAAAGAACACCAGCCACACCATACGGAAGCTGTACAGCGCGGTGATGCCCGCACCGATCAGCATCCCAGCATACGCCCAGACTGGCCCCTCTTCCAATCCGCCTTCCAGCACGAGTTCCTTGCTCCAGAACCCGTTCAGAATCGGAAGCCCTGCCAGCGCCAGCGCGCCCACAATGAACACATTGCGCATAAACGGCATCTGTTTACCCAGTCCGCCCATCTGCCGCATATCGCGCGTCCCCACGCCATGAATCACTGCGCCCGCGCTTAGGAACAACAGGGCTTTGAATACGGCGTGGCTCAAAAGATGGAATTGGCTGGCGAAAATCGCCCCCGTCCCCACCGCATACACCATATAACCGAGTTGGCTCACGGTGGAATACGCCAGCGCCCGCTTGAGGTCCTGTGCCACCAGCGCCATCAGCGCCGACAGCAGCCCCGACAGCAGCCCGACGAGAATTACGGCAGTCGTCCAACCCTCGACATCTTCAAATGCCGGGTAAAACCGCGCCAGCAGATACACGCCCGCGTTAACCATCGTCGCCGCGTGGATCAAGGCGCTGATTGGGCTGGGGGCTTCCATCGCGCCAGGCAGCCAGGTATGGAATGGCACCTGCGCCGACTTTGCCGCCGCCGCTGCCAGGAACCCAAATGCGACCACGCCCAACACGCCCGATGGCAGCGCTTCAGGATCGGCCAGAAAATCGCTGATTTCATAGCTTCCCACGTATGCATAAATGATCAGCGCCCCGATCATCATGCCCACGCCGCCGAGCGAGGTGATCACCAGCGCTTTGATGCCGCCCTCCACCGCTTTGGGATCATCGTTATAAAACGAGATCAGTGCATACGAGCACAGCGCGGTCATTTCCCAGAAGATGAACAGCAGCAGCATGCTGCCGGTCAGCACCAGCCCGACCATTGATCCGATGAACAGCAGCACCAGCGCATAGTAACGGCCCAGTTCGGCATCGCCGTGCATATAGTCTACGGAGAAAATAACAGCCAAACACCCGATAACCGTTGCGACTGCGGCCAGAAAAACGCCGAGTCCATCCGGCACAAAGGTAAAATTACCAAACACGCTGCCGACTTCAATCTTTAATTCGGCAGCATCGCTGTAGGACGGAATCAATAACAGTGCGGCCAATCCCGCCGCGACTGCGAAAATCACCGCCAAAAGATGTTGTTGTTCGGGCCGTTTATTCCCTGCCAGCCACACCGCCAGCGCCCCCAGCCAGGGCAGCCCTATCACCAGAATAATCAGTATATCGGTCATAACCTAGCCTCGTAATTTGGATAGGAGCGTGGTGTCAAATGTGCCCAGCACCCGCTTGACCTGCACCGCCAGCGCCAGTCCAATCACCGCCACGACAGTATCAGCCACAATCACAGTCATAGCGATACTCTGGCTTAAATTCAGTTGGTCGCTCGCCTCACCCGCTGCGACCAGTGCCAGCAGCGCCGCCTTGACCAGAATTTGCAGTGCCACCACGACTTTGATCAGGTTGCGGGTAATCAATAACCCGTACAGACCAATGCCAAAAATCGCCAGCACGCCGACCAGTAGGATGTCCAGATTCACGCTATTACCTCCTCAGGTCGCTCGTCCATCGGGTCGATTTCCAGTTCACTGCCGGTTGCCATTATTTCATGTTTGTTCGGTGTATGGCTGTCCGTAAGCAGTCCCAATAAACACAAAACACCACTGAAAATAAGTACGGTTTGCAACAGGACATCCAGCGTCCGGTTCTCCCACAGCATCTCCGCCATAGCAGTATTGCTGCCTGCCCCATCTATCTCATCCAGGGGCAGCATCATCAGGCCGAGGATCACTAAAAAAATGCCGACCAATCCAATTGTGAACCAATTCGGGATAAATTCCCGCTCGGCTAAGCCATCATCCCCCGCGATGCTGATGGCAAACACGAAAAGAACTGTCACCAGTCCCGCGCCAACACTGAGTTCGACCACGGCAACTTGCTCTGCGCCTAACTTGTACAACATGAGTGCGGTTAAGGCGCTCACTCCAGCTAACCATAATGCCGCTGAGAGTAATTGGCGCGCGCGGATCGCTCGAATGGCACAGACCACCGTGCCAGCTATAAGGAGCGCATCCAGCATTTGTGACCTCCTTCACTATTATCTAATTCCTCCTGATCCTAAGTCGTCGTCTCTTACCCACACAGTGCCTCTCGTCACCTACTCAACATGACCTTTATCCCTGCCAACACAAAAGAAGCTTTGAGGGCCTCTTTTGTGCGAACAAGCTATGCGATTGGATCGCTAGACTGAACGATCTGTAGCCCTCGTTCGGCGTAGAGGTCGAACATTCGATTAGCCATCGCATCGAAATCAATCTCCGGGTGTGCCACCGACGACATACAGTCGCTCAAAATATGCCACTTGGTGAGTTGTTCCGGCTGGCTGTTAAAATAGCGGACGACCGATGTAACGGTCTCCAGCACGCAGTGACTCTTCGCTTGTCCCGCGATATACACCTTGTCATAGCTGGCAAGTTTTTCCAAAAACGGGACATTGAGTTCGCCCTGTAGCTCGCTGGGTACTTTCACTTCCGGTTCGAGCAGGGAATAATGCTCGGTTTTAGGAATCATCCCTTTGGTCAAAAATAGCGGGCGCGACTGTCGCGCCGACGAATGATACACAATCGCTTCATACAAAGCGGGGGTGATGCTGTGCCCCGGCGTCCCGATCATAGTATGGTGCGGCCAGATCATCAGTTCTTTTTTCGCCTGCGTTTCCAGTGTATTCACATATCGCAGCGACCACTGCGCCTCAAACACAGGCTGCCAGTACCCGCTGTTCACATCCTGGCTCGTAATCGGTGTAAAAGGTGCTGGATGCTGCCCCTCTTGATTCACCCACCATTGTGGATAGAAGATTTGGGTTGGAATATGACTGTCCATTGACGTAGCGATTGTCGTAACCTCGTTCATATGCTTCAAGAGCCATTCAATGGTCCGGCAGGTATCCTGTACAGCTCCCGGTACGCTGAGTGAGCCGTCCGTATGGATAAAATCCACCTGAGGATCAACCAGGAGCAAAATAATCCGATGCGCATCCTCATCCGCAGCGGGCAGGCCCGCCAAACGCCCCGTTTCGATCACGCCCGGCGTATCGGGTATATAAAGTGTTCCCACCTTAGAAGGATGGTAAAAGTCGGGTAGATGGTTCATCATTCGTCCTTTGAGAAACCCGTCAGTGTTCTACAAATATCACTCACTGGTGCCTTTTTACGCAAAATATAGACCTATGAGCTATTGTTCCGGCTATATGGATATGATAAAGTATTGATAAATCATTAATGAAGTATCGTGTTAAAGCAAGTGTGATCAAGATGCGGGTTTGGCAACGTATTTTCATTGGAGTTTTGTTTTTTGTAGTCATAGTAGTTATCGTCCATCGAGGCACTACTGCGGCTATCGTTGCTTTGCTCCTCCTTTTTGCTACAACTGGGCTGATCGTTTATACGGTGCGTCTCCTTCGGCAGCGTAGCTTTGAATTAGCCGCTGTCAACCAGTTGGCCCAGGCTGTCGCATCGCATCCCGCGCTGGATGAACTGCTCACTGGCTTTTACCAGCAAATCCGGGCGTTGTGGAAAGCCCCCACATTTTATATGGCGCTCTACACCCAGGATAAAATCCAGTTTCCATTTGTCATCGACAATACCCGGCGTCAGCAGTGGCCGGACCGCCAGCTATCCGCCGGGCTGATCGATCAGGTGATCAAAACCCGTGCGCCGCTGCTCAATGCAACTCCGGAGCCGATTCCGGACTCAGCTCCCGCTTCCCTGTTCTTCCTGGGGATCCCTCTTTTCGCGGGTGATCAGTTGGTCGGCGCTGTCGCGGTTACTCGAAAAAAACGTTTTACCCTCAATGATTCAAAGTTGCTGAGTACGCTCGCATCACTCATTACCCCGGCTCTGCCCAACACTCTGCTTCAAAACGATGTCTTGCGCCAGCGGGTCATTGAACTCTCAACCATCGAAGTTCTCTCCCGCCATCTCTCCGCCACCCTCGATTTAGAAACGATTATAGTAGATGTAGTCGCCGGTATTATGTCCGCCATCGGGGCCGCATCCGGCAGTTGTGCCCTGCTGATCGATGAGGAACGGTTTATCTCCGTTACCCCGAACGCTAAACCATATCATATCAATCCCATCGATCAGGGGATTATTAGTCGAGTGCTCAGGAGCCAGGAACTCATTTTGCTCACCGGCATAGGCACCGCCCCGGATTCAGGCGTATGTTCGGTCCTCTGTGTGCCGATTGTGCGTGAAGAAAAAACCATCGGCGCGCTGCACTTTGAAGCCCCGTACCCTCGCGCTTTTGATGAGTCGCACGTTCATTTTGTCGATACCCTGTCTAAACATGCCGGAATTGCCATCGAAAACGCGCGCCTGTTCAGTGATCGCCGCCGCCAGATCGAAATCCTGCTCAGTTTGCGCAGCATGTCGCACCAGCTCCTGGCTAATCTTAATCTCCAGAACGTGCTCACCACTGTGCTCAAGTGCGCCCAGGAAATCGCCCATTCCCAGCAGGTACGGCTGTATTTCCATCTCTGCGATCCCGAAAAACAGTTGATGATCGTCGGCCCGGATAATATTCCCTCTCCCACCGACTTATCCCCGCTCCTTCAACAGGTCGTAGAAACCGGACAATCCTACTATTCGGTGGACATCAATAAGCTGCCCGAATACTGGACCCTGCTTCCCAGTCCCGATTTTCAGGCGACAGTTTACATCCCCATGAAGCGTGCGGGCGAAGCGCGCGGTGTGATGGAAGTCTGTTTCGATCATGCCCAGTACTACACATCAAATGAAATCCAGGGACTTGAGGTGCTTGCCGGACAAATCGCCGTCGCCTTTGAAAGTTCTTGTCTGTACGACGAAGTTCGTTCTGGCCACGATCAGATGAAAGCCATTCTTGACTCCACGCGGGAAGGCATCTTTTTAATCGACAGTCGCCGCCGTCTGCTGCAAATTAACGCGGCTGCACAAAAGATGTTGGGCGAGAAATCTTACCCTGGCGGAGATGTTATTGAGTGGTTGCAGCAGTCCGGTGAGGACTGGCTCAAAGAGGTTGCCGGAACTTCAATCGAAGGTTTGAACAATCTGGCGAGTGAAATTCGCCACCATCCCGATCAGATATCGCATCGCCAGTTTGAGCAGTCCCAGGGGCACTATATTGATGAAATAGGGACTCCCGTGCTCGACCTGAATCACCGTCTGGCGGGCTGGCTGGTCATCTGGCGCGACATGACCGAAGAGCGCCAGATTGTGTTGTTGCGTGAAGAATTAACAAATATGATTATCCACGATCTGCGCAGTCCTTTGACCGCCATGATCAGCGCTATGACCCTGATGCAGGATTTGTTAAACGAAGGCGAAACCTCCCCCGATGTGCTCAACGAAATTCTGCATATCTCCATGAACAGTGGCGAAAACATGCTGAGTCTGGTTCAATCCTTGCTTGATATAGCTCGCCTTGAACACCAGAATTTGGCGTTGGATTGTGACAGTTTTGCCCTGGATGAAATCATCCTGAGCAGTTGTAGTTCCGTTCAGAGTTTGGCAATGGGCGCTCAAATTCGTCTTGAAACCCATATCCCGCCCGATCTGCCGCTCGTCTGGGTTGATAACGAAAAAATCCGCCGGGTGTTGATCAATCTGCTTGATAATGCGCTGCGCCATTCACCGCTGGGAAGTCAAATCACCATCAACACGGCTTCGCATGCCGAAGAAAAAGAGGTGCTTATCCAGGTCATCGATAGCGGGCCGGGTATTCCTCCCGAAGCCCGCCAGTTGATTTTTGACAAATTCATGCAGCTTCATCATCAAGCCTTGCGCGGTCACAAAGGGACCGGCTTGGGTCTCACCTACTGTAAGTTGGCAGTTGAAGCGCATAGTGGAAAAATTTGGGTCGAAGAAGGCCCTAACGGCGGTGCCGCATTTTGTTTTACACTGCCAGTTGTGCCCGGTTGATTATTTGCCTCTGCGTGAGCCTATGTTAGATTGATAGGTGTTTAGGCCACCCGTTCAAGGGCTAATTCATGGTGTCAAAACGTCTGTTGTTTGTTGGGACTCTGAGTCTTTTTACACTTGCCGCTCTACTCTCCACCGCGTTCCCGGCGGCATCACTCTGGATATTTTTCATCCTGCTCATCGGCTTGATGCTCAACCTGGGAATTAAGCTTGATGATATTCTGATCTCCCCCGCGCCCACAGCGGCCCTGCTTGCCTATCTCACGCTGGGCATCGGCGCACTCTGGAGCATTGCCGCTGGTGTGCTGCTGGGCTACATCCTCCTGTGGGTCTACCAAAAACGCGTGATGGTTCAGGCCGGTTTGTTCACCGCCAATCGTCTGATCTTGGGGCTGTTTCTGGCACATGTTGTCTATCAACAGGTGGATGGTGAACTTCCTCTTCAAAATCTTACGACCAGCGACATTTTCCCCCTCGCATTGTTAATTCTGGTCTATTTAGGCATCGATCTGGCAATCCTGGGAACCGGATTCCTCCGGCAGTTATCGCGGAGCGGCCCCGAAGCCCTGGGCATATTTTTTGTGCCGCTGCCATTCGCCGTTGTCGGCGCAGTAACCTATCACCAGTTATCTTCGCTGGCGTTCGGCTTGCTGATCTTCAGTTTCCTGATTGTCGTGTTGGGCATGTTTGTCCTGGTTCATTCTCGCAAACGTTCGCGTCAGCAGGTGCTTGAACTCTCGGCTATCTCCGCCATCAGTCAGGCCATGCACAACAACCTGGATCTGAATGCCCTCCTTGACGTGATCTACCGTCAGGTCAACCAGTTGCTGAACGTCAATAATTTCACTGTCGCGCTTTTTGACGCCAACCGTAGCACGCTCTACTTCCCCTTGAATATCGCCAGTCATCACCCGGTCCCGCTTCCACCTCATGAAATGGGAACCGGTCTGATCGAGCATGTCATCGAACAAAAAACATCCCTTCTCCTGCCGGATCGTGTGGCCCAGCAAGCGCAGGCGCGCGGTTTAACCCCGCCCCCCACGCCCATCTATTCCTGGCTGGGGGTGCCCCTTTTAGCACCCGAGCGTGTTTTAGGCTGTCTGGTGGTCTATTCTACTCGCTCCGAGCAGCATTTTTCATCAGACGACCTGCGCCAGTTGACCACATTAGCGGGGCAAGCAGGCATCGCTATCGATAATGCCCAGCTTTACGGTCAGGCCCGTGATCGCTCGGTGCAGTTAGCCACGCTGAACAATATCGCCTCCATCCTCAACACGACCCTGAACTTTCAGCAGGTGCTCGATCTCGTCAGTTCGTCGGCGGTTGCGATGGCGTCCTGTGACGCGGTAGCCTTGTTTATGTGGTGGGACGGCACCCATCGCCCCTATGTGTTAGAGCGTATGAACGGGTTGAGCGCATCCTTTAAACAGGACCCGGTTCGCCCCCTGATCATGGATATTGGTGATCTTCAGCGCCGTCGTCAGCCGCTGGTCGTAACCGATGTCCTCACCGATCAGCGTACGTCCCCCGTTCGCCCCGCTATGATCCGCGAATCCAAGCGCGCGTGGATTGAGTATTTGCTGCGCACCGGAGACGATATTCTGGGCGTCTTGGTCTTTTATTTCGATGAGCCGCGGACCTTTAGCGCCGAAGAAATCGAACTGCTGCGCAATTTCACCAATCAGGCGTCCTCGTCCATCAGCAATGCCCGGCTGTACACCCAAACCGATGAAGCCTTGCATCGTCGTGTGGAACAGCTTTCTGCCTTAGCCGATATTAGCCGCGAACTCACCTCCACCCTGAATCTGCCCCGGTTGTTTCGCTTGGTATTGGATCGTGCGCTTGAAGCGACTCAATCTCACACCGGGGCCTTGTTACTGCATTCCGACGAAGGGATGCCGCGCTTAGTCGCATCTCAGGGTTTGTCGCCCCACAAATCGCTGCTTTCAAAAGCCACCGAAGAAACATTCCGTACGGGCCTACCCAGTCATGACGAAAAACAGCTTAATGTGCCCATTCTTCATGGCCGAGAGGTTTACGGCGTGATCTCCCTGGATCGGGATCGGGACTACAGTGCCGATGAACTGGCCTTTGTCACCCAACTCGCAACCCAGGCCCAGATCGCCATCGAAAATGCGCGCCTCTTCCGCCGCATCGAAGATGCGCGAGATCGCCTGCAAATCATTCTGGATAGCATGAAAGAGGCCGTTCTGCTGCTCGGCGCAGAAGGCCATATCATGCTGGCGAATCCGCGCGTGTCTGACCTTCTCGGCCTTGATCCGGATCGCATTATAGACTTGCCTTTGGGCGATCTGGTGCAGGATGCGGCACTGGATATAGCGGCCCGTTTGGGTTTCTCCCGTGATTCGCTCTTAAAATTGCTTCAAAATCTCAAGCTGGGGCAGTGGGATGCCACCTCCAATGATGGCACCCGTGTCAATTTCCAGATTCAGACTCGTTTTCTGGACCGCACCGATGCCCCTGTCCGCGATAATGCGGGGCGCGCGGTGGGCCTGTTAATGGTCTTTTCCGATGTCACCAAAGAGCGTCAGCTTAATCAGGCCCGCGAAGATTTAGGCAGTATGATTGTCCACGATTTACGCGGTCCCTTAACCGCTATAACCGCCAGTTTAAAGCTGCTAAACGAATTGGCTCCATCCGATTCGTTCGGTGTCGCCGTTCGCCAGACCACCGATATGGCCTCTCGCGCCGTGCGCAAAATGTTGAATCTGGTAGACTCGCTGCTCGATGTGTCCAAAATCGAAAGTGGCATGATGACCCTGGAGCGCGAACCGGCCCAGTTTGAAACCTTATGCGCCTCGGTGGTCGAAGAGCTGTCCCCGCTCGCCCAGGAACTCGAAGTTAATATTATCGTGTCGGTTCCGCCCAACATGCCGCATCTGGACATCGACGCTCACAAAATCGAGCGTGTCTTGTTGAACCTGATGGATAATGCGCTTAAGTTTTCACCCCAGCATGGTCAGGTCATCATTCGCGCGCTGCCCGGCACAGAAGGCTTTATACGCATCGAAGTCGCGGATACCGGTCCCGGTATTCCCGATGAGTACAAAGACAAGCTCTTTGACCGTTTCACGCAAATTGAAGGGCTGCGCGGGCGTCGGCGCGGTACAGGTTTGGGTCTGACCTTCTGCAAATTAGCCGTTGAAGCGCATGACGGTAGGATTTGGATTGAAGATAACCCGGCGGGCGGCACCATTTTTGTATTCACCTTGCCCGTCGCTGATCTCCAATCTTGGGATTTGGATGAGTAAGCGCAAAATTATTAACCATCCGAGTTCACCATTGGAGTTAGTCGGTGAAGTTAGTCAGTCAAGTTAGTCGGTGAATGGTGATGATAAAATCGAACACCCGTGCTATTCTGAATTTGCACGGATTGCACCTTTAAAACTCACACCGCGAAGATCGATCAATCTTCCCGTCTGGCGTCGTGAGATGGGTCCTCACGACGCCAATTTAACCTTTTTTCCCCTCAGCCTGCGTTTAAAGGGGGGGCGGGGGACCGGGCAGTTCCTGCCATAATATCCCACTTCTTGCCAGG
>CAYYNB010000144.1:0-16129 GCA_964472565.1 uncultured Anaerolineaceae bacterium
GGATCACTCACCAGTCAGAACTCTTGACTCCTAACTCCTAACTTATAACTAAAAACTAACTCCTACCCAACGACATCCACACCATCGCCCGCCGAATACGGTCCGATCGGAACCGGAACCCGCCCAACCGCCGGAGCCGCGCCGTACAGCACATCACATACCGCCGCGCGCACCGTCGGCAGCGAATCATACGCCAGCACAATCGTGGACATTGGTCCCGGCAGTTGCGTCCAGTCGTCCACGCCGCGCATCGACACAGCAATCGTTTTTTCCGGCGGCAGCGCATACGCCAGCGCGTTCTGTTGCGCGTTGATCATCGTATCCTCGACAAACACGATCACAATCTCGGCATTTTGCGCCATCGAAACCGCTGTCGAAATCTCAGCGGCGCTCGGATAATAAGTAACGCTGTACGCCTGCACATCAAAATCATAGGCCGCGCACGCGCTCGACACGTCCGCGTAATCCGTCGGATAAATCAGCAGAATCCGTTGATTGGTGTTCAGCGGCAGCATATTTCTAGAATTATCCAACACGGTGATCGCATCCTGTGCGACCTCCCGCACGATCTCCTGGTGTCCGCTCAGGTTCAGCCGTGTACTGGCCGTAGCGACATCTTGCGGAACCCAGTTCATCAGCCCGTAATCCTGCCGCAGTTGGATCGCGCGGTTCACTGCGTCGTCCAGCCGTTCCGCCGGAATCGCGCCCGTTCGCGCGGCTTCCACCGTCGCCTGGATCACGCTCTGCTGTTCGGCCAGCGTCAGATGCGGTCCAAACGCGATCAAATCAACCCCGGCGTTGATCGCCTGAATCACTGCCGGACCCAACCCGTAATTCTGCCGGATCGCGCCCATATCCATTGCATCGCTGATGATCACGCCCTGAAAACCCATCTGCTCGCGTAGAATCGTGTTCAGGATAACCGGCGACAGTGTAGCCGGACGCGTGAATCCCGGATCGAGCGCCGGATAATACAAATGTCCGGTCATGATCGCGCCCGCGCCAGAATTGATCGCTCCCTGAAACGCGATCAGCGTGCTGGCGTTAATTTCCTCGCGTGTTTGCGTCACAATCGGCAGATCGCTGTGACTATCGGTGGTTGCCGCGCCATGACCGGGAAAGTGTTTCAATACGCCGATCACGTTGGCGGCTTGCAGTCCATTGATCACACCGCCCGCCAGCCGCCCGACCATTTCCGGCGACTGTCCGAACACGCGCCGGTACAGCACGTTGCCCCGGTCCGCGCCGTTCGGATAATACAAATCCGTCACCGGCGCGAGATTCATATTGATCCCGACGGCTTTCATTTCTTCGCCCATCGCCGTGCCGATCAGCATCGCGTCGGTTTCGTTGTTCGTCGCGCCGATCAGCAGTTCCGACGGAAACCGCGTGAATCCGGCATCCAGCCGCGTGACGACGCCGCCTTCCTGGTCCACCGCGATGATCATCGGCACATTCACCCCGATCTCGATATTGTATTGTTGCAGCGCATTTGTCAGTTGGGTGACTTGTTCCGGCGATTGGATGTTATGCGGAAACAGCACGACGCCGCCCGGATACGTCGCCGCCATAAAGTTTCGATCCGCCTGATCGAGGTTGGTCGAATAGAGCGTGACCAGAAAGAGCTGCCCGACTTTTTGTTCGAGCGTCATGTTTTGCGCCTGACCGTGAACCGGCATCTGGCTTTGCGCCAACACCACCAGCACCATCAGCACGAGAGATCCCCATCGTTTCATAGATTTGCGACTCCAATAAAAAAGGGCACCGCAGTGCCCTTCTGTATCAACCCTGTTTTGCTTAGGCGGTTTCGGACAAACGGTAGCCAATGCCGCGCACATTCACAATGATATTCGGGTTTTGTCCCGACGCCTTGAGCTTGCGCCGCAGATTGCTGACGTGTGGCCGGATGACTTCGCGGGCTTCGTGCTCGTCGAGTGCGTAACCGCGCACTTCGCGCACCAGTTCCGAACACGGCACGACACGGCCCCGATGCGCCGCCAGGTACAGCAGCAGATCAAATTCCGTCGGCGTGAGGTCAATCGGCTGGTCGCCCACCGAAATCTGGTACCGTCCGGGATAAATCGTCAGCGGCCCGATGGTCATGGTGGTGACCGGCGTCACAACCGGCGTGCTGCTGCTGGATGGGCGCACCGACGACGGTTTGGTTTCATTCATCAACTCGTCGATATTTTCGCCCGTCAGTTCTTCGACGTTATCGCGGATCGAACGCAGCAAGACGCGGCGGTGTTTCATATTGCGGGCGCGTTCGATGCCCTGCGACACGCTCTCGCGGATGTCGTGGCTGCTGCTGGGTTTCACCAAATAATCATGTGCGCCTAAGCGTAAGCTTTCAATGGCCGTTTCCAGGCTGGCATACCCGGTTAATAAAATAACGACTGAATCAGGTGCGCGCTCCTTAATGCGTGACAGGAGTTCGACACCGGTCAAACCAGGCATCCGAATGTCGGTCAGCACCACATCATATTCCTGGCGCTGCATCATTTCGAGGGCTTCCTCGCCCGAAGCTGCTGTATGGACCTGATAACCTACCCGTTGCAGGGTTTTGCTGATGGAATAACGAATTGCGCCTTCGTCGTCCACAACTAAGATGTACGCATCATCTCCGTTGACCATGTATACCCGCCTCTGAACATGTCAAGATTTATGTTACCTTAACTATATCTGAAGGTTTGCAAAAATGCAAGGCTTTATTAATCTCTATAGTAGTTATATCACAAACGTCACATAAAGACGCAATAGAGTTAGATGTTCAATTTCGTTAATTTTCAGAATCCCGCGCGCTTTTGTACCAGCGCGCCACAATGATCTGTTTTCCATCTGGAAGCCGGTTATCTTCCGGGATGGCAAACCGGGCGCTCACTCGTCCGCGCACACCCTGGGCCGTTGGGGCGACAAACCATGCAATTTCGCCGTTGACCAGCAGCAGCGGCACCACGTCGCGCCATGCGGCAGAGGTAGGAACTTTCATCCCGGTCATCAAATCACCGAGTTTGGTCGGTTGGGTGTGGCCCCGTGCCCAGAAACGATCTCCCGGCTGGCGTGTGCGCATGGTCAGCACGGCGTTGTCTGGAACCAACAGCGCGGTTGCCAGTGGATCCGCATGGATTGAGGCCAGATCATCGGCGGGAAGCTGTGGCCGTGCCTCGAAAATCCAGCACCCCGATTCTTGTAACTGCGCCTCGGCAGCCGCAAAAGTGGCGCGATAAGCTGTGGGCAGTGCGGGCGCGTCGTCGTGGGGCTGCATTTCCAGCACATCCATACCCGGCGGCCCAATCGTGATTCCTTCGCGTTCGGTGCGCAGCACCAACCGGCCCGGCAGAAGCCCGGTTTTTCGCTCACGATGCTGTGTCAGATCAATTGACTGGTCGAGTTGGTCGAGTTCCATATCCTGCACATCAGGCCGCAGCCGCTGGATGATAGCCCGCACAACATAGCGTTTTTCGGCCTGCGTGAATGTCTGCCACACCTCCCGATCCAGAATGACCGAATCGGCTCGTTCGACGCGGATCGCTCGTTTGAGGGCGGCGTCTCCGGCCTGCTTCAGCCAGCGTTCATCTTCGCGCAGCACGTCCGCCATCCGGCCCAGCGCCGCCCCTATACGCGGATTCAGCGCTGCCAGCAGCGGCAGCACCTCGTGCCGGATGCGGTTACGGGAATAGGTGGTGTCGTCGTTGGTGGTATCATGTCGCGGTTGGATGTGGTGCGCGGCGGCGTAAGCCTCAATCGCGGCGCGTGAAACATCGAGCAGCGGGCGAATGATCTGGACCGGCTGGTTGTTCGGGGGTTCGGATAAGGGCGGATCACAGCGAAGCGGCGCGTTGGTTAAAAGATGCTGCGGACTCAGCGGCGATGAGGGCAGCATGCCGCGCAGCCCGCTTAAGCCGCTGCCCCGGATCAGGTGCATCAGGATCGTTTCGGCCTGATCATCCTGGTGGTGTCCCACTGCGATTTTGGATGCGCCCACCGCCAGCGCGACGCGCTGCAAAAAAGTATAACGGACCTGCCGCGCGGCCTCTTCCAGATTCAAGTGGTGCTGTTCCGCGAGGGTGGGCACAGCGGCATGCCCCACGGTGATCGGAATCTGCCAGGCGTGAGCAAGCTGCCGCACATAATCGGCATCGGCGGCGCTGGCCTCACCGCGAATGCCGTGATCCAGCGTGGCGGCGTAAAGCTGACCGGGATAAAGCGCCTGGAGCAGGTGGAGCAGCACCAGCGAATCGACGCCGCCCGATACGGCGACGACGATTGGTTCGCCTCGCTCGATCAGCTGATGGCGTTCAATCGCCGTGCGGATCACCGCGTCCACTAACGCTCCTGGCGCAGAAAGCGCCGGAAATAGCCGCGTGTGATGGCGCGCAGCTCGTCCATCATCACAAACGCTTTCGGGTCTACATCCTGGATAATATTGATCACTTTGTTGACCTCCTGGTGGGGCACAACGGCTGTCACCGATCCCACGCGCCCTTCGGCCCCTTCACCCCAGCCTTCCGTGGCACCGTAGCCTGCCGCGCGCAGGGCGGTTGCGACTTTGTGCGCGCCGTGCTGCGAGATAGCTTCGATAGAGACAAAACGCTGGATCAGCCGCTGTTCCAGGACCATGCCCAGGTAGCCGCCCACCGCATAACCCAGGCAGTACGCGCCGAGATTCCACATATTGTCGAGATTAGACACCACGCCGCCGATGGTGACAGCAAAAATCAGCGATTCCAGGATGGCGAGCAAAAATGAGGCGATCTTCTGCCCGCGCACCAGCGTGACCAGGCGCACCGTTGTGATCATGTTGCCGAGCACACGCAGCACAAAAATACCCGTCGCGCCGAGAAGTACATCGAAGTCCATGCCGTCACTCCATCGTGGATAAAAATTACAGATACGCTGGTTCGATTGTACTAAGAACGCCGCGCTGAATGCTACGTATCCTTGGACGTGCGAAAATCGAACAGCAGATTATGGCAGTTGTAACACGACTTGGCGTGCGGCTCGTTGAGCATGCCGCAGTAAGGACAGGTCTGGTATTCGCCGCGCCACAATTTTTCGGCATCCGAGACAGGTTCGGAGGTCAGCGGCTGCGAGGTGAAATCATCTTCCGGCGCGCGGATCAGATATTCAGTGAGGATCAGAAGCCCGGTGATCAGGATCGACCAGGCGCTTAACCAGAAGCCGCGCTGAATGCTGCCATCCCGCAGGGGTGAATGTATATCGACCTCTTCGCTAAAGCTGATGTAAAAGTGTGTCAGAACCAGCATGGCGATGATCCAGGCGAACAGCGCGAGGCGGCGGAAGGCCACCGGTGTGACGAGCAGACCCGTGATGCCGCGCAGGGTCGAGATGAGGATCGACGGCCACAGCAGCCAGAGCACGATCAGCGGCTGGCCCAACAGCCGGACATCGCGCTGCATCAGACGATCCGCGCTGCGTTTGAGAAAGGTGAAAGCTGTATACGTCTCGCGGCCATCCCACCAGACAAGAAACAGCCCGGCAATGGTTGCCGCAACCGCGATCAGTTCCATGATATAGACGGCGCGAAAATAGGGGTCCAGGTGACTTTTACGCTGTTTCCATTCAAACATGGCGAGATACTCCATCTTGATCGGTTCTAAGGATAATGCGTCCTGCTTAAACAGGCCACTTGCCGCTGTTGCCAACTCCACATACACTGAGAGTACATGTTGATGGATATGGGGACATGCTCATGTTCAGACAGCGCTTGTGGATATGCATTCTTCTGATCTCAACCCTGACGGCCTGTAATCTATCGAGCGGCGATGACGAGTCTGGCGCACAAAGCGAATCCCTGTCAAGCGAGGGTGTGTTGTCGGTGCTGAGTGCCAACGTAACCTGGCAAAGCACGCTCGTAGCCGATGCCCAGCCTGTCAAACCGGGCGAAACGATTGTCACCGATGGGGCAGGGCATGCGCTGCTCAACTTCTTTGTGGGGACGGAAGTTGAGATTTTGCCGAACACAACGTTGGTGATCCAAAGTATTCAACTGGCGAAGGATGGCACGACTGAGATTAATCTCAGCCAGTTGGCAGGTGAGACGGCCCATTCGGTCAAACTCGCCGCCGGAAGCAAAAGCCGCTATGTCCTGGAAACGCCGATTGCTAACCTGACGGTCCGCGGGACTAAGTTCCGTGTCATTACCGGAACGACGTTAAAACTTGAAGTCACCGAGGGGACCGTTGAGGCGCTGATCAAGGTCACGGGGCAGCAGGTCAGCGTCCAGGCCGGGCAGGGTTTAGAAGTGGATGCGAATGGCATCATAACCGGGCCGTTCCTACTACCGGCAGCCTCGCCCACGCCTGGCCCGACATCGACCGCGCCGCCGACACTCACCCCAGGGCCAGCGACGCCGCTCCCGATCCAGATGCCGACGATTGCGATTCCAACTCAAGCGCCGACTATCGCGCTTCCAACCTTCACACCGACGGCAACCCCGACCATTGCCATCCCGACGGCGGCTCCTACGCTGACGCCCTTGCCGCTCATCCTGCCGGCGGTGACGCTGCGGGTTGTTCCGACGGCGGTGTTGACTGCCAGCTTTGTCGCGGAACCGGCTCAGGGTGTGGTTCCCCAGCGCGTTCACTTTACGGATACCAGTACGGGTGAGATTATCGGCTGGACATGGCAGTTTGGCGACGGCGGCACCAGCACCGATCAGCATCCCTGGTGGACGTATACCAAGCCGGGGACCTATCAGGTCACGCTGACGATCTACAACCGGAACAAAGAGAGCGCCAGCACAACCGGGACTGTCATCATTGCCAGGTCTGCGCCAAAGTAAGTCCGGCAGATTTTGGCAGGAATGGGTATGATTGATATGGGCAGTACTTCTATCACAACAAGGATGAATGTCGTATGATGTCTGAAACCGATCCTTTGCGGGTAGCGATTATCGGAACAGGCTTCGGCGCACGCGTACAGCTTCCCGGTTTTACGGGATACGCCGATACACAGGTGGTCGCGCTGTGTGGCCGTACAGACCAGAAAACCAAAGAAATTGGCACTCAATATGGTGTGCGGGCCGTGTATACGGATTATGAGCAGATGCTGGTGGACGTGAAGCCCGATATTGTGAGCGTCGTCACGCCGCCGAGGTGGCATAACGCGATGATTGTGGCGGCGCTGCAAGTCGGCGCGCATGTGATGTGCGAAAAGCCGCTGGCAATGACGGTTGAGGAAGGGCGCGAAATGCTGGACGAGGCAACCCGGCGGCAGCGCATTCATGTGACCGATTTTGAGTTTCGTTATGTTCCGGCCCGCTATTATCAAAAAGTGCTGGTGGATCAGGGCTATATCGGCGAACCGGTGCTGCTCGAAGCAACCTTTATGTCCGCGATGCGCTGGGATCCGGCGCGGCATTGGAACTGGTGGAGCGATGCGACCGAAGGCGGCGGGATGTTGGGCGCGATTGGCTCTCATTTTATTGATGCCTTCCGGTGGCTGAGCAAGCGTGAGGTTCAGGCCGTAACCGCAACGGTTCACACCACACCGCAGTATAAAACGCGCCCATTGGCCGAAGGCGGCACCCGCGACATGACCAGCGACGATGGCGCGCTGCTGTCGCTTGAATTGCAGGATGGCTTACGCGGCGTGATCAACCTGTCCGCTGTGGCGGGTGGGGAGGCGCAGCGGCTGGCGATTCATGGCACCGAGGGCGCGCTGGTGGTAGATGACGATCTGCGGCTGTGGGGCCGCCGTCGCGGTGAGCCGCTGGCACTGATCGATGTGCCAACGGAGTACGATCCGCCGCTGTGGCTGCCCGGCGATGATAAACGGCTCGGCCCGTTTACCAAATTGATTGGGCTGATGGTGGATTCCATTCGTGGGCAGGCGGTGCTTCAGCCGCCGACGTTCGCCGATGGGTTGGCGGTTCAATATGTGATCGATGCGGCGCGCCGCTCGGCTCAGGAGCACCGCCGGGTAGAAATTCCGGCCCAATCGTAAGTGGCAAAAAAACGAAAATCTGGTTGAATTGAGGGGATAGATTATCCCCTTTTTAATACGCTAGAGGAGGACTCTTTGAAACGTACTACAGCTCGTTTGGTGTTGGGTTTGGGCCTGGTGCTGGTGCCGGTCCTGGCCCTGATGCTGGTTGTTTTTCCGGTTGGCGCGGCTCCACGCGCCCAGGATATTCCGACTCCGACACCGTATCCGGCGGAGAATACGCCGTATACGCTGGACGTGGTGGGCGGTAATGCGGACCCGCTGACGTTTCCCGGCGCGGAAATCGAAGGCTTTACCATTGGCGCTACCACGGTGATGTCGCATTATCCGCAGGGTATGGAATTCCGCGTCAAGGCGGAATCGGAGGGCGGCGCGATTCAGGATGTGATCCTGTTTATCGCGTTTGTTCATGGCACGAATACCCGCGCGGTAGCGGAATATGACGATACCACCGGGGAATGGGTGGCGCGCCCGTGGGAAACCGACCTGGGACGCCCGGCGTGGACGCACTTCGATTTCTACTGGCGCGTGCGGGATGCGTCGGAAAAGTCGGTGGAAACTGAACCGGTGCCGATGGATTATTGGGACGGCACGCGCGAATGGTTCCGCATGGAAAGCGATCATGTGGTGCTGTACTGGTTCGGGTTTGGTGAGGATGTCAAGGAACAGATCGCCCAAAAGATGGCGGACGCGATGGCCGCCACGCACGAACGCCGCATGGCGGGTTTTGGGCGCGCGCTCAGCTACAAGCCGATTGCGGTGGTGTATCCCAGCCGGGACGCGCTGGGCGAAATTTATGGCGGCGTGACGAATGACCGCGTGGCCGGGTTCACCAGCAACGACCTGGGGATGAGTGTCCAGACGCTGCGCGACGATCAAATGGTGCGCGGCAACGAGGAATGCATCTACGCGCTTCAGCCGGAAGAATGGACGATGGAGCGCCGCATCAACACGATCTATCACACCACGACGCATGAAATCGTCCACCTGTACCAGTTCGATATTCTCGGCGGGGCGCTGGGGCCGGAATGGTGGACCGAAGGCCAGCCGGAATGGTTCGGCATCGCGCCGGGCACGTATGATGAGCGGCTGCGGCATCTCGCCACGCTGCAAGATATTCCCAGCCTGTACACGCAGATCGGCTCGGATCAGACTCAGGCGGACGGGTGTTACGCGCTGTCGTATGATGTTGGGCCGTCGTTCCTCAATTATCTGCTGGCAAATTACGGCGGCGTAGAGATTCACCTCAAAATTGTAGAACTGATGCGCGGCGAGGGGCTGTCGGTATATGAAGCGGTGGAAAGCGTGACGGGCAAGCCCTTCCTGGAGGTCGAAAACGAGTGGCGTGCTTATCTGGGCTACCAGCCGCTTGACCTGGCGGATGTGGACCCGGCATCGGCGCTGGAAGCTCCGGTGGATCCGATTGCGGCGGAGGGCGATCAGGTGACGCTGCCCGCGTCCCCGGCGCTTTCATCGCTGTATGAAAATCCGGGGCCGAATCAACTGGGTAACGGACAGTGCTTTGCTAATACAACTGTGACTATTCTGAAAGTAGGCAGCCTGGATGGGATTGACTACTATCAGGTGGACTGCATGGGCATGGTGGGCTGGATGACGCGCGACCAACTCGGCGGCGAATAACTGCCGTTGGCGAACAGCCCGTCGAAGGCACCTCGATCCGTCGAGGTGTCTTTTTTTTGTCTGACCCCCGCCCCCCCTTTGTGAGCGGCCTGAGGGGAAAATCGACTGTAAAAGGGCGAGATGTTGGCAGGAAGTGGTACTTTTTGGCAAGAAGTCCTGCCGCAGAGCCATTCTACGGATTTGAATTGTCTTCACCCTAAGATACAGAATAGCACAGATGTTCGTGAATTTATAGTCTTTCGATGGCTAACTTGGATGGTTAACTTCGATGGCTAATAATGTCGGGGTTACGGGGCGGGGCGTATTGATGCGGATTTCCGATCTCGCTGGGATTCCGGCGTGAGTTCGGTTATCAAACGTAAGGGCAGGTTTGCAAACCTGCCCCTACAACCGTTATCCATTCCATCTGTCCGTTCGCCAGGCGGCTAACCGGATGAATTCCCTGGGATGGCCTGATCTTATTGGCCCGAACGCGCAAATTCCAATGCTTCATCCAGCGTATCAAAGGACGCGGATTCGAGATTCCCGTACATCTGGCTGTGCATGCCTTGAAACGCCATCTTGATCGTCGGATCGCCCGTCACCACAATCACCAATCCGATATTCGGATGGTGATACAACGGACTCTCATTCCGCGCCAACATATTCGCCGCCAGCGCGACTTCATTCATATCCGCCGCCATCTGAACTAAATTCTGGATGTAGTAGACGGGCTGTGATTGTCGATTAATCAATGTGACCGCCGCCTCAATGCTGGCGGGCAGATCAGCCGAAATACGATAGCCTTCTAGTGCCGTAAACAAGACTATCGGTTCACCAGACAGTTTTTCAACGGTAAATTTAGCCATTATTCCCTCACAATAGATCGAGTTTCTTTCTTCAGTCTACTCTTCGATGCGAGGATGCTCAAGATTATTGTGCCTGAATTCATGAATAATTAAGATTCCAGGCTGATCCAGATCAGAATCCGACCCCCGACAACGATCCGCCGCTGTCGTCCTCAGCACCGGGCGCATACCCGCTTGCAGTGAAGAGATCACGCGGGGTAAGCGCAAACAAGGCCGGTAGTTTCGTGGTGCGGTGCTCGTCCTGGTACGCCTTGACGATCTGCGCGCCGATATACACCCCGCCCCATGCCGGGTACAGGTTCCGGTTCGTGTCGCCATACAAAAACGAATCGATGCGGCGGCCCGCCGGATATTGGTTATAGGTGGCATACAGGTTGTCCTGCATCCGCGTCCAGAGTTCCGTTTCCTGTTCGGCGGTCAGCGCATTTTCCCAGCGCAGATCGACATCCGGCAGCACGTCCTGCGCCAGCAGCCCGGCCCGCCCCCAATAAATCGCGAAGTTGAGCAGCGGCGTTTCCGACCCCGACAGGCCCGCCTCCACGATCTGAAGGGCATAACCGTAATTGATCACCACTTCGCGTTCGATGGTATCCAGGCAGTAATCACCCGCCATACACGTGACCAGCACCACATCGCCCAACACCAGCGAATTCACGCCGCCGTTTGGCACCTCTTCCGGCGCGGCATAAGGCGGGATCGGCAGCAGGCAGAAACGCAGCGGCTGCGCTGTGGGCACTGCCGCCGACGCCCGCGCCAGCGTATCATTCATCCGCTGCATCAGTTCCGCTTCCGGGAAAAAATCAACCGAGGTGTGCCACGCCGCCAGGTCCACACTCATCGGATTGAAGCTCAGCAGTTCGAGCGGATCAGATTCCCCCCAGAGCGACGATTCAAAACAGGATGCCGCCGCGCCGGTGACCGTACGGTAAAAAATATCAATCCGATCCATCAACTGCGCGTCGTCGGATTCGGTCAGAAAATTATTGATTTCGTTTTTGAGAGATACTACTTCAAAACGAGCGGTAGGCAGGCTAACGACTTCAGCCGCCGGTTCGGTAGCGGACGCGGTGGTTGATGCGGTGGTTGGTTCGGTGGTCGCTTCCGTAGTGGACTCCGTAGCCGACTCTGTCGCGGACTCCGCAGTGGGTTGTGGGGTCACACTCGGCGGGACCGTTGGAACGGCGGTGCGGTGCGTCACCGGGGCGACCAGTTCCGGCGCTTTTTCACTATCGCCCCCGCCGCACGCCGCCAGCACCAATATCAGCGCGATCAACAGACTATTTTTCATGTGTCCCCCGATTAAAGACCCATGCCAGAAACCGATCCACATCGTACTGAATCATTGGCCCTGTCAGCCCGACGATCAGGCTGTCCACGCCATGCCGTCCCCACGGAATGCGCAGCAGCACCGTCGTGACGCCCGACGCCCGCAAATAATTCGCCAGCAGTTCGCTGTGCGTCGGCGGCACCAAACGGTCCCGCTGACCATGTACCAGCATCGTCGGCGGCAGGCCGGGCCGCACATGCGAAATCGGCGCGGCGTCGCGGTACACATCAGGAATCTCGTCCGGCAACCCGCCCAGTAACTGCTCAATCGCCGTCCCGCGATCCCCCGGCCAGAAGCGTAATTCAGTGGGAGCATAACTCGCCACCACCGCCTGTACGCTTTCATCGACCTGACTCAGCCCGCTGTCCGCCGGGCAGCTTGCCGGGAACTTGGGATCGTTGGCCGTATAGGCGGCCATCAGTGCCAGATGTGCCCCCGCCGAACGCCCCATCACCGCGATCCGGTTGGGATCGACGTTATAGCGGGCGGCGTTCGCCCGCACCCAGCGGATCGCACATTTGACATCGGCCAGCGGCGCGGGCCAGGGTGCGCCCAGCCGGTACTGCACATCAAACACCACGTAGCCCTGCGCGGCCAGCCAGCGATCATGCAGGCCAAAGGCATACGAGCTTTTATCGCCCTGGAACCACGCCCCGCCATGCACCACCACAATCGCCGGAAGCGGCCCGTTGGCATGTTTCGGTTCGACCATATCCAGGCGCAGCGGGTGGCCGTCGGGCACCGCAAACAGAATATCGCGTGTCACGTGCGGGCGAATCCCCGCGAGGTACAACACCGGCCCCCACAAATCCGTGCGGTGCGATTGGCCGAACGCGCGGTGAACCTCCGGCGGAATCTGGCTCTGCCAGCCGATGCCCAACCCTTCGCGCATCGCCTCCGACATCGCGCGCGTCACCGCTTTGCGCCGGATCAAAGGCCGCAGTCCCAGCCCAAACCCCAGCGTTCCCAGCCCGACCGCCTGCCAGCAGCGGACGCGCAGCCCGCGCCAGATCGCCAGCCCGCCGCTGAACATCGCCAACCCCGGATTTTCAGTGGCGATCAACTGAAGCATCGCCAGCCCGCGGCGCGGAAAAACCGGGAATGACGGCATAATACTTAAGATGCCGATCAGGGCCGAAACTGTTCCCCACAGCAGCGATTGAAGTTTTTTCATCGCGTGTTCTGCTCCTCAACTGGTTGAACCAACAGCCTCAATTATAGCCCGGCCCTCTTCTTTGCCGAGATTTACAACTAAGTCTACAATTAAGGGTACGCTTTAGATATAACTATATTTGAGGAGTTTTCAAAATGAAGAACTTGTTACGTCTTGTCCTCGTTTTGTTGTTCCTCCTGCCCGTCCTCCCCACCGCTGCCCAGGATGAAGAACCCCCCGCGCTGATCGACTGTGAACAGTATGATCTGAGCAATCTCAAGATCGGTCTGGTGACGGATGTCGGCCAGATCAACGACAAGAGCTTCAACCAAAGCTCCTGGCAGGGTGTCCTGGCCGCTGGCGAATGCGGCGCGGAAATCGATTACATCGAAACCCAGGATGCTGCCGATTACGCCAAGAATATCGCTGAATTTGCCGAAAACGATTACGAGATCATCGTAACCGTTGGTTATGCCCTCGGCACCGCGACGCTTGAAGCCGCCGCGACCTATCCCGAAATCATCTTCATCGGGGTGGACCAGTTCCAGGGCGAAGCAGTTGATAACGTGGTGGGCCTCGTCTTCCACGAAGATCAATCCGGTTATCTGGCGGGTGTGCTGGCGGCACGTATGACCCAGACCAACATCATCGCCGCCGTGCTTGGCACTGACTCGGTGCCGCCCGTTGTTGCCTTCAAGGAAGGCTTCGAAGCGGGTGCTCTCGCGACGAATCCCGACCTACAGATCATCTCGACCTATCACCCTGGCTCGATTGACCAGGCCTTCAGCGATCCCGAATGGGGTGCCCAGACTGCACGCGCAGCCCTGGATCAAAAAGCCGATGTGATCTTCGGCGCGGGCGGCAAAACCGGCAACGGTGCCCTGATCGAAATCGCCAACGCCGTGACCGAAGCGGGCCAGCCGCCGTTCTGCATCGGCGTGGACAGCGACCAGTGGGGAACTTTGCCCGAAGCGCATCCCTGCCTTATCTCCAGCGCCATGAAACTGCTGGATAAGGGTGTCGCCACGATCATCATGAGCATTGCCGACGGGACGGTTCCGGCGGGCAACTTCTTTGGTGAAGCCGCGCTGGCCGATTTCCACGATTTTACGGATGTCGTTCCCGACGAAGTGAAGACCGAACTGGCCGAAACCGCTGTGGGTCTGGCCTCTGGCGAGATCAGCACCGGCTACGGCACAGCTACCGAAGAACCCGCCGCCCTGGATGGGAATGCCCTCGTGGACGAGCGCTGCACGGTCTGCCATGACCGCGAACGCATCGACAGCCGCGACGAAGACGAAGCGGGCTGGACGGCTATTGTCGATGAAATGGTCGAAAAAGGCGCGCAGTTAAGCGACGAAGAACGTGCCGCCGTGATCGCCTATCTGGTCGAGGCGCACTAATTCTTGCCTGTGTTTCAATGTGAGGGCAGTTTGCGCTGCCCTCTTTTTTATTCCCGCTATTCCACCACGCTCCACAATCCCAACCCCGTCCCGATCACCGCGCCATCGGGCAGCGTGAAATAAAACAGCACGCCGGGCGGCGGTTCGCGCGTCATGGCTACTTCCTGAATCGTCATCCGGTAGCTTTGTTCCGACCCCAGCGCCCAGCCGAGTTTCTCGCGCACGCCGGGCGCATTCGCCCAGATTTTGCCGAAACCATGCGCGGGCACAAACCGGTCCAGCGGCGGCATGAGCGTCGCGTCAGGATCGGGCATGGTGGCGTAACTGGCTTCGGTGGTATACGTCACCGTGCCGTTTTGATACGGCCCATCCTCGTACAGCACATAAATTTCGCGCGTATCTCCCCGCCACACCATCATCCCCCCCTCAAACTGCTGGTAGGCCGCCTCGATTTCAGCCACGGCCCGCACCGGACATCCATCCGCCGCGCCGAAGAAAAACGTATAGGGGCAGTGAATCTGAACGTCTGCCGTCAGGCTGGCATCACGGGCGGCGGTCCACAGCGTAAACTGGACACTGTACGCGGCGTAATCCGGCAAATACACGGTTGCCGTGCCTTTGGGCGACTGCGCCTGGACGACCTGTGTCACGACGCTGGTATTGGGGATCCGCTGCTCAACCGTGACGCCGCCCGTTCCCAAAACTTCCCAGGCGAGCGTGACCGCCGACCCCGGCGTCACAATATTCGGGGTTACTGTAAACGCCACAATCTGCCCGGTGCCCGTCACCGGGACCGGATTCTGCGGATAGGAGGGAAGCGGCGTCGGCGGGATCGGAGTCGCCAGTACCACCGGCGCGCTGCCGATCACCGGCAGGGTAACGGATTCCTCCGCGTATACCTCCTGTGACGCCATATCGACCAGGCGCAGCCGCAGCATGACACTGGTCAGCCCCGCGCGGTACACCGGGGCCACCACTCCCTGCCCGCGCGATGGAATCCAGAAATTGGAACGCGGCAGTTCAATCGACTGGTACGAATTATCGGTAAAAACCTGCTCAAAAACCGGATTCGCCGTCGGCGGGCGGTTGCTGATATTCCACGACACCGTCACCAGGGCCTGCCCCTGTGACAGTGCGACAGCATCCAACTGCTGTGCATCCACCGTAAACTGCTCAATTTCTGGCGCTGTCGGCGGAATCTCATAGGGAAGGCTGATCGTGCGCTGATCGACGATCCGCGATTGCAGATCGGTGATCGACAGCAGATAGGTCGGCGGGCCGAAATTCTGCGGCATCTGAACCGTGATCTCGCGCTCCCCGTTTGCCTCCAGCGGCACGCTTTCCGCGCCGAAAACCGGTTCCCAGCTATTCAGACGATAGGCGTGCAGCCGCAGACGGTACTGATCGGTCATGCCGATGGTTGTCCAGCTCAGCGTCGTGATCGCCGTCCCTGCCTCAATATCCTCGACTGTCACCGTCGCGCTGCTGCTTTCAAAGGTGATAATGGTTGGCAGCGTTTCGGCCTGCACCGGCAGTCCTGCCGCCAGTATCAGCCCCACCAGAACCCAACAGGCTAACCGTTTCATCGGATTGCTCCTCGTTTCACTTGTTCTGTCACAAGCTTACGAGTATCTGCATAAGCGGGCAAGTGGTGCGGTGGGCAGTCGTCGGGTTGTCGCCCGTTCGGGGGCGGGGCAGGCGGATCAAGCTTAATCGGCACTCGGTTTCGCAGTGCCCGACTCGATGCCCTTGGGCAGCTTGCGAAACGGCAGGTTGTCCTCCGCAGCAA